>JBEKFD010000045.1:0-26456 GCA_050013495.1 Occallatibacter sp. | reverse complement strand
TCTGGGTCGAGCGCATTCGAGCCTGGAGGGGTGAAGGAGTATTCCGCCACGAGGCTCGCGGAGACGACCTTCGCTGACTGAGGGGAGAGCTTAGCAAGCTTTTCGCAAGCATTGCTGCTCATTTCCGCGTGCTGTGCCCAGGCCAGATTCAGGGCTAAGAACAAAACCACCGCAACTGTAGCGCGCTTGAACATACGTGCCTCTCATGACCCGAAATTGCGTCGGATCAATTGAAGCACGGCGGCTCGCCCAACAGAAAGGGAATTGAGGGCGCTCAGGATCAGAAAATAAGACCAGCTCGGAGTCGGCTAATAAAACAGGTACTTCCTCCACCGGTCGTCTCCACGCCCCAGCATGCGCATGATCTGCCGGCTGGTATGCAATGAGAAAGGCCGCGGATCGCGCATCAGAGCCATGTCGTCGATCTCGTGCAGCATGCGGTTGCCCTTGCGGCGGTTGCAGGCGTGGCAGCAGGCCACCAGGTTTTCCCAGGTCGAATTGCCACCGCGCGAGCGCGGGATTACGTGGTCCAGGGTCAATTCGCTCGAGGGCAGCACGACGCCGCAGTACTGGCACGAATTGCGATCGCGCAGCAGAATGTTCTTGCGCGATCGGGCGCGCGTCTGGTGAGGGATGCGCCGATACTCGAGCAGCCGGATCACCGAGGGCATGGCGATGCGGCTGCGCTGGGCATGAAGCATCAGTCCGTGCTCCTCCTCGGTGCGCGCAATGCCCTTGAGAACCAGCACCAGCGCGCGGCGAGCTCCGCAAATATTAATCGGCTCATAGGACGCGTTGAGCACCAGCACCGGCATCTGCAGCATGTGCACCGGCTGCACCGCGGCATAATCGCCGGCGCAGGCCGCGGCTTTGGCGATGGACTTCTGTTTACGGGCATGAATCATAGCTTTTCCCAGCGACATCCTTTATCCCCTCGTCAAAAAGATGGTTGGTCTTGCGATGAACGGTCCGATGAATCAGTACTTGCCGCAAATGTGTTCGCCTCGAAGCCGGCGAGTTTGTGCATGTCTTCCTGAAAATCCGCTCCGTAATAAAACTCGTTGACTCTGCGCGCCCTGGCCAGCGTCGCAACCCACACCGAGGCTGCCCCGGCCTTGGCCAGCGCCTGTGCCGCGGCGCGGGCGGTTGCACCAGTGGTAAGAATGTCGTCGATCAACAGAATGTTCTTCGACTCAACAGCCGATCGGTCGGAAACAGTAAAGGCGCCACGGACGTTTAAACGCCGCTGATGCGAAGTGAGGCCGGCCTGGCTCGTCGTCGGCCGCAATCGCTTCAGAGTGCTGGAGGCCAGCGTGAGGCGCCATTGGGGATGCGATTTGCGCAAGAAACCAAGCGCCGACTCAGCCAGCGCGCGGGCCTGGTTGAAGCCGCGCTCCGCTTGCTTTGTCCTGTGCAGCGGCACTGGAACCACCAGCATCTCGTCCGGCGCTTCGCCGGCAAGTTGAGCGATGGCCTGCGCCAGCATCCGTCCCAGTCCGCGCGCGACCGGGTGCAGCCGGTCGTACTTGAAGGCGTGAATGGCAGCCTTCATGCGGCCCTGGTAAAGCCCGAAGGCCACGGCACGCACGAAAGGGGGCGGCGCAAGCCTGCAAGCCCTGCAAAGAGAATCTCTTACAGCATCAGAACTGGGGAAGAACGCGTCCAGAGTATCGCCGCATAGGGCACAAGCAGGCCCGGCTGGAAGTGGAAACTCACCCCAGCAAACAGCGCAGATTGGAACATGAGAAAGCTGCGGCAGAGGGGAGCCGCAGAGAGTGCAGGAGGCGGGAAAGAGGGTGCAACTCAAGGAATCCACAGGACTTCGGAGCACGCGGGCAACTGCGCGCCACCGGGCCGCCTTGGCGCCAGTATACCCGGACCTGAGACGAGATGCCATGTCAATTCGCGAATGCGGGCGCGTGAAGCTAAATCTTCACATGCCCGCTATCCGAATAAGAACTGCCCATATAGATCTTGCCGGTTCGAAGCGTGCTCTTCTTTCTCGTTCGTTTGCGAACCCTTGACCGCATCTTTCAGCTTGCCCACAGCCGTCTCGACTTTGCCCTTGATCTGCTGTGCCGCGCCTTCAATCTGAGTTCCCGTGTTGCTGGTAAGGTTGCCAATGTGACTCTTGGCGCTGCCCACAACTTCGTCGATTGCGCCGTTAACCCTTTGCTCATTCATCGCCGCACGCTCCTGAGATCAAGTTACGCACCGCTCCTCTCGGACGGCTGTATCGAATTGACCGCATCTCAACGATCCTCATGTTTGCTCTCGGCCGCTTCATTTCTCGGCCACCTTGAGCGGGTCGCGAGGCTGACGCTGCGTCCAGGCAGTCTTGACCTTCTCGTACATGGCCTGCATCTCATCGAGTTCGCGATCGGTCAGCCGTTCGATGTCGATCATCTGATTGCGGGCATTATCCATGGCCCGGATCAGTTCGTTCAGCTTCAGATTGATGGCGCGGGAGTCCCGGTTTTGCGTGTTCTGGATAAGCAAGACCATTAGAAACGTCAACAGGGTCGTTGCCGTGCCGATCACCTGCGCCCAACGGTCGGAGAAGTGAAAGATCGGCCCGGTGGCGGCCCAGGTTGCGATCACCAGGCCTGCGCCTACGAAGGCCCATGTCGACCCAAGCCAGGCGGTGGTAAAGGAGGCAAATCGGCCGAAATGGTAGTGCACGGTGGGGGATCTGGCATCGACTGCTGGCTTGCTCACGGGTTTGGCCTCCGCCGGTGGAATGCTTTCTAACCATTGGATGCAGACAGGTTTGGCTGCTTGTTGAAATTGAGAACCATTCGCGCATCACAGAGAGTTAGGCGGTTGCGGTACACTGCATGCCGTGGGGGACTTACCTTGCCGTTGCACGTTCGCGGAATCTTTTCCGGCATCCTAATCGGCATTCTGACCATTCCAGGAGATTGCCTGACACTGGCGGCGCAACCGCAAAGCAGCCAAACCGCCCAGAGTTCTGAGGCCAACCCTCCTGCTTCCAGCGTTTTGACCGCATCGGCCGTAGCCCCGGCCGTGGCGCCGGCCCCGGCCCCGCGCCCGGGACAGACGGGGACGCAGACAACTCCCCCGCAGACTCCTCCCCCGCCAAGCAACATGGGCGGCATCGCCGGCGGCGTGGGTGCGGCGCCGGTATACGACGCGCAGAAACGCCCCATCACCGCAGGCGGCTTCGTTGATTCCGGCCCCGTGGTCTTTCAGGACGTCACCCAGCAGGCCGGCCTCTCCGGCTGGGTACACAAGATGGGCGTGCCGGACAAGAAGTTCATCATCGAAACGAACGGCTCCGGCGTCGGACTCATCGATTACGACAACAGTGGCTGGCTCTCCATCTACCTTTTGAACGGCGCAACCTTCGACGCGCTCGACGGCAAGGAACCGATGCCGCGCGCAGCCCTGTTCCGCAACAATCACGACGGAACCTTTATCGATATCGCCGCCAAAGCCGGCGTGACCAACGACCGCTGGGGCTACGGCGTGAGCGTCGCCGACTACAACAACGACGGCTGGCCCGACATCTACGTGGGCAACTACGGCAAAAACCGCCTCTACCGCAACAACCACGACGGCACATTTACAGATGTGGCCGAACAAGCCCACGTCGCTCTGGGCAACTGGTCGCCGGGTTCCGCCTGGGGTGACTACGACGGCGACGGGCGCCTCGACCTCTACGTCACCGGCTACGTGCACTTCGACCGAGACAACCTTCCTGTCGGCGGCTCAAAAGCTGTGGGTTACGCCTTCTGCTCGTACAGGGGCGCGGCGGTGAATTGCGGGCCAAGAGGCTTGAAAGGCGAGCCTGACCACCTCTTCCACAATAATGGCGACGGCACCTTTACCGATACGACGGTGAAGGCCGGTGTTGAGGATAAGGACGCCTACTTCGGCTTCACGGCCATCTTTGCCTCGCTGAAGGGCAACGGCAAGCCGGACCTGCTGGTAGGCAACGACTCCGAGCCCAACTTTCTTTACATCAACAAGGGCGACGGCACCTTCGACGACCAAAGCTACACGTCAGGATTCGCGCTCAACAAAGACGGCCGCGAGATCGCGTCAATGGGAATTGCTGTCGGCGACTACGAGAACAACGGCCTGCTCGATCTTTTCGTCTCCGACTTCGGCGACGACTACAAGGTGCTTTACCGCAACGACGGCGACTCGAGCTTTACCGACGTCAGCTACAAGGTTGGAATCGCCCAGACCACCATCCCCTTCGTCGGCTGGGGCGACGGCTTCCTCGACTACGACAACGACGGGTGGCTCGACCTTTTCATGGTCGACGGCCATGTCTATCCGCAGGTGGACGAGCACCAGTGGGGCACCAGCTTTGCCGAGCGTCCGCTGCTGTTCCATAACATCCCCGATGCGAACGGGAAAAGCCGCAAGTTCGAGTACGTCCCTCCCGTCAAAGGCACCGGCCTGACCGATGTCATCCCCGCTCGCGGCGCGGCCTTCGGCGACCTGTTCAACGACGGCAAGATGGACGTGATCATCAACAACGTTGACGGGCCGCCCGTGCTGCTGCGCAACGTGAATCCCGACCACCATCACTGGATAGCCATCTCGTTGGTTGGCGGCCCGAAAAGCCCCCGCGACGCCACCTGCGCCACGGTTTATCTCAGCGCCAACGGAATGCGCCAGCGCCAGGATGTGCTGGCCAGCGGCAGCTACATCTCCTCGAACGACCGCCGTCTCCACTTCGGCCTGGGCAACGCAACCGACGCCGGCACAGCCGAAATCCATTGGCCGTCGGGCGCAGTGGAAAAAGTGAAGCTCCCCGCCGAGGACCGTTTCTTCACCATTACCGAAGGCAAAGGCATTACCGGCACAATGTGCGGCGGCAAGCCCTGTACGAAATAAGAACGGCCTTGGCGTCGGATTCGCTCAGTACAGCCGCGCACTGGAAGTCACAGCCATCCAGAAATGCAGTGCTGTAAACTGATTGCCTTAGAGGAATCTCGTTGCCGTTGGTACGCCATCCTACCTCGCATCCGCTCCGCATCCCCACGCATTCCAATCGCTGGATCGCATTTCTGTTGACTCTCGGCCTCGTGTTGGGTCCGGATGCATCACTCGCACCCGCGCAAAACAAGCCAACCCCGCCCATGCCGCCGCCCCCCAGCGGCATGGGCGGCATCTCCTCAGCAGGCACGTTCGCTCCGGTCTACGACGAAGAGAAGCGCCCCATCACCGCAGGCGGCTTCGTCGACAAGGATCTCGGCACCGTTGTCTTCGAGGACGCCACCAAAGCCGCCGGCCTCTCCAAATGGCTTCACGTCATGGGTACGGCCGACAAGAAGTACATCCTGGAGACCGACGGCTCCGGCGTCGGCCTCATCGACTACGACAACGACGGCTGGCTTGATATCTACTTCGTCAACGGCTCTACCTACGACGCCATGAGCGGCAAGAAGACCCCGCCGCACGCCGCCCTCTTCCACAACAACCACGACGGGACGTTTACCGACGTTGCGGCCAAGGCCGGCGTCACCAACGACCGCTGGGGCTTCGGCGTGGCCATCGGGGACTTCGACAACGACGGCTGGCCTGACATCTTCGTAGCCAATTTCGGCAAGAATCGCCTCTACCACAACAACCACAATGGCACCTTCTCTGACGTTGGAGAAAAGGCCGGCGTCACGCTCGGCAACTGGTCAGACGGTGCAACTTTCGGCGACTACGACGGCGACGGCCGCCTCGATCTGTTCGTCTCCGGCTACGTCCACTACGATCTGAAGCACCAGCCCACGGCCGCCGGCGGAGTGCCATTCGCCTTCTGCCAGTTGCACCAGACCCCGGTGATGTGCGGCCCGCACGGCCTGCAAGGCGAGCCCGACCACCTGTTTCACAACAATGGCGACGGGACATTTACCGACGTGAGCGTGAAGGCCGGCGTCTCCGATCCCGGCGCCTACTACGGCTTCACCTCCATCTTTGTCGACGTGAACAACGACGGCAAGGTCGACCTGCTGGTAGCCAACGATTCTGAGCCCAACTATCTCTACATCAACAAGGGCGACGGCACCTTTGAGGATCGGAGCTACATCTCCGGTTTTGCCCTCAACAACGAAGGCCGCGAGATCGCTTCCATGGGCCTGGCCGTGGGCGATTACATGAATAACGGCCTGGTCGATTTGCTCATCACCGATTTCTCCGACGACTACAAGGCCCTCTATCACAACGATGGCGACGCCAGTTTTACTGAAGTCGCCGACCAGGCCGGGATCACGCAGATGGCGGTTCCCTTCGTCGGCTGGGGCGCCGGCTTTCCTGACTACGACAACGATGGCTGGAAAGACATCATGATGATCAACGGCCACGTCTACCCGCAGGTGGACCAGCACGACTGGGGCACCACCTTCGCCGAGCGCCCGCTGCTGTTCCACAACCTGCACAACGGCAAGTTCGAATACGTGCCGCCGGTGAAAGGCTCTGGCCTTGCAACCCTGACTTCCGGCCGGGGCGCTGCCTTTGGAGACCTGTTCAACAACGGCAAGATCGACGTGGTCATCAGCCCCATCGACGGCCCGCCGGTGCTGTTGAAGAACGTGAATCCCGATCGTCACCACTGGGTGGAACTGAAGCTGATCGGAGGTGAAAAGAGTCCGCGCGATGCAGTCGGAGCAACTGTGTATCTAAGCGCCAACGGCATGCGTCAGCGGGAGGACGTGATGAGCGGCGGCAGCTATATCTCATCAAACGATCAGCGCCCGCACTTTGGCCTCGGCGACGCCACAGACGCTGGAACCGCCGAGATTCACTGGCCTTCCGGAGTCATCGAAAAAGTCAAGCTGCCCGCCGAAGACCGCATCTTCACGATCACCGAGGGCAAGGGTATCAGCGGCGTCTTATACGCGAAGCAGCCCTGCTTGACCCGCCCAGCTCCGAAGAAGCCGCTGCCCTCTCAAAAAAGCAAGCCGCGGCTCCCTTAGGAACCGCGGCTAACTTGCTGTCTCTCTAAAACACGCCCGCCATATAAACTTCGCTCGCGTGGTGCTCAGCGACCACGCCGCTCTCTGCCAGCACCGCAGGCGAAAGCGTCATGACCGGGCAATGCGCATGCGCAAGGACTTTATAAACCACCCCGTGCCTGGTGATGGCTGCAAACGCCGACGCGCCCTGGGCGCCAAGCACAATCAAATCTGCCAGTTGCGCACGGGCCTGGTAGAGCAATTCCTCGGTCGGATCGCCCGGGACCACAATGGTCTGCACGGCAATCTTTCCCGCCAGTTCCGCCGGAACCAGCGCCATCAGGTCGGTCTCGATTTGGTCTATCGTTCTGCCGGCCAGCACTTCATGCCGTTCCTGCGGCCGGATCACATGCTGCAGCACCAGCCGCGCGCAGTGCTGCGCTGCCAGGTCGGCGGCAAATTCGACCACAATGTGACTGGCTTCCTGCATGCTGACTGCGCAGAGAATGGTGCGCGTGGCGAATTTGCGGTATTCGCCATCCACCACGTCCGGCCCCACAATGTACGCCGGCACGCGCGCGGTGCGCAGCACAGCCTCGGCCACCGAGCCCACCAGCAGCTTGCCGATGGGACCCGGCGAGTGGGTGCCCATGACAACGCGATCAACCTCGCGCTCGCGGAGGAAGCCGAGAATCTGGTCGGCGGGCAGTCCCGGCCGTACCACAACCTCGCATCGTATGCCGGCCGCGCGCACGCGATCGGCCAGCGGTTCTAGAGCTTTCAATTCGGCACGTGCGGCGGCGGCATAGTCATAATAACGAATCCCCGACGTCTCTGACGCGGTCACCACCAGCGTGTCATAAGCGTGAAAAAGAATGAGATCGGCGCCAAACTCCGAAGCCTGCGCAAGTGCAAATGAGAAGGCCTTTTCGTTGGCGGGAATCTCTGAAGCGAAGAGAATGGTGGAGGGTTTGCTCCAGCCCGGCTTGATTACGGCTGCCATGGGAACCTCCTGAAGGTGCAAAAAACTGTAGCAGGTTCGCCACTGGTCTTCGGTGACCCGTGGCACAGATCGAAGTGAGCTAAATCACATGCCGACCGCGCGTACTGCCGTTCCCGGCGCGCGAAGAATCGGCGTTCAACCAACAAAGACGCAGGTCCGGAAGCGATCGTTCACTTGAGCCAGATTGTGCGCCGAATTCGGAAGTTTGTCGAGCGGGAAAACATTCGGGTTGTGCAAACCTCGACATAACGTGATCCCAATCACAGCGCACGTTCTCTTTGGGCTGCTCTTCTAAAACGGAATCGTGGCGCTCGACCCCCGGCGCAGGCCATGTCTTCCAACCGGCCGGCCCCGATTCCCGAAGGAGGCCTCATGCAGCCCATGCACAATATTCCCGCCCTCGGCGGATTGAACTTCGACGAAACACCCTTCCTTGCCATCTGGGAAGTCACGCAGTCCTGTGACCTGGCCTGCAAGCACTGCCGCGCCGCCGCCCAGCCCATCGCACACCCGGACGAGCTCAGCAACGAAGAAGGCAAGCAGCTTATCGATCAGATCGCCGACATGGGCGTGCCCATCTTCGTCTTCACCGGCGGCGACCCGCTCAAGCGCAAAGACGTCTTCGAACTGATCCGCTATGCCGCAGGCAAAGGAGTTCAAGTAGCGCTCACTCCCAGCGCCACTCCCCTGCTCAACCGCGAAGCCATCTTCAAGCTAAAGGAAGCCGGCCTCGTCCGTCTCGGCATCTCGCTCGACGGCTCCTGTCCGGAAATCCATGACACCTTCCGCGGATTGCCCGGCGCCTATGCCCGCACCATCCAGGCCATCGAGTGGGCCAACGAAGCCGGCATCCCCATCCAGGTCCACACCACCATCAGCCGCCACAATGCCCACGACCTCGACAACCTCTGCGCCCTCTTCGAGAAGCTCGCCATTGTCATGTGGAACGTCTTCTTCCTCGTCCCCGTAGGACGCGGCCAGCAGGCCGATCTGCTGTCGGGAGAACAGTTTGAGCAGGTCTTCGGCAAAATCTACGAGCTCTCGCATCGCGTCAGCTTCCAGATCAAGACGACCGAAGCCATGCACTACCGCCGTTACCTGCTGCAGCACAACCTGGAAGAGCGCCGCATGGGGCATGGAAGCGGGCATCCGGGTGGAGCTACGGGACGGAAATACGAGCCCGGCGCACCCACCGCCGACGCTAAGACCCGCACCGCAAGCTGGGCCACCCGCCGCGTCAACGACGGCAAAGGCTTCATGTTCATCTCCCACGTCGGCAACGTCTATCCAAGCGGATTCCTGCCCATCCACGCCGGCAACGTCCGCGACACTCCGGTGAGCGAGATCTACCGCAATGCCCCCATTTTCAAGTCCCTGCGCGACACCAGCAAGCTCGAAGGCAAGTGCGGCGCATGCGAGTACAAGGAGATCTGCGGCGGCTCCCGCGCCCGCGCCTACGCCCTTACCGGCGACCCACTGGCCCAGGAACCCTGCTGCATCTACCAGCCCAAAAACTGGGACCCCGAGCTGGAGCAGAAGGCCGAAGCATTCCACCACGTGGAAATCACGCAGCTGGTAACCATTTAGGAACGCAATCGGTGTTCTCGTAAAACAGCCTCAACCGCGGGTGCCCAGGTCTCGATGCTGAGAACCGGGCACACACTTTTTCTGCCGTCCGTAGCGTAGAAGAACCGCACTCCATGTGATCCAAATCACATGCAAGAGCACGCCGCTGGATCGATCCTGAAGGTGGCCGGATTTCTTCGAGGCACCCGGATTTTCCCTGCAAGAGCGGCCCCTCGAATCGGCAACTGCTCCTCGAATTGGGAATTGCATTAGGATGGTGTGGGGTCGGACCATGAAAACAGCCATCGTCGGCGGAGGCATAGCGGGACTGGCGGCTGCTTATGAACTGGAAAAAGTCCGCGCCGCCGGAGTCGACGTCGAGTACACGCTCTTCGAAGCCCGCGAGCAACTGGGCGGCTCCATTGCCACTGAAATCGTGAACGGCGCAGTCCTCGAGCGCGGACCCGACTCCTTCATCTCCGAAAAGCCAGCGGCGGCGGAGCTCTGCCGCGAACTCGGCCTGGCCGCCGACCTGGTCCCCTCGAACGACGCCGCCCGCAAGACCTACATCCTGATCAAAAACAAGCTTGTCCCGTTGCCTGACGGCCTCATGTTTCTGGTCCCCACCAAGCTCATTCCCACCGCGCTCACGCCGCTTTTCAGCCTGGGCACCAAGATCCGCATGGGCCTGGAGTTGCTCCACCCCCCACGCCCCACAGGCCTTGAAGATGAGGCCGTCGCCACGCTGGTCGAGCGCCACTTCGGGCTGGAAGCCGTCGACCGCCTCGCCGACCCGCTGCTCAGCGGCATCTACGGCGGAGACGCCACGCAACTCAGCGCCCGCACTGTCCTCCCCCGCCTTGTCGAGATGGAAGCGGAGTACGGCTCACTGACTCGCGGCATGTTGGCCGCCCACCGCAAGATGCGCGCCAAAGCCAGCGAAGCTGCCAAGAAAAACGGCGCGCTCAACGGAAACGGGAACGGCAAATCGATTCCGGTTCCCCGCCCCATCTTCACCACGCTGCGCGGCGGCCTGCAACAGCTTGTCGACGCCATCGAGGCCAAGCTGAACCCGGCCTGGGTGCACCTGTCAACGCCGGTCAGCGCAATCGAAAAGGTCTCCAACGGCTGGCGGGTCGACGCCGCCGGGGTCAAGCAGGTCTACGACTCGATAATCGTCTGTTCGCCCGCCTGGGCCGCCGGCGTTCTCCTCAGTCCGGTTGACACCGCGCTGGGCGAAGACCTGAGCGCCATCCCCTACTCGTCTTCTATCACCATCAATCTGGTCTACGACGAAGCCGCCCTTGGCCAACTGCCCGACGGCTTCGGCTTCCTGGTCCCCGCCAGCGAAGGCCGCGCCATGCTCGCCTGCACCTTCGTACACCGCAAGTTCCTGGGCCGGACGCCTGCCGGCAAAGCCGTCCTGCGCGCCTTCCTGGGCGGCATGAAAAACGAAGCGCTGCTCGCCGAACCGGATGACGTTCTGGTCACCACCGTGCGCCGCGAGTTGCAGGAGATTCTCGGCATCCACGCCCGCCCCGAACACACCCAGGTCAGCCGCTGGCGTCGCGCCATGGCCCAATACGCCGTAGGCCACCAGTCCCGTGCCAGGCGCGTAGCTGAGCGGGTCGCAATGCTGCCCGGCCTGAAGCTAGCCGGCAACGCGTATGACGGGATCGGGATTCCGGATTGTATTCGGCTTGGCCGTCAGGCAGCGAAGGAGCTATTGGCGGGCCAGCAGGTCAGCGAGTCTGCGAGCCAGCCCGTCGCGTAGCGGCTGCACTATCGCGTTTTTTGGCCGGTATAGCGCGACACATAAAGCATATAACTGGTGCGGGTGCGTCCGTGAGCGTCAAAGCGGTGGGTCTTGTGTCGCAGTGATGTTCTCTGGCCCGACAGCGGAGATCTCGGGTGCCCCACGATGGATAAGTATATCGGCAATCGTGAATAGAACGACTCCAAGCAAAAGTGCATCACCATGGATTCCGTCAAGTGGGTTGATCAACGTCGGAGGGCGGCTGATAAGGCACATTCCTATCCATTGGGCGAAGAAGAATATCCAAAGGAAAAATGTGGTTATTCGCGACGACACAAGCATGAGGAGAAAAATGGGGAATGCCATTGTAAGGCACAGGCCAAGAAGGACATCCTGAAATGAGAAGAATCCGACACCGAGCATTGCGATACAGCCAACGACTGTTTCGGCGAAGAGAATTGCACCCGTCAAGCCAAAAAGAATGCCCGCGATTTTCACGTTTTTCATGTCCATCTCGATCTTGAACTCAGGAAGCCACAGGCGTCTATTGAGCAGCCACCACCGGCAAAATCAACGCACTCGGATGCGCCGCATCGTGCAGCACCGTATTCGTTGCCTTCACCATCTCGCCGTCCGTAGCGTCGTCCTTGCCCGTATTCAAATTCCGGTCGAAGCGGGGGAAATTACTCGACGAAACCTCCAGCCGAATTCGGTGCCCCTTCAGGAACACATTGCTCGTCGACCACAGATCGATCTTGTACTCGTACACTTCGCCCGGCGTGATGGGCTTGGGCGCGGCCTTGGTTGATTCTCGATAACGTGCCCGCAAAATCCCCTCCGTTAAGTTAATTGCCGTCCCATCCGGCGCAACATCCACCAGCTTGCCGGTGAAATCCGTATCCGCGGCGGAAGTCTTCGCAAACAAATCCAGCGTCTCCGGACCGGTGACCTCAACATCCTCGGTGAGCGGTGGCGTCGAGAACACGAGCACATCCTGGCGCGCTTCCACTTCCTTCTGATTACGCGGCCCTGCGGCCAGGTGCGTTGCGTCGCAGCACAGCGGGCCGCCGACCGTGGGAACCGGATTTGCCGGGTCGTAGACGTAGCTGTCCGCCGCCTCAGCCCCCGGCGCCGCTGTCGATAGAGCCCCATCCCCGCCGATGCTGTTGGCGTTGCGGCTCGAGTGCAGGAAGTAGCGCGTCTCCTTCGCCCGCTGGAGCGGCCAGTTGTCCTCATCCCGCCACTCGTTCTTGCCCATCACGAAAATCCGCACCGGCTTCCCGGAAAACTCGTTCTGCTTGCCCAGGAACAGATAGTCGTACCAATCAAGCGTCACCTCATTCTCGTCGAATTTCGCCTCCGGTCCAAAGTCCATATCGCCGATCTTGCGTCCCCAGCCCGAGTGCCCGCCGATGGCCACGAGCAGATGCTGCCCTTTGCGCGCCGCATCGCTGCCGCCGTGTTCCTTGATCCCCATGTAGTTGCGCAGCGACCCGCCCTGAAAGATGTCGTACCACGCCGCGATGGTCAGCACCGGAACCTGGATATTCTGGAAATTCTCTTCGATCGACCACTGCTTCCAGTAGTCGTCATAGGAGGGGTGCGCCAGCCAATCCAGAAAATAGGGCGCAACCGCGCTCGTCAACCCCGCTGCATTCTGCGGCGGCGGCACATTGAACACGGGGTACTGATTCAGCGGCAGAACCGTGCTGCCCACGCGAGCATTCGTGTTCTCATGGATCACTCGGTTGAGGGTGTCCTGCGCCAGCCCGGAGGTCCACGACTCGTTGAACCACTGCTCGAAAGCGCCTCCCTGGTAGGTCCAATTCTCGTGGTAGTTGCTGGCCGTGACCACCGGGCAAATCCCGGCCAGGTGCGGCGGATGCGCGATTGCCGCCAGCATCTGCGTGGCGCCCACATAGGAGCCGGAGAACATGCCCACCTTGCCGTTCGAATGAGGCAGCGCCGCGGCCCATTCCACAGTGTCGTAGCCGTCGTCGCTCTCATGCTTGAAGGGGTACCACTCACCGTCAGAGGTATACCGCCCGCGCACATCCTGGGCAACGACCATAAAGCCGCGCGTAGCGCCTTCCTGGCCAAACCCGGCGAAGTTGTCCTTGTTGTAGGGGGTCCGCGTCAGCAGCACCGGAAACGGACCTTCCCCGGCCGGCCGATAGATGTCGGCGCGCAGGGCTACGCCGTCGCGCGTCTTCATGGTTGCGCCATGCTCGACGACGGCCTGTGCGGCAGGAGCAGCCCCCAGGGCCGGCTGGCCGATGGTGAAGGATGCAGGCAACAACGTGGCAGCGAAGGCAAGCAGGCAAACAGTCTTTTTCAGCAATGGATTCTCCAGGCGGCGAAGGCCGAGATCATTGTATGCACTCGATCTGGATGGACTGAAACTTAGAAAGGGACAGAGACCGTTGGTTGAGCTATGTGGTATCCCACCCTTCGATCAAAGCGCGCTCGAAGGATGGGGCGCCCAACCCTTTCGAAGGGTCGCGGCCTACACGCCGCCCTTGCCCAGCAGAATTCCGATCCCGTACGTCACCGCGCCTTCCACCGCGCCCACGATAGTCATCTCAAACCCTGAAGACCACCACGACCGCACTGTGATCAGGCTCTTGGCCGCGCCTACGGCGAAGTGAGCCGCCAGTGAAACGACAGCGGCGGCAATCACCGCATTCAGCCCGCTCAGGAAAAAGAACGGAATGATCGGAATGGCAGCACCTATCGCGGTTGAGAGCGCACCGGAACTTGCCGAAACCAGCGGGTTGCTCAGCGCCTCCTCAGACGACCCAAGCCGCTCGCTGGCCAGGGCGCGCAGCAGTTGCTCAGGGTCGCTGGCGATGTGGTTCACCATGTGCAGCGCGTCCACCTCCGGCAGGCCCTTGACCTGGTAGTAAAGCGAGAGGAGTTCCCGCGCCTCGGGCCCGTTCATGCGGATCGCGTCGCGCTCGCGCTCCATCTCTGCCTGGTAAATCTCGCGATTGCTTTTTGCGGCCAGATAGGCCCCCGACCCCATGCTGAGGGCCGAGGCAATCATGCCCGACAATCCCGCCAGCAACACATACTTGCTGTCGCCGGCCGTAGCGCCGGAGACGCCGGAAACGATCCCGAAGATGGCTCCCAGCCCGTCATTCACGCCATAGATAGCGTCGCCGATCCAAGCGCCCGGCTGCTTCCGTCCCTTGGCGCGCTTGGCCAGCATTTCTTCAAGCACGGCCTTGGCGTCAATTTTGGGCGCGCTGGCCGAAGGCGCATAATGCCCACGCAAGAGCGACCCAAGCTCGCGGTAGTGGTCCTTCTCGTCCTCAATCACGTGGTCGAGAATGGCGATCGAGCCTTCGTCGCCAAGGGCTTTCAGCTGCTCGCCGTATGTGGCAATGTGCCGGCTCTCTTCAATCTCCAGGCGCCTGAGCGCCATGCGGACTCCACCGGCGCGGTTGGCCAGTGAGTCGGCCTCGCCCCCCGGCTTGCCTTTGTATTCCGGCTCCGTGCCGCCTAGCTCCACAATTCGCCCATGCCATAGCGCCGCGTGCTCCCACTCCGCGTTGGCCAGGTGGCGGAGCACCTGCGCGCGCACCGCATCCGTATCGCGCTCGGCCAGGGCCAGGTAGGTGTGGTAGGCCTCCACTTCGGCTTGCCAGTTCTCTTCCAGAGCCGCCAGAACCTTCTTCAGCCGGGCGCCGCTCAGCGTTGCAGTGGCCACATGAATCTCCTTGCTTGATCTTGAGGATAACGGAACTCGGGTCCTGGCGGTAGACTCCCCCTCGCGCTCTTTGGCGATTGCCGGCAGCGCCAAGGTTCCCCCACTTCCCCCCCAAGGGGTTTTCCGTATAGTGTTGTGTGCAGCCAAATGCCGGGATTCCTTAGAGCCGGTAAACCAACCGGCGGCAAAGGCTCACGGCGGCCCTGGAATTCGAGTCAAATCCAGAACGCGGACACAGGCCCTTACCGGGCGCAACTTTTTTTCAGGAAACGGGGATCAACCTTCCATGGCAGCATCTACGAAACAATCGTCGGCGCTCACGTCGCCGGGATATTTTGTTCCGTTCATCATCGTCACCGCGCTGTTCTTTATCTTCGGGTTCATCACCAACTTGAACATGTCGCTGGTGCCGCACTTGAAGGCCGTCTTCACTCTGGGCTTCGGATGGGCCATGCTGGTTGAGTCGGCCTTCTTCCTGGCTTACTTCGTCTTCTCGGCGCCCACTTCCAAGCTGATCGAATCCATCGGCTACAAGAAGACCATGGTCGTCTCGCTCTTCATTCAGGTTGTCGGCTGCCTGCTGTTTATCCCCGCCGCCAAGATGGTGAGCTTCCCGCTGTTTCTCAGCGCGATCTTCGTTGTGGGCGCAGGCGTGACCGCGCTGCAGACTTCGGCCAATCCGTACGTCTCGATTCTGGGCCCGGACTCCAGCTCTTCGATTCGCCTCAACCTGGCACAAGCCTTCAACTCCATCGGGGGCACCATCGCCCCGATCGTCGCCGGCGCCTACATCCTCAACGACCTCGGCCCCGACGCCACGCAGATGCAGGTGGCCGATACCGTTCGCGTGCCCTACATCCTCATTGCCGCTGGCCTGCTGATTCTGGGCCTGGCCGTTGCCTTCATGCACTTGCCGCATGTCGAGCAGACGCAGGCCTTCCGTCCCGGCGGACAGAACGACCCCATCCTCAGCCGCAGCATCTGGAGCTACAAGCACACCGTCCTCGGCGCATTGGGAATCTTCTTCTATGTCGGCGTCGAGGTGGGCCTGGCTTCAATCGCCGTCAACTACTTCAATCAGCAGGGCGTCAGCACCGCCAAGACGGCCTCGTTCCTGGTGTCGCTCTACTGGGGCGGCGCGCTGATCGGCCGCCTGCTGGGCGCCGGCATCATGACCCGCGTCAAGGCCGGCAAGCTGCTCGGCATCTTCGGCCTCACCGCCGCCGTCCTCATCACCATCTCCATGTTCACCAGCGGCACTGTTGCCATTGCGACCCTGGTCCTCTGCGGCTTCTTCAACTCGGTCATGTTCCCCAACATCTTCACGCTGGGAATCGCAGGCCTCGGCCCCATGACCAGCAAAGGCTCGGGACTCATCATGACGGCCGTTGTCGGAGGCGCCATCATTCCTCCGCTCATCGGCTTCCTGGCAGACAAGATGGGTATCCAGCACGCCTTCATCGTCCCCATCGTCTGCTACCTCTACATTGCCTACTACGGCCTGTCGGGATCGAAGCCGACCAGGGCGGTTACGGCGTAGGCCGCTCGTAATCCCGGTTTCAGCAAGGCCCTCCGCCGCAATCCGGAGGGCCTTTTTGCGCCTGCAAGCATCCGCTCCCACGCGTTTTGAAAGCCATTGCCAAACAACAGGATTGTTTTCTCCGCGATTCGCGGTAACATGGGTCTCACCCCGGATCGGCTTCCCTTTGAGCTCGCCCCAAAAATCGCGCCCACAGCGACTGCTTGTTGCAGGCATCGTGTCTCTTGCGGTCTTGCTGCTGTTGCTGCGACTCTTCGTTTTCGTCTACGGACATGGGCGGCGCAGATTCCGCGGAGCCGCAACCGATCCATCCGCCGCGTCCGTTTGCGCAGCGAGCTACGACGAGCGCACGAACTTGTCCCGACGCGCCTGGTCCTCCCAACCATGGCCCACCCGACCCTGGAAAGACCGCTTCGCCGACGGCACGCCTGACTTCCTTCGCCTAACCGACCCTGCCGACCAGGCCGCATTCCGTCAGTGGTTCACCGCCATCGCCGACTATCAGGCCATCCGCCCGCGTAGTGAAGTCCCGGCTGAGATAACCGACTGCGCAAGCCTCCTTCGCTACGCCTATCGCGAAGCCCTCAAGCGCCACGACGACACCTGGTTCGCCTCCACAGGTATTGAAGTCCCCGCGCTGCCCGGCGAGATCCGCGCCTGGCGCTACCCGGAGACGCCTCTCGGCGCGGCCCTGTTCCGCGTCCGCCCCGGTAGCTTTGAGCCCGCCGACGCCGCCAACGGCGCATTCGCCCAATTCGCCGACGCCAAGACGCTGGTTGAGCGCAATGCAACCCTCGTCAGCCGCAACATCCGCGAGGCCCAGCCCGGAGACCTGCTCTTCTACCGCCAGTTCGGCCAGTCCTCTCCGTGGCACTCCATGATCGTCACCCGCATCGGCGGACAGGCGGCGGTTGTATACGACACCGGTGAAGATCATGGCAAAGCCGGCGAGTTGCGGCGCGTGGCTTTGTCCGAACTGCTCGATCATCCCCAGCCACAATGGCGTCCCGTCGCCGGCAATCCAAACTTTCTCGGCGTCTATCGTTGGAACATTCTGCGAGGCGCGCTATGAGGCCCTTCAGACCGATAAATCTCGCCTCGTTATTTCTCTCGCTCGCGTTCTGCGCTGCAATCCCCGCTGCCGCCAAAGACGCCCCGCGCTCTTTCTCGCTTTCCACCACGCGCACCTTCGCGCCCGGCGAAAGCGTGAAGGTCCAGCTTCTTGCCCGTAACGTCCCGGCTCTCGAATTCCGCGTCTACAAGGTCCGCGACGCGGAGAAGTTTTTCTCCGGCCTCAAGGATCTGCACAGCTTTGGAGCTCAGAGCCAGTCGCCCAGCGAGCAGATCGACGAGCGAACCTGGATCGAGCGCCTGCACGACTTCAAGGCCGACCTCTGGGGTCGCGTGCGCCGCTTTTGCCGTGGCCAGTTCACGGACGATGCGCGCGACAGCTTCCGCGAGCACCAGGCCAGCCTGGGAAAGCGGAGTCGCGTCGTCGGCGCCACCGAGTTCGCGCAGATTCCGCTGCTCAACGAAAGCCAGCTCGTGTCCCGCTGGAAGCTCATCACCCCGCCCGCATTGGTCAGCGAGACTCAGCAATTGCCCATCGACAACCTCGCCGCCGGCGTGTACCTGATCGAAGCCACTGACGGAACCTACAAGGCCTACACCGTTGCCATCGTCACCAGCATCGCCGTCGTCGAGCGTGTCACCAATGGCGAGGCGAGCCTCTACATCGCCGACCGCAAGACCGGCGCGCCGGTCGAGAAGGCCGGGGTCGCGCTGTGGGCCAACGGCAAGCAGCAGTCGCAAGCCCAGACCGGCAGCGACGGCCTGGCCACGCTCACCATGGCCGGGCCTGTCGGGCCACCTGACGCTAATGGCAACGTACCGGAGCCGGAGAGCCTCTGGATTATGGCGCGCTCTGGAGCCGATACTGCCTTGGTGACGCCGTGGGGCTACGGCTTTGCCTCCGATCAGTCCGGCGAACTGAAAGCGTATATCTACACCGACCGGCCGGTTTACCGGCCCGGACACACTGTCCACATCAAGGCCGTGTTACGCAAGGAGAAAAACGACGCACTGGAACTGCCGGATGCGAAAACGCTGAAGCTGAAGGTCACCGATGCGGACAACAAAGTCGTGTTTCAGCAGGACGCAGCCCTATCTCCGCACGGCACGGTCACAGCAGACCTCAACCTTGCAGCCGATGCCGGGCTCGGCTACTACAGCATCGAGCTTCGCAGAAATGGAGAAGGCGGCCACTTCGAACAGACGGATAGCGGTAACGGCAGCTTCTACGTCGAGGAGTACAAGAAGCCCGAGTACCAGGTCACAGTCAAGCCATTCGCCGCGCGCATTCTTCAAGGCAATTCGATTCAAGCCACCATTGAGGCGCGCTATTTCTTTGGCGAGCCAGTGGCCAACGCGAAAGTGAAGTATGTCGTCCACACCACTACGCACTACTGGTGGGATCAGGACGAAGACAAAGACAACGCCGGCGACGACACGGCCGATGCGGACTCCGCCGGTTCCGAATCCGACGATACCTACGACGCAACCGAGCAGCAGGAGCACGAAGGCATCCTTGACGCCAACGGCCGTCTCACGGTGCAAATCCCCGTCGCCGTTGACGGCAAGCACGAAGACCAGGACTACCGCATTGAAGCCCGCGTCACCGACGCAGGCGAGCGCGAGGTCAGCGGCCACTCCACCGTGCTTGCCACGTACGGGACCTTCCGCATCACCGCCGAGCCCACCAGCTACGTCTTCAAAACGGGCGATCCTGTCCGCGTGAAAATCACTGCACAGGACTACGACGGCAAGCCCATCCAGACACCCGTGCACATCGTCGTCAGCCTCGATAAGTGGGACTCAACAACACATGAGCGCACCGAAACAACCGTCGCCAACCGCGACGCGCAAACCGCAGCCGACGGAACCGCACTTGTGGATCTGCCCGTCACCGGCAGCGGCAATTTCAACGTAACCGCCGGCGCCCAGACGCCAGAAAAGCGCACCGTTGAAGGCAAAACCTGGGTCTGGATCTGGAACGGCGGCGGCGAGTCGTACAACGAAAACACCCAGGCGCAGATCGTCGCCGACAAGAAGTCTTACCAGGTGGGCGATACAGCGCATCTCCTGCTCGTCACCGGCCTCAAGGAATCGTGGGCCGTCGTTACTGCCGAGGGCGACAGCGTGCAATCGCGGCAGTTGCTCCACTCGATCGGCGAGAGCATTGCTTTCGACGTGCCCATCACTAAGCTCGCGGAGCCCAATCTTGTCGTCACCGCGCTCATCGTCCACGACAACCAACTCATCACTGCGCAAAAGAGCCTGAAAGTTCCGCTGGTCGAGCGCACCCTCACCATCACCGCTACGCCGAGCAAACCCAAGTATCTTCCCGGCGAAAAAGGCAGCTTCGACGTTCTCGCCGTCGACTATCAAGGCAAGCCCGTCGAAGCCGACCTGAGCTTCGGCGAAGTGGATGAAGCCCTCTACTCCGTCCGCCCAGATGAAAGCGGAGACATCGTGGCCGCATTTTATCCCAAGCGCAGCGTCTCTCTCGACCCGCAAACCTCGTTCGAGTTTTATTTCTCCGGTGAGGCCGGCCTCAAGAGCCCGCTGCTTGCCCAGCTTGCCAACGGCCTCTATCATCCGCGCCTGGCGCAGGTAAAACCCGGCTCCGACCTCGTCGTTCCCAAGGTGCGCAAGGCCTTCCCGGATACTGCCTACTGGAATCCCAGCGTTCGCACCGGCCCCGACGGCCACGCGAAAGTCGAGTTCAACTTCCCTGACGCCCTCACCACCTGGCGCACCACCATCCGCGCCATGACCGACGACGGCAAAGCAGGCGGCGCGGTGACGCGCGTTCTGGTCCGCAAGAACCTCATCGTCCGCCTCGCCGCCCCGCGCTTCTTCCGCCAGGGCGATGAAGTGACCCTGCGCGTGATTGCTCACAACTACCTTGAATCCGCCAAAGACGTAACCTTCGCCCTCGACGTCAGCGGCCTTGAAGTTGTGAACGGCCAGCAGCAAAAGGTCAGCATCCCCGCCAAAGGCGAAAGCTTCGCGGAATGGAGAGTGAAGGCCCGCGCCACCGGCAACGCCGTGCTCACAGCAAAAGCCCTCACCAATGAAGAGAGCGATGCGCTGGAGATGACCCTGCCGGTGCTGCCCTTCGGCGTAAAGCAGCGCGCCGCCGGCTCAGGCGTAGTGTTCTCCGGCTCGGCGCAGGGCGGCTGGCGCTACAGTTATCCGCCCGGCTCTGACGCCGCCACGCGCAACCTCACTATCACCATCGCGCCCAGCGTTGCCGGCTCCGTCTTCGACGCGCTCGACTACCTCACCAGCTATCCGTGGGGATGCACCGAACAAACCATGTCCAGCTTCCTGCCTGATGTGATCGTCGCCCAAGCCGTGGACAAGCTGCATATCAAGCCTCCCGTCGATCCCGTCACGTTGAACATCATGGTGCGCGCCGGGTTAGACCGCCTCTATAGCTTCCAGCACGACGACGGCGGATGGGGCTGGTGGCCCGACGACCCAAGCCGCGTCTTCATGACCGCTTACGTGGTCAGCGGCCTGGCGCACGCCAAAGATGCGGGCTACAAAGTGGAAGAGAACCGCTTGAAGCGTGGGCGTTCGTGGCTCGACGCGGTCCTCGACGCGCACCCGGAGATGATTCCCGACCTGCGCGCCTACGCTGTATTTGCACTGGCGACCACAGGCGGCGCGCCCAAAGAAGACCTGGACAGAGTTTGGGACAGCCGGGAAAAGCTCAGCGACGAAGGCCTCGCCTTAGCCGGGCTAGCCCTTGACGCAGCCGGCGATTCGCGCGCCAAAGCCGCCGCGGCGTTGCTCGAAAAGAAAGCCAAAACATCCGCCGCCGAAGCCTGGTGGCAAGGCAGCTACGACGGCCTTCTTGAATATTGGGACGATACCTCCGCCGAGACCACCGCACTCGCGCTCAAGCTCCTCATCCGCCAGTCCAGCGGCAACCCGTTGCTGCCCAAAGCGGCGGTGTGGCTGGCCGGCCACCGCAGCGGCGGCTATTGGGAATCGACCAAGCAAACCGCCATGGTCATCGAGGGACTCACCGACTATCTTTCCTTGAGCGGCGAGCTGCGAAACGCTTCCGACGTGGAAGTTCTGGTCAACGGAACCAGCGTTGGTAGCCGCCACTTTGGCGCCGCGGATGGCTTCGCGCCGCCCTGGCAGATTCACATTCCGGCGACAACCGCAGACGGCAGCGGCCTTGTGCAGATCCGCAAGACGGGCGACGGCATCACCTACTGGTCGGCTGACAGCATTTGGTACTCAGCGGAGAAGAGCCTGTCACAGCAGGGCAAAGTCGCGCTGAACCTCACCCGCGACTACTACCTGCTGCAGAAGGACCAGCCCCAGCCGACCGATCCCATCACCTACGACCTTGTTCCGCTCAAAGGCCCCATCCACGTAGGCGATATTGTCGCCGTGCGGCTGGCCCTGAGCGGGACAGAATGGAAGTATCTCCTCGCCGAAGATCCCATTCCCTCGGGAACCGAGTTCCTGGAGCACACCGAGCTTTACACCCTCAACGACAAGCCCGACTGGTGGGCCGACTGGTTTACGCGGAAGGAGTTCCACGACGACCGCGCCGCCTTCTTCAACACTGAATTCAACGGGCGAAGGGAGTATGTTTACCTGTTGAAGGTGGTCAACCCGGGCAGGTTCGCTATCAGCCCCGCGCAGGCCGGCCCCATGTATCAGCCGCAGGTCCAAACCACTTCCGACCCCGCAACCCTGGAGGTGCAGCCGTGAGCGAGGGAAACGTACACGATCTTTTCCGCAGACTGAGCCGCGCGTGGAAGTGGGTGACCGCCCAGGTTGTGCTCACCCTGGTGCTCCTCCTCTGCTTCGCAGCCTGGACGCGCCTTCCCGACAGGCACGTGTGGCAGGTAATGCTGGACCTGGCTGTGCCGCTCTTGCTGGTTGTATCCATGCTGGAGTTGCAGGCCGGCACCGTGCGCGCCTTCGCGGATGACGATGGCAACCGCGTCAAGCTGGTCTGGGGCGCGGTCACTCTGCTGGTCTGGATCGCCTTGGCCGCCGCCGTCTGGGCGCTGCTCGACTGGTTCGACGACCAGATCCCCCTTCTCGCCGGCTACTTCAATTCGAAATCCGGAGCACACGCGCGCGCCACTTTGTTCACCTATGAGCACATTCAACGCTGGCTTACGGCATTGGAATGGATCGTGCGCTGGATCGTGGTCCCCGCCAAGCTCATTCCCTACGCAGCGGCCTCTGCGCAGTGGGGCTGGCGATTGCCCTGGCGCCGAGTCCTGAAGTTCCTATTTAACTGGCGCTGGTGGCTCGGCGTGGTGCTTGTCTCGATTGCAGGCGTCTGGATTCCCAGCCAGTTCTTCAATGGAACCCCCAAGGGCACCGTTTCCGCGCAGATTTGGACTTTGGCAGCGAAGCTCGCCGGGGCCTACATCTTGTCGGTCGTCAGTTGGGTGCTGCTGCTGGGCTGGTGGGCTACGCTGTTTTCGCCAAAGCAAAAGCCCCCGGCCGAAGAAGCGCTTGTCGCTGTCCCCGTTCTCTCCGGACCACCGGATCGGGGTCTCAAAGCAAAGGCAGACATCCCGCCAGCCGGCGACGACTCAGTGTGAAAAGCTGAAACTGGAAATGCGCCGGGCGAACGGCTTTAAGGAGTCTCCTATGCCAGGGTTGAGTCTTAAGCGGTCTCTGTTGTTCGCCGCGGCCCTGGTTTTGTTGCTCGTGTCGGCCGGAATAGCACGTGTGGAATGGATGCTCCATCGCACCATCCATGTCGAAGACCAATTCGAGAAGCCGGCACTGAGTTCCATCTGGACTTCGGAGCGCATGGTTCCCGGCGCCTTTTCAATCCAGCGCGAAATCGTGCACAGCGGTCACAGTGCCGCGCAGATCACGGTTCATCCCCATGATCGCTATGAACCGGGAAGCGAGGATGGGCCTGCGAGCGAACGCGATGAGGTGATGGAAGCCCCTCGATTCTGGTCGCAGTCGGGGAAGACCTACCAGTATTCCTTCAGTCTTTATTTGCCTCGCGATTTCCCCATCGTCCAGACACGCCTCGTGATCTCGCAGTGGAAACAGCTTTGCGAATTCGGCGAATGCCGCCCCGACAATCCGGTACTTGCAATCCGCTATGTAGGCGGCGTCCTGTTCATCACGCGCAAGAACGATGATGGCCAGGAAGTCCTTTACTCGTCTCACGGCGAAGTACGCGGCCAATGGCTCAGTTTTCGATTCGTAACCCGCTTCTCTCAAGGCAACGACGGCGTCATCGACGGCTGGCTCAATGGACAACCCATTGTCCATTTCCATGGCGTAACTGCGTACCGCGCGGCTCGTGGCTATCCCGCACTCGGGCTGTTCTTCTTCAAGATGGGTCTATACCGAGACTTGATGCAGCAACCGATGACCATCTACATCGACGACTTTCAAAGGGATCAATGCGCGACATCCGCGTGCGATTAGTTCTTTGCAAATTGCCTGGTCGCATGAGATGACTTATTCCCTCCCCTGCCCCGCCCGCCACGCCTTGATGAACTTCCAATGGATATAGACGGAATGGTTGACGTGCAAAATCAACCCTTCGCGCCCATCGAGAAAACCCAGCCGGAAAAAGTAGTTGTACACAAACGTGGCTGCCGGATTCGCCACGCAGTTCAATAAGAACGCAGCCCACGAACTGCTCGTCCGCCCCTTCGCCGCCAGCAGCAGCGCAATCTCCGAGCTGTAGCGATTCATGTGTTCGAGATAAACGCCCAGCGTGGGGTAAGCGTAGTGCAGCATGTCGCCCTTGAGCCTGCCGGTGGGCCCGGCGAACTGTGGCGTCGAGTGCGGCCCCACGCCTTCACTCAGCCGAGCCGCACCGCGCTGGAACAGCCTCAGCTTGCGATCCGGATAAAACCCGCCATGCCGGATCCATCGCCCGAAATAGAGGTTGAGCCGTGGAATCCAGTACGCGTCAAATTGGGGCTTGCGTCCGTCCACACTCTCCAGCAATTGCCGGATCTCCGCTTGCAGCCCCGGCGTCAGCACCTCATCCGCATCGAGCAGCAGAATCCAGTCGGAAGTGCACAGATCAAGCGCAACATTCTTCTGCTCCCCGTGGCCGCCAAACGCGTGGTAGCTGGTTTTGGCCCCGAACGAGTGCGCAATTTCCAGCGTGCGATCTTTCGAGCCGGAATCGACAACGACGATCTCGTCGGCCCAGCCGACGCTCTCGAGCGTCCGCGACAGGTTTGCCTCCTCGTTCATCGCAATCATGGCAACCGACAGTGTCTGACGCATCCATGGAAGAATAAACCACCACCTGCGGTGGGGCAGACGCCGCTTCGCGGCCATGCGGTCCTGCGCAGTCAGCGAACGGAGGCGAGCGCGGCGGGCGACAGGCCGGAATGGAGCCAGTCGAGCACCTGCTCGCGCCCATAGTGATCAAGCAGCCGTTGCGCATACCAACCTGCGGCTCGATGTCCGGCCTTCGATTGAGCCTCGCTTGCTGTCCCGGCGAGCGCAACCTCCACTTCATCGAGCTTCAGCACCGGCTGCGGACCACGATCCCCGGCGACCCCAATATCCGACCACGCTTCTACCAGTCCCTCGCGAAGCCAGAGCGGCGCGTTCGGCGCCGCGTGAGTCTCGACCAACGCATGCAGGAATTCGTGACGGAGCACCGGCACAAGAAGCTTTCGCGCCGCAAGCGTCGCCAGCGGCTGCGTTGCAATCCAGCTTCCCTCAGTGAACGCCGCCACCCATCCCGGAGCGAGCGTCGCGTCGCGAAAGGCCGGCGTGGAGCGGAAGGCGCGAACGGTAATGGTCGCATCGCCTGGCAGCCCTGAGCGCGATTCCGCCCCGGCCAGCGCCTCCGCCAATTGCGGCAGATAGGCTGAATCGGCGGAGCCAATCGTCTGAAGCACAAACCCCTCGCCGCGCAAGCTCTGCCACGAGATCCCAGTGGCTTGGTCGGCAACCGTTGCGCCGGGAAAATATTGCGCAAGAATCTTGCTGGAGTCCCGCCCCAGCGCCGACATAGCCGCTGCGCCCGCCTGGCACAGCCCCACGCCGTGGCCCGATCCCCGCCCATGGAAGAGGAATTCGTCGCCCTGTTGCGAAACCTCAAACCAGGTGCTGAGGATTTTGTTCCAGCCCATCGCCCGGCCCACAGCCAGCCGAAAATCCTCAGCCGAAACCTGCGCGGATCCAACCATCAGCGAGACGGCGCGCCCCGACTCGCCGCGCCGGGCAACCGACAGGCTTTTCCATCCCGGCTGCGCCAACCCGGCCGCGGCCAGCGCGGCGGTGAGGTCTGACAGCGAGAGACGCGCAGACCACTCGCGCGTGCCATTCGCCGTGCAAAAGGGGTCGGCGCGCGACATGAGCCATGGCATGCCGCCGCGCGGCTCCATCCTGCCCGGCCCAGGGGAAGACCAAACTTCATTGGGCGACGCCGTTCGCCCACCGCAGTTCTGGTGAAACCAGGCTTCCGCCCGCGCCCCATGAAACCAAAGCGTCTCCCCCGTTGTCGAGAGCGTCGCAACATGGGCTGGCTGGTTGCGCTCGTAACCCTTTGCCCAGTGCAGCAACTGGCAGTGGGTCGAGTCGCACTGGTCATAATCAGCGTGGCCATGCCTCTGGTGAAGGGCAAACGACCGCACCACGATGGCCAGGGCTTTCATCGACTCCAGCGTATCCGCCGGCCCGCTTTCACTGGCCACCACGCGCTCAACGTAACTCTCCACGGGAAGCGTCACGGCCATGACCAGTTCGCCTTTGCGTGCCGAGATGCGAAGCGGAGAATGGAGGGTGAGCGATTCCCCATGAGCCCCAACCGAGAAAGCGCCTGTAAGGTATATCCGGTCAGTCTGCCGGCCTCCCGCCACCTCTCCCGCCAACAGGTCTGAATCGTCCGCAGCGCGAACCGA
>JBEKFD010000044.1:0-25491 GCA_050013495.1 Occallatibacter sp. | reverse complement strand
AAACCCAAGCCGGTAAGCAACGTTATCCAGGCGCCGCTCCAGTTGCTGGATGAGGAGTTCACCCGTAACGCCAGCTGCGCGGTTGGCCTTTTCGTAGTACTCGCGGAACTGGCCTTCCAGGGTGAAGTACATGCGCTTGGCCTTCTGCTTCTCATGCAGTTGCAGGCCGTAGCCTACAATCTTGGCCTTGCGGTCTTTGCCGTGCATGCCGGGAGGAAAGTTGCGCTTCTCCAGCGGGCACCGGTCGGAAAGGCACTTGGTGCCCTTCAAAAAAAGTTTAGTGCCTTCGCGACGGCAAAGGCGGCAGACTGCTCCTGTATAACGTGCCATTTCCTCTTCTTCTCCTGACTTCGGATGACGGCCGGTTTACGGTCCTCCGGACTTTTGATCCAGCGGAGCTTCTTCCCGGCCCGGTTTAGCTTTCAGCTTTTAGCTCTCAGCCTTCGGTTCTTCGTGCTCCATCTGGGAGCTGCATAAGCAACATACTGCACAGCGGAGCTTACGGCTGAAAGCTGACGGCTAATAGCTGCTTCTTACACGCGCCGTCTCTTCGGCGGCCTGCAGCCATTGTGCGGCACTGGCGTGACGTCGCGGATGGAGCGCACCTCGATACCGGCCGCAGCCAGCGCGCGGATAGCCGACTCGCGGCCCGATCCCGGACCGGCGACGCGCACATCCACCGCGCGCAGGCCGTGATCGCGGGCAGCGCTGGCGGCGTTTTGCGCAGCCTGCTGTGCCGCGAACGGAGTGCCCTTGCGCGAACCGCGGAATCCCAGCGAGCCCGAGCTCTTCCAGCTCAGCGTGTTGCCCACAGGGTCGGTGATGGTGACAATGGTGTTGTTGAACGAGGCTTGAATGTGCGCAATGCCGAACGGCACATTCTTGCGCTCGCGCTTCTTGAACTTCTTGTTCTTGGCTGCCTTGCCGGCGGCCGGCTTGCCCGCTCCGGACTTCTGTTCTGGTTTGGCCATTAGGTTTTGCCCGTCGCTTTCTTCTTGCCGGCAACTGTGCCCTTGCGCGGGCCCTTGCGAGTGCGGGCGTTGGTGTGGGTACGCTGCCCGCGAACCGGCAACGAACGCCGGTGACGCGTGCCGCGATAGCTCTGAATGTCGATAAGACGCTTGATGTGCATCGAGACGTCCTTGCGCAGGTCGCCTTCGACGTTTCCTTCGTCCTCGATCACTTGACGGATGCGGTTGACCTCGTCTTCGCCGAGATCCTGGACCTTCTTGAAGGGATCGACGTTCGCCTTCTCCAGAATCTTCGCCGCACGCGGATCCCCGATGCCGAAGATGTATGTGAGCGCGATCCGTGCCTGCTTGTTGCGAGGCAGATCGACGCCAGCAATACGTGCCATGTTTATTCCTTTGCTTTTCAGGGACTAGGGGCAAGGGACTAGGGACTAAGTTGAAATGCTCGTTCTCACGGTATCAACCAGTCCCTAGTCCCTGCGTCCCTCAGTCCCTTTCTCTGTTATGTGCCCCCGGCCTCAGCCGGTTCGCACGGTGTGTACTTGAAGCTTCCAGAGGTTCATCGCAAGCCTTGACTCAAGCTAACTAGCCTCTTTCGAATTCGCAGTTCACAGTTCGTAGTTCACAGCGTTCGAGAATTGCTTGCTTTCCCTCAGTTGAAGTTAATCCGCAACTGAGAACTGTGAACTAAGACCTACGAACTCGCGTGGAAGCTTCCACGACTGCCAGACTGCCCTAGCCCTGGCGCTGCTTGTGCTTTGCGTTCTCGCAGATCACCCTGACCACTCCCTTGCGGGTGATGACCTTGCACTTCACGCAAATCTTCTTTACCGATGCACGGACCTTCATTTGTTTGCTGCCCTTCCTCGAAGCGCAGCTTCTAGCTGCTAGCTTCTAGCTCTTAGCTCGCCTCTCCGCTACCCGCTTCATTGGCCAGTTGGGCTAGAAGCTAGTAGCTGGAAGCTAGCGGCTTACTTATACCGATAAACGATTCGCCCGCGGTTCAGGTCGTAGGGACTAAGCTCCACGGCCACGCGGTCGCCGGGCAAAATGCGGATGAAGTTCTTGCGCATCCTTCCCGAAACATGGGTCAGCACCTCGTGATTATTCTCGAGTTTGACCTTGAACATCGCATTGGGCAGCGTCTCGGTAACCACCGCCATGACCTCAATCGCGTCTTCCTTCGACAAACCGCATCCAATTCCGCCGGCGCGCCTGGCGCCTCCGGCCTGTTATACCGGGTGCTACTCGGTAAGAACTCTCGCTCCGGTCGCGGTCACCGCCACCGTGTGCTCAAAATGAGCGCTCATGCTTCCATCCTTGGCAACCGCCGTCCAGCCGTCCTTCAGCACTTCAACGTCAGGCCGGCCAGCGTTCACCATTGGCTCGATGGCGATCACCATGCCCACCTTCAACTTCATCCCGCGGCCCCGCTCGCCAAAGTTCGGCACCTGCGGGTCTTCGTGCATGTGGACGCCGATTCCATGGCCCACAAAATCGCGCACTACCGAGAACCCCTCGGCTTCCACCACATCCTGCACCGCCGCGCCCACATCGCCCAGCGTCGCGCCTGGCTTGACAGCTGCAATTCCCGCATGCAGCGACTTCTCCGTCACCGCCAGCAGCCGAGCCGCGTCTGGATCGATCGAGCCCACTGGAACGGTGATCGCCGCATCGCCGAAGTAGCCGTCGACAATCGCGCCAAAATCTACTGAAACGATGTCCCCTTCTTTCAGAACCCGCTTCTGCGACGGGATCCCGTGCACCACCTCGCTGTTGACTGAAGTGCACAACACGCAGGGATACCCGTGATAGCCCTTGAACGCAGCCTTTACGCCCAGTTCGTCCAACCGCGCAGCCGCCGCTCTCTCGAGGTCCAGCGTGGTGGCGCCCGGCTTCACCTTGGCGCGCACCAACTCCAGCACTTCGCGAACCACTTGACCCGCGCGGCGCATCTTCTCGATCTCCTGCGACGACTTCAAAACAACAGCCACAAAAAACCAGCTTTCAGTTCTTAGTTCACAGTTCACAGCCTCACAGCCCTTGATTCCGACTCCCAGCATCGCGTCACTGAGAACTACGAACCGTGAACTGCATCACACACACAAACTCGCCGTTCGGCTACGCTCCCTCGCGTAACCGCTCGACGGCGGCAACAATTCCGGCCGCGATAATGCCGATCGGCCGGTCTCCATCCACTTCCGTAAAACGTCCCAAATCCCGATAGTGCTCGATTACCGGCGCAGTCAGTCCCACATAAGCGCGCATGCGCTCCTTGAAGACCTTCTCCGTGTCATCGGCTCGCTGGACCAGCGCGGCTCCTTCTAAATCGCAGAATCCATCCCGCTTGGGCGGATTCATATGGACGTTATAGATGGACGCGCAGACAGGACAGTTCCTGCGTCCCGTAATTCGACGCAGTAATTGATTATAGTCCACTTGGATGCTGACGGCAATCACCGGCAGGGACTGCCCGTTCGACGCCAGGCGGCCGTCGAGCCAGCCCGCCTGCCCCAGCGTGCGCGGAAATCCATCCAGTATGTATCCCTTCGCCGTGTCGGGGTCCTTGAGCCGGGCCGCCACCATCTCGTCCACCAGCGAATCGGGCACCAGTTCCCCGCGCCCCATCAACTCCTTGGCCACCTTGCCCACGGGCGTGCCCTTGGCCACGTTGGCGCGTAGCAGATCGCCGGTCGAAATCTGCGGAATCCCCCACAGCTTCACCAGTTCCTTGGCCTGGGTTCCCTTCCCCACGCCCGGCGCACCCAATAAAAGAATCGGGCCGGGTACGGTTTTTGAACCCGTTTCCCGGCCCTGTTCGACTGCGATCATAGTAGAGGACATTACCAGGTTTTCCTTCCGCGTATGCGACCGGAGCGAGGGGAAAAGCCATCATAATGACGCATGATCAGCTGCGATTCGATCTGGTTGACGGTGTCCATGGCCACACCCACGACGATCAGAAGTGAAGTGCCGCCAAAGTAAAAATTGACCCCCAAACCATGTGTTGTCCATGTCGGCAGGGTCTCAAATACCCGCCCGATCAGCCATACCTTGTCAAAGCGGATGCCGGAGATGAGGAAGGTCGGCACCAGCGAAATGATGATCAGATACAGCGCCCCCACCAGCGTGATGCGGGTGAGGATGTCGTTGATGAAGTCGGAGGTGCGCTTGCCAGGGCGGATTCCGGGAATGAACGAGCCCGACTTGCGGAAGTTGTCGGCAATGTCGTCCGGCTTCATGACAATGGAGATATAGAAGTAAGCAAAGAAGATAATGCCCAGCACATAGAGCAGCTCATACCACGGGTACCCCGGCTGCAGCGCCTGCACAATGGGCTGGAGAAACTTGTTGGTCTGCACCCACTCCACCTGGCTGAACAGCATGGGCGCCGAAAGAATGGAGCTGGCGAAAATGACCGGCATCACGCCGCCGGAGTTGACCTTGAGCGGCAGGTGGCTGGATTGGCCACCCATCATGCGCCGGCCCACAACGCGCCGCGCGCTCTGGATGGGGATGCGCCGCTCGGAGCGCTCCACGAACACGATGAACGCCACCACCGCGATCATGCCCGCAACCAACAGGGCAACCGCCATGATGGTGAACGAACCCCAAGCATTGGCTTGGACCTTTTGATACAGTTCCTCCACTCCGCGCGGCAACCCGGCCACAATGCCGGCAAAAATCAGCAAGCTCATGCCGTTGCCAATGCCGCGATCGGTAATCTGCTCGCCCAGCCACATAATGAACGCCGTGCCCGTGGTCAGCGTGACGATGGTCATCAGACTGAAGCCGATGCCCGGATTCAATACCAGCCCTTGCTTGGTGAGAATGGCCGCGATGCCGATCGACTGCAGCGCGCCGAGAATGACCGTCATGTAACGGGTCCACTGCGTGATCTTGCGCCGGCCCAGTTCGCCTTCCTTCTGGATACGCGCCAGCGGCTCATAGACCACGGTCAGGAGCTGAAAGATAATGGATGCCGTGATATACGGCATGATGCCCAGGGCAAAGACCGTCATGCGGCGCAGGTTTCCCCCGCCAAACAGGTCCATCAGCCCCAGCGCCGAACCGCTCTGCTGGCTGAACAGTATCGCCAACTGGTGAGCGTTGATGCCGGGGGTGGGAATGTGCGAACCCAGCCGGTAAACGGCCAGGATGGCGAGCGTGAACAGTACCCGCTTGCGCAGATCGGGAATCCGGAAGATATTGAGGAATTTCTCAAGCATGTCGGTTTTTCCGCTTCAGGCGTTTTCCGCCACAAAAATTCTCTTGACCAACTCCATTTTAGAGCACTTCGGCTCGGAGCATCCCGGATTCAAGCCGATCTTAAGCAACCCGGAGAAGGGAAGGATATGCGGACCGTCACACGTCTCAAGCCAGTCCCGCCAGAACCTTGGGTGTCCCATCCTTGGCACGTCTTTGTTTTTGTGCCAACGGGTGGGATACCTGAGCCCCCAAGCCGCCCGGTGGGCGCCCCATGTCTCGATTTTGATACCCGGAATCAACCCCGAATCCTTCCGTGTCCCATCCTTGCGACTCTTTCCTGTCGCAGAGGTGGAACACCAGGAACCCTAGGCAGCCGCCGGAGCCCCGCCCAGAACCACAGCCTTGCCGCCGGCCTTTTCGATCTTCTCGACCGCCGACTTCGAGAACTTGTGAGCATGAATGGTGATAGCCGTTGTCAGCTCGCCCGAGCCTAGAATCTTGACCAGCGGCTTCTTGCTCGAAACCAGGCCCAGCTTCTTGTAGTCGTCAAGAGCAATCTCGGTTACCTTCAGGCCCTCGACGTGCTCGGCGATCCGGTCCAGGTTGACCACCGTGTACTCGGTGCGGAAAATGTTGGTGAAGCCGCGCTTGGGCAAACGCCGGTGCAGCGGCATCTGGCCACCCTCAAAGCCGCGCATCAGGCTCGTGCCGGTGCGCGATCCCTGGCCCTTGTGGCCGCGGGTTGAAGTCTTGCCCATGCCGGATCCCATACCGCGCCCGACACGCTTGCGCCCGGTATTAGCCTTCCGGGGCGCGCGTAGATTGGATAAATTTTTAGCCATGATGTTCCTCGCTGTAGCGCCGGAGAAGTTGAGCTTCACCGACTCGCGTTCTTAAAGCAGCTTTCAGCCATTAGCTATTACTTTCAGCTCATCTTCCTGGTGCCAACGACAATGGCGTGGAATGACGAGCTAGTAGCTAAGGGCTAATAGCTAGCTTTCGAGTATCCGAACAAGGTGCGGAATCGCCTTCACCATCCCGCGCGTGGATTCCGTATCGACCCGCTCGACGATCTGGTTGAGCCGCGTAAAGCCCAGCCCCTTGACCACTGCCTTGTGCTTGGCAGGCGTGGAGTTCTTGGAGCGGTAGTACTGAATGCGAATCATCTTGGTCTCCGCCATGACTACAACTCCTCCACAGACTTGCCGCGCGCCGCGGCCACGTCGGCCTTGTCGCGCAACTGGATCAGGGCGTCAAACGTGGCCTTGATCACGTTGTGCGGATTGGGCGAACCCAGGCTCTTGGTCAGCACGTTTTGCACCCCGGCCGAGGTCATCACCGCGCGCACCGCGCCGCCGGCAATCACGCCCGTTCCTTCCGGAGCCGGCTTGAGCAGCACCTGGCCCGAGCCGTAACGGCCCAGCACCAGGTGCGGAATCGTGGTCTCGGTCAGGTTGATGTGGACAAGATTCTTCTTGGCCGCCTCAATCCCCTTGCGAATGGCCTGCGGAACTTCCTTGGCCTTGCCCGATCCGTAGCCCACTACGGCCGAAGCCGCGTCGCCCACCACCACCAGCGCGGCAAACGACATGTTCTTGCCGCCCTTTACCACCTTGGTCACACGGTTGATGGCCACTACCTGGTCCTTCAGGTTGTACTGGTTGGCATCGATCTTCTTTTTCAATATCGTCATTGCTCTCTCGTCTCTTTTCGAGCTAACAGCTTTAAGCTCTTAGCCCTCAGCTTGTCATTGCTCGTGCTGAGCCACTGCAACTTCCTGCAAGCATACTGATAGCTGAAGGCTGACAGCTAATAGCTGCTCTTAGAACTCCAAACCGGCCTCGCGCGCCGCATCGGCCAGCGCCTTGATGCGCCCGTGATAAAGGAAGCCGCCGCGATCGAAGACCACCTTCTTGATGCCTTGCTTCACAGCCGCTTCTGCCACCGCCTTGCCGATCTCCTTGGCCGCGGCAACATTCCCCCCTGTCTTCACTTTCAGAGACAGGGTCGATGCCGATACCAGCGTCTCGCCCTTCTGGTCGTCGATCACCTGCGCGTAAATGTGGTTCAGCGAGCGGTACACATTCAACCGCGGCCGCTCCGTCGTCCCAGCCAGCTTGCGCCGGATACGGTCGTGGATGCGCTGCCGGATTGCGTTCCTCTTGGTCTTCGTAATCATGGTCTTCTCATTTCCTATCAGCGGAGCCGCCCTGCGGCGCCGTTCGGTTGGTTTTCAGCTCGTAGTTCATAGTTCGTAGTTCACAGCCTGATGTGTTTCATCGCCAACTGTGAACTACGAACTGTGAACTCTGAACTACCTTATTTACTTGCTTCCCGTCTTGCCGGCCTTCTTCTTCAGCTTCTCGTCGGAGTAGCGCACGCCCTTGTTCTTGTAGGGGTCCGGCTTCCTCAGCGAACGCATGTCCGCCGCCACCTGACCCACCTTCTGCCGGTCGATGCCGCTGATGACGAGGTGCGTCTGCTTGGGATCCACCGAAGCTTCAATGCCTGTGGGCAGCGGGAATTCAATCGGATGCGAGTAGCCCAGCGTGAACACCACCGTGCCCTTGCCTTTGAGCTCCGCACGATAGCCGATGCCGACAATGTCCAGTTCCTTCTTCCAGCCCGCTGTCACGCCATGTACGGCGTTGAACACGAGCGCGCGGGTCAGCCCATGCACCGCGGCGTGCTTGTCGCTGTCGCGATTCACGTGCAGGGCGCCGTCCTTGGTCTCGAGCGAAATGCCCTCGGCAATCAGCGCCGAAACCTTGCCCTTGGGCCCTTCCACCAGAACCGTATTGCCCTCGACCTTGTACTTCACGCCCGCCGGCAGCGGGATGACTTTCTTTCCAATACGCGACATCGATTCTTGTCCTTCTCTTGGCTTGCGAGTCCCGCCAGGCAAATTGCCGAGGCGTTCCACTGCAGCCGAAAAACAGTTCATAGTTCTCAGTTCGCAGTTCTCAGTTGCGGGGTTACGCAGGAAACAACAACGCGCAAACTGTGAACTGCGAACTGCGAACTAAGAACTGCAAACTGCCCTTACCACACTTCGCAAAGCAGTTCCCCGCCCACGCCTTCGCGGCGTGCCTGGCGACCGGTCATTACGCCCTTCGGCGTAGTCATGATGGAGATGCCAAGCCCACCCTGCACGCGCTTGATCTCGTCGCGGCCAATGTAGACACGGCAGCCAGGACGCGAAATGCGCGCCAGGTCGCGGATGGCTGCGTCGGTGCCGCCGTACTTCAAGTACACACGCAGCACCAGCTTGCCTTCTTCTTCCTGCGTCTTGTAGTTCGAAATATAGCCCTCTTCCTTGAGGATGCGGGCAATCTCGGTCTTCAGCTTGGAAGCTGGTACATCCAGCTTCTGATGACGCGCCCGGATCGCATTCCGGATCCGCGCCAGAAAATCTGCTACTGGGTCGGTCAGACTCATTCCTTCTCCTTCATTCCCCGTTCGTCCGCCTCAACTTCTCTCGATGGCGGAAACCAGCAGGAATGCCTATTACAGTGTTCAGTGGTCGGAGATCAGGGTTCAGCTTCGGGTCTTTCTGACCCCTGATCCCTGTTCCCTGATCCCTGCCTTTTTACCAGCTCGACTTCACCACGCCGGGGATTTCTCCCTTAAGCGCCAGCGAACGGAAACACAAGCGGCAGATGCCGAACTTGCGCAGAAACCCGCGCGGCCGTCCGCACAGTTGGCAGCGGTTGTGCTTGCGGGAACTGAACTTCGGCTTCCGCGCGTCTTTCACTCTCTTTGCAGTAGTTGCCATATTTCCTCTTGAACAGCTACAAGCTATCAGCTATTAGCCTTCAGCTTGTTCCTTGCTCCACTTGATCCCACATTTGCGGAACAAGCTTAAACTCGTCTTGCCTCGGCTGCCGGTTTCGCCTCACTCAAGCTGAAGGCGGAAAGCTGACAGCTAAAAGCTGCTTCTACGCCCCTTGCCGGAACGGCATCCCGAAGTGCTTCAGCAGCGCTCGCGCCGAATTGTCGTCCCTGGCCGTGGTCACAATGGTGATGTTCATTCCCTTCATCTTCTCCACCTTGGAGTAGTCAATCTCCGGGAAGATCAGTTGATCGCGCAACCCGAGCGTGTAGTTGCCGCGCCCATCAAAACTCTTCGTCGACACGCCGCGGAAGTCACGCACCCTGGGCAGCGCCGTCGAAATCAGCCGGTCAAGAAACTCGTAGGCCTTGTCGTTGCGCAGCGTCACCATGGCGCCGATCGACATGCCGGCCCTCACCTTGAAGGCCGCAATCGATTTCTTCGCCTTGGTGGTCACCGGCTTCTGCCCGGTAATCATCGCCAGGTCGGCTACCAGCGGATCTAGCAGCTTGGTGTTCTGCGTGGCTTCGCCCAGACCCATGTTGACCACAATCTTGTCCAGCTCCGGCACCGCCATCGGATTGTCGAGACCCAACTCCTTTTGCAGAGCCTGCTTGATCTCCTTGTGATACTTCTCTTTCAGTCGTGCTGCCATCTCTTTACTCTCTTTCTTCCGGCGCCAGGAGTGGGCCATCGCTGGACCGTGTACCGCTTCGGAAGGTTCCAAAATCAGCCGTTAGCTCTTAGCCACTCGCTGTCAGCTTCTTCTCGCTCCTGCTTCCACCATTCACTCAGCGTGTAAGGCTGAAAGCTAATGGCTGAAAGCTAAAAGCTGCCTCTCACTTCTTCGTGGGCAGCGTCTGCCCGCACTTCTTGCACACCCGAATCTTGCTGTCGCCTTCAACCTTGTAGCCCACGCGCGACGGCCCGCAGTTGGGGCACACCAGCATCACGTTCGACACATTGATCGGCGATTCCTGCTCCGCGATGCCGCCCTTGGTGCGCTGTCCCTGCTTGCTCGACACCGTCTTCTTGACCACGCGCACGTGTTCCACCAACACCGTGCCCTTGTCCGGGAACACGCGCAGAACACGGCCCGTCTTGCCCCGGTCGGTGCCCGTGAGCACCTTGACCGTATCGTTGCGATGAATATTCAAACTCTGCATTCGTTTCTCCGAAACAGTTCGTAGTTCTTAGTTCACAGCGACCAGTTCGTTGCGCAGTCGCTGCGAACTAAGAACTGTGAACTAAGAACTTGCTACCCCGCTTAAACAACCTCGGGAGCCAGGGACACAATCTTCAAAAACTTCTTCTCGCGCAGCTCGCGGGCCACCGGCCCAAACACGCGTGTGCCCACCGGCTCATGCGTATCGTCGATCACCACCGCCGCGTTCTCGTCAAAGCGGATATAGGTGCCGTCGCGCCGGCGATACTCCTTGCGGGTGCGCACAATCACCGCCTTGACGACCTTGCCCTTCTTGATCGTCCCGTCCGGAGAAGCTTCCTTCACCGCCGCGGTCACAATGTCGCCCAGGCCGGCCTTCTTGCCCAGGCCCCCGCCCAGGGGCAGAATCACTTGCAGCTTGCGCGCGCCGGAGTTATCGGCCACCGCGAGCATGGTTCTCATTTGCACTGCCATGGTAGTTCTCCTTGCCAGCTTCTAGCCATTAGCGGCTAGCCCTTAGCTTTCGCCGTTCTTGAAAGCAATCTGACCTTTTCAACAAACCAGCTAAAAGCTGAAGGCTAAAAGCTAGAAGCCTTGTTCACTACTTGGCCGCAGCCGCCGTCTTGGCTTCCGCCGCGTCTTCAATCTGGCCCAGCGACGAACGCCGGACAATTTCCTCGAGCGCCCACCGCTTCAGCTTGCTTAACGGCCGCGTCTCGCGAATCCTCACCACGTCGCCCATGCGCGCCGAGCTCTGCTCGTCGTGGGCATAGAACTTCTTTGTGGTGCGCATGATCTTCTTGTACTTGGTATGCGGCTTGCGCATTTCGACCTCGACCACAATGGTCTTCTGCATCTTGGTCGAAACCACGTTGCCCACCTTTTCGTTCCGCCGCGCGCCCGTTGTCGCCGGCGCTTGTGTCGCCTCTTGAGTCACCGCCATTTAGCGTGCTCCCTTCTTGCCGTCGACTGCGGGAACCGTCTCCGCAACAACGTCTTTTGCCGCGCCGCGGATGCCCAGTTCCCGCTCCTTGGCCACGGTCTTGATCTGTGCAATCTCCTTGCGCAGCTGGCGAAGCTTCTTCACTCCGTCGTTCTGTCCCATCGAGACCTGAAAGCGCAGCCGGAACAGCTGCTCGGAGGTCGTCTTCTCCTGGTGCACCAGTTCGTCGTCGCTCAAATTGCGAATCTTTCCGAGTTCCATTTTTTCCTAGCTCCTAGCTCTTAGCTGTCAGCTCTTAGCTTCATCCCGCTCGGGCATCTGCTCTTCGTTTCACCAAGAAGAGCTAAAAGCTAATGGCTGAAAGCTGTTTTCTTACTTCGCCGCGGTCACTACTTTCTCTGCCCCCGGCCGCATCACGAACTTGGTCCTCAGCGGCAGCTTGTTCGACGCCAGGCGCATGGCCTCCTGCGCTACGTCCGGAGCCACGCCTTCCATCTCGAACAGGATCTTGCCCGGCCGAACCACGGCCACCCAGTGATCGAGCGCGCCCTTGCCCGAGCCCATTCGAACTTCGGCCGGCTTCTTGGTGATCGGCTTGTCCGGGAACAGGCGCAGCCAGATCTTGCCGCCGCGCTTGATGAAGCGGGTCATGGCGATACGGCTGGCCTCGATCTGCCGGTCAGTAATGTAACCGCACTCCAGAACTTTAAGTCCGTATTCACCGAACGACAGCGAAGACCCGCGCCAAGCCTTGCCTCGGCGCTTGCCCTTCTGCTGCTTGCGAAACTTCACCTTCTTTGGCATCAACATAGCGAAAACCCTCGAAAAGCAGCTATTAGCTCTCAGCTATTAGCTTTCAGCTTTTTCTTGCCCAGGCTGCCTCAATCACCTCTGCTTTAGCTGATAGCTGAAAGCTGAAGGCTGAAAGCTGCATTTAAAACACGCTCGTCCCGACCGCCGGCGCCTGACGGCGCTTCTGCTCGTAGATGTCGCCGCGATAGATCCAGGTCTTCACCCCGATCACGCCATAGGTCGTATGCGCCTCGGTAAACCCGTAATCGATGTCGGCGCGCAGTGTGTGCAGCGGCAAACGCCCCTGCAGATACCACTCCGACCGCGCAATTTCGTTGCCGTTCAAGCGGCCCGAAACGCGGACTTTAATTCCCTTGCAGCCGAAGCGGAGAGCCGAATCCACACTCTTGCGCATGGCGCGGCGGAAACTGACGCGCTTTTCCAACTGCAGCGCGATGTTCTCCGACACCAGTTGCGCGTCCAACTCCGGCTTGTTCACCTCGATGATGTCGATGAACACGTCGCGGCTGGTGCGCTTGCCGAGTTCCGTCTTGAGCTTCTCGATCTCCGCGCCCTTGCGGCCAATCACGATGCCCGGCCTCGCGGTGCGGATCAAAAAGCGCAGCTTGTTGCCCGGCCGCTCGATCTCGACCGAGCTCACTCCGGCTGCCTTCAGTTTCTCGCGCAACTCCGCCTTCAGCTTCACGTCCTCAACCAGAAGCTTGTCATAGTCGCGCTCCGAGAACCAGCGCGAACGCCACGGCTTGTTCACTCCCAGCCGGAATCCGTAAGGATGGACTTTCTGTCCCATATGCTTCCTCTCAATACCCTTCAGGCCTTCTTGCCGGCCTACTCTCAAGCCTTCTTGCTGACTTTCTTGACACTCGTCTTTGCTACCTTAACTTTGGCCGCCGACTTGCCCGCCGTCTTGGCCTTCGCTTTGGGCGCCTTGTCCGTCTTGACCGCTTTCGCCTCGTCCACCCTGGTCACCAGGCTCGCCCCGCCGTCGCGCTCGGCAACAGAGAGAACAATGTGCGTCAGCCTGCGCTGATAGCGGAACGCCCTGCCCATCGGCGCTGGGCGGATGCGCTTCATGCGCGGCCCTTCGTTGGCCAGAGCCTGCTTCACGTACAGGTTGTCCACGTCCAGATCGAGCCCCTGCTCGCCGGACAGGTACTTGGCGTTGTCAACCGCCGACGTTAAGAGCTTGTGGATCACCGGAGCGATGCGCTTCTTGGTGAACTGCGCCACCGTCAGCGCCTCTTCCACACCCCGGCCCTTGATCAGGTCGAGCACCAGCCGCGCCTTCTGCGGCGACACGCGCTGGAACCTGGCCTCGGCCCGATATTCCCTTGTCTTCTCAGCTACAGCCATTGTCTCGCCCTCAAATCAGCTACCAGCTCTCAGCCGTTAGCTTTTAGCTCGCCCCGTTTCCCATCCAACTCCGCTCCGGCACAATCTAGCTGAAAGCTAGAAGCTGAGAGCTGTCTCTCACTACCTCGGCTTGGCCCCGGCTTCCGCCGCCTTGCTGCTGCCGCCGGTGTGCCCCTTGAAGGTGCGCGTCGGCGAAAACTCGCCCAGCTTGTGTCCCACCATGTTCTCGGTCACGTACACCGGAACAAACTTCTTGCCGTTGTGCACGGCGATCGTGTGCCCCACAAACTCGGGAAAGATCGTCGAACGCCGCGACCAAGTCTTCACTACCTTCTTGTCGTTCGCCTGGTTCAACACCTCGATCTTTACCGTGAGGTGCGCATCCACGAACGGGCCCTTCTTTGTCGAACGTGCCATAACTTCTTAGCTCCTAGCTCTCAGCTTTTTCTTGCCCAGGCCAACCGCTCAGTTACTGCCTCAATCTTCGTTTGCCGCGATTTAGCTATGAGCTAAAAGCTAATAGCTAATAGCTGCCCTTCTACTTCTGCCGGCGGCTGACGATGAATGCGTCCGTCCGCTTGTTGTTGCGAGTCTTGTAGCCCCTGGTCGGCTGGCCCCATGGAGTTACCGGGTGACGGCCGCCGGAGGTCTTGCCCTCGCCGCCGCCGTGGGGGTGATCCACCGGGTTCATGGTGACGCCGCGATTGGTGGGCCGAATGCCCTTCCAGCGGTTGCGTCCCGCCTTGCCGATGGACACATTCTCGTGATCCGTGTTGCCCACCTGGCCGATGGTGGCCAAGCACTCGACCAGCACCTTGCGCGTCTCGCCCGACGGCAGCTTGAGCAGCGCGTAGTCGCCTTCCTTGGCGACTAACTGAGCTTGTGCGCCTGCGGAACGCGCCATCTGCGCGCCCTTGCCCGGCCGCAGTTCAATCGCGTGAACCGTGGTGCCGGAAGGAATGTTCTTAAGCGGCAGGGCGTTCCCCACCAGGATGTCCGCTTCCGGACCCGAGGTAACGGTCTGGCCAACCTTCAGGCCGACCGGCTGCAGAATGTAGCGCTTCTCGCCGTCGGCGTAATGAACAAGCGCGATGCGCGCCGAGCGGTTGGGGTCGTATTCGATCGTCGCCACTTTGCCCGGAACGCCGTACTTGTCACGCTTGAAATCGATCAGGCGCAGCTTCTGTTTATGTCCGCCGCCGTGGTGGCGAATGGTCAGGTCGCCCGTGTTGCGGCGTCCGCCCGTCCGCTTGCGCACCGTCAACAACGGCTTGTGCGGCGTATCCGTCGTCAGGTCGTCGTTGACCAGCGTGGTCTGGAAGCGAAGCGTCGGCGTTACCGGTCTGTATGTCTTGATAGCCATCGTCTTTGTCCTTGACTAGCTTTCAGCTCTTAGCCTTCAGCCTCTAGCTTGTCCTGCTCAAACCAACTTCTGTTACTTAACTTTCTGGCCCCTAACTTTGCTCCAGCACATCCGGAGCTAAAAGCTAGAAGCTGACAGCTAAAAGCTGCCTCACAGGTTGCTCACGTACTCCGGCAGCTTCTCGCCGGCCTTCAGTCGCACGTAAGCCTTCTTCCAGTCGGGCCGGAAGCCGGCGAACTTGCCCCGCTTGCGCTCCTTGCCCACGACATTCGCCGTGCGCACCCCGGCCACCTTCACCTTGAAGAGCGTCTCAACCGCATGCTTCACTTCCGTCTTGGTCGCCTCGGGAGCCACGTCGAACACCAGTGTTCCCTCGGTCTCCTTCACGCTCAATCCCTTTTCGGTAATCAGCGGGCGGCGAATCACTGTATAGAGAGTCGGCATTTAGACTGCCTCCTTCTGCGCTGCTAGGTGGCGCTTCGACGCGTTCTTCTCCAGCATGTCCGTCAACTGCTCCAGGGCGGCCGCCGAGAAGATGGCCCGCTCATAGCGCAGCAGATCGTAAGGGTGCACTTCGTTGTTGAGCACCAGTTCCACGCCTTCTAGGTTGCGCGCGCCCAACAGCAGCGCCTGCGACAGCGTCTTCGAGTTCTCGACGATCAGCGCCGTACGCGTTACGTTCAGCTTGTCGAGCGCAGCGCGGTAGAGCTTGGTCTTCGGTTCCTTGAGTTCCAGCGTATCGACCACCGTCAGCTTGCCATCGGCCAGCTTCGAAGCCAAGGCCGAGCGCAGCGCGCCGAGCAGCTTCTTGCGCGGAAAGGCGTAGTCGTAGCTGCGCGGCTGCGGTCCGTGTACCGTGTAGCCGTGACGCCACAGAGGCGAGCGGACCGAGCCGATACGCGCGCGGCCCGTGCCCTTCTGCTTCCACAGCTTCTTGCCGGAACCGGCAACCTCGGTGCGGCTCTTGGTCTTGTGCGTGCCTTGGCGGAGCGAGGCGCGGTAGTGCTTCACCGCCTCCCAAAGCAGGCCCTCGTTGACCTGGTCGGCGCCAAACAGCGCGTCCGCCAGCTCCATCGAGCCGACCTTGTCTCCGTTCAAATTCAATACATCCACGTTTGCCATCGTCTTCTTCCTACCAGCTCTTAGCCGTTAGCTCTCAGCCCTTAGCTCTTCTGCATTGCAACAGCCATTCTCTCGTTCCTTCGGCAATCAGCTAAAAGCTAAGAGCTAATAGCTGAAAGCTCGCTATTTCCTCTTGCCGCCGGCCTTCTTCGAAGCCTTCAGCGGATCGACTGTGCCCGACCCGGCGAAGCCACGGCGCTCGCGCGGCGGAGCCTTAGCCTTCGAAATCAGCACGTAGCCTTCACGCGCTCCCGGCACTGCGCCTTCGACCATCAACAGGTTCTCTTCAAGGTCAATGCCGCGAATGCGCAGGTTGCGCACCGTGATCTGCTTGTCGCCCATGTGCCCCGGCATACGCTGCCCAGGGAAAACGCGCGACGGAAAGCTGGAGGCGCCGATCGAGCCCTGCACCTGGAACATGTGCCCGTGCGACTTGGGACCGCCGCCGAAACCGTGCCGGCGCACCACGCCGGCAAACCCGCGGCCCTTGGAGACGCCAATCACATCCACAAACTTGGCTTCGGAGAAAATGTCGACCAGCACCCGGTCGCCTGCCTTGGTATGAACCGCGCCCTCGGCATCCGCTTCCAGAAGCACTTCCCTGATGATCTTGACTGGCGGCGCTTCAGTCTTGGCAAAGTGCCCCGCCTGCGGCTTGGTCACGTTCTTGTTCTTGACGAACTCAACCAGACCAATCTGTGCCGCTTCGTAGCCGTCGCGCGCCAGCGTCTTCAACTGCGTAATCACGCAGGGGCCGGCCTGCAGCACCGTAATCGGGTGCACGTCGCCCTTTTCGTCGAAGACCTGCGTCATGCCGATCTTTTTTCCCACAATCCCTGTAACTGCCATGTCGTCCTCACCTCATCATGCGATGTTGAAATTCATCGCACTGCCGGAAATACAGTTCATAGTTCACAGTTCATAGTTCTTAGTTGTCCGCACGGCCCAGAAACTGTGAACTGCGAACTAAGAACTGTGAACTTGCATTACTTCTCAAACGCCTTGATCTCGACGTCCACGCCCGCCGGCAGATCGAGCTTCATCAGCGCGTCCACCGTCTGCTGCGTCGGCTCCAGAATGTCGATCAGACGCTTGTGGGTGCGAATCTCAAACGCCTCGCGCGATTTCTTGTCCACGTGCGGCGATCGCAGCACGCAGTACTTGTTCTTGATCGTCGGCAAGGGAATCGGGCCGGCCACCGTTGCCCCGGTGCGCTTGGCCGTCTCCACAATCTCGCCGGTCGAGGTGTCAAGCACGCGATAATCGTATGCCTTCAACCGGATGCGAATCCTCTGTCCTACCATGCTTGTCCAACCTTTCAGGTTGCAGATGACAGGTTACAGATGACAGTTGTTAAATCGGCACGCCAAGACTGTCATCTGTCATCTGCAATCTGTCATCCGTTCTTACTTCGTAATCTCCGCCACCGTGCCCGCGCCCACCGTGCGTCCGCCTTCGCGGATGGCGAAGCGCAAACCCTTTTCAAGAGCTACCGGCGTGATCAGCTCAATCGACAATTCCACGTTGTCGCCTGGCATCACCATCTCTACACCCGCGGGAAGCTCCGCTACGCCCGTAACATCCGTTGTCCGGAAGTAGAACTGAGGACGATAGCCCTTGAAGAACGGCGTGTGACGGCCGCCCTCCTCCTTCGACAGTACGTAGACGGTGCCCTTGAAGTTGGTGTGCGGAGTAATCGATCCCGGCTTGGCCAGCACCATCCCGCGCTCCACATCTTCCTTGGGAATCCCGCGCAGCAGCAGGCCCGCGTTGTCTCCCGCTAGGCCTTCATCCAGCTGCTTCTTGAACATTTCCACGCCCGTCACAACCGTCTTGCGCGTCTCGCGGAAGCCCACAATCTCCGACTCCTCGCCCACCTTGACCTTGCCGCGCTCGATGCGTCCGGTCACAACCGTTCCGCGCCCGGAGATCGAAAAAATATCTTCGATCGGCATCAGGAAGGGCAGGTCGATGGCGCGCGCCGGCAGCGGAACATAGCTGTCAACCGCATCCATCAGCGCGTCAATCTGCGCTTCCCACTTGGGCTCGCCGTTGAGGGCGCCGAGAGCGGAACCACGAATGACAGGCGCGTCGTCGCCGGGGAACTGGTACTTCGACAGCAGCTCGCGCACTTCCATCTCAACCAGATCGGTCAGCTCTTCGTCTTCCACCGCATCGCACTTGTTCAAAAACACCACCATGCAGGGAACGCCTACCTGGCGGGCCAGAAGCACATGCTCCTTGGTCTGCGGCATGGGGCCGTCGGTGGCTGCGACGACGAGAATTGCTCCGTCCATCTGCGCCGCGCCGGTGATCATGTTCTTGATGTAGTCGGCGTGCCCAGGGCAGTCGACGTGCGCGTAGTGGCGCTTCGCCGTCTCGTACTCGACGTGCGCAGTGGCGATGGTGATGCCGCGCTCGCGCTCTTCCGGAGCGTTGTCAATTGAATCGAACGAGCGGAAATGATTCTTCGGGTTGTGCTTCTGCAAAACCTTGGTGATGGCCGCCGTCAACGTGGTCTTGCCGTGATCGATGTGACCAATGGTCCCCACGTTCACGTGCGGCTTGCTGCGATCAAATTTTTCCTTCGCCATAAAAGTCCCTGCATCCCTTTCGTAGCTTTACTGCCCGTTCAATCCAGGAGCGCCGGCCATCCGGCTCCAGCCCCAATACTTCAGCTTTCAGCTTTTAGCCATTAGCTCTTAGCGTTATTTCGCTTCAGCCAACGCCTTCATCTCACCCGCGCACCAGCTAAGAGCTAAAAGCTAACGGCTTGCCTTTCTCACTTCCCCTGCGATCTGCCAATAATCTCATCGGCGATCATGCGCGGCGCCTCTTCATACCGCGCGAACTGCATTGAATACGACGCCCGCCCTTGAGTCGAGGAGCGAATTTCGTTCACGTAACCAAACATTTCTTTCAGCGGCACAATGGCCTTGATCAGCTGCGATCCGCCCACGTGCTCCATGCCCTCGATGCGTCCGCGGCGCGAGTTGATGTCGCCGATGATCACGCCCATATGCTCCTCGGGGACGGTCACTTCAACCGCCATCACCGGCTCGAGCAGAACCGGCGACGCCTTGCGCGCGGCTTCCTTGAACGCGATCGAACCGGCAAACTTGAAGGCCATTTCGTTCGAGTCCACTTCGTGGTAGCTGCCGTCGTAGAGTGTCACCTTGATGTCCACCAGCGGATAGCCGGCCAGGATGCCCAGCTCAATTGCGCCCTGCACGCCCTGGTCGATGGGCTTGATGTATTCCTTGGGCACCGAACCCGACTTGATGGCGTTGATAAACTCGTAACCCGCGCCCGGCGTGTTGGGCTCGATGCGCAGCTTGCAATGCCCGTAGTTGCCCGAGCCGCCGGTCTGGCGAATGTACTTGCCCTCCGCCTCGGCCGACTTGCGGATGGTCTCGCGGAAGGCGACTTTCGGCTCGCCTACATTGGCCTCGACCTTGTGCTCGCGCTTCATGCGGTCGACCAGGATTTCCAGATGCAGCTCGCCCATGCCGCTGATGATGGTCTGGCCGGATTCTTCGTCGGTATGCACCTTGAAGGTGGGATCCTCGTCGGCCAGCCGCGCCAGCGCCACGCCCATCTTTTCCTGATCGGCCTTGGTCTTGGGCTCGATGGCCACAGAGATGACTGTCTCCGGGAAAACGATCGCGCCCAAAGCGATGGGATGATGCGGCGCACAGAGCGTGTCGCCGGTCTTGAGTTCCTTGAGTCCGACGCAGGCGCAGATGTCGCCGGTATAAATCTCGGTTACGTCCTCGCGCTTGTTGGCGTGCATCTTGACCAGGCGGCCGATGCGATCGGTCTTGCCGGTGCGCGGGTTGAGAATGGTGTCGCCGGTCTTGAGCGAACCGGAGTAGACGCGCACAAAGCAGAGCTTGCCGAAGGGATCGTTGATGACCTTGAAGGCCAGGGCGGAGAGCGGTTCGTTGTCGTCCGGCTTGCGGATCTCGACCGTACCCAGGTGATGAGGATTGATGCCTTCGACCGCAGGCTTGTCGAGCGGGCTGGGCAAATAATCGATGACCGCGTCAAGCAGCGTCTGGACGCCTTTATTCTTGAATGCGCTTCCACAGATGACCGGGAAGACCTTCAGATCGATGGTGGCCTGGCGAATGCCGGCCTTGAGTTCGGCGATGGTGGGGGTCTCGCCTTCGAGGAATTTCTCCAGAAGCACATCGTCGGTCTCGGCGATGATTTCGATCAACTGCAGCCGGAAGGCTTCGGCCTTCTTGAGCAGATTGGCGGGAATCGGCTCGATGGAAAACTCGGCGCCCATGTTCTCGTCGTGCCAGACAATGGCATTCATCTCAATCAGGTCGATGACGCCCCGGAAGTTGGCTTCCGCGCCGATGGGAATTTGCAACGCAACGGGCCGCGCGCCCAGGCGCTTGCGGATGGTCTCAAGAACATGCTCGAAATCCGCGCCGTTCTTGTCCATCTTGTTCACGAAGCAGATACGCGGAACTCGATACTTGTCGCCCTGCCGCCACACGGTCTCGGTCTGCGGTTGCACGCCTGAAACGGAATCGAACAAGGCAACCGCCCCGTCGAGAACGCGCAGGCTGCGCTCCACCTCGGCGGTAAAGTCCACGTGGCCGGGGGTGTCAATGATATTGATGCGGACGTCTTTCCACATGCAGGTCGTCGCAGCAGAGGTAATCGTGATGCCGCGCTCCTGCTCCTGCTCCATGTAGTCCATGGTCGCCGTGCCTTCATGCACTTCGCCAATGCGGTGCGTGATGCCCGTATAAAACAGGATGCGCTCTGTCGCTGTCGTCTTTCCGGCGTCGATGTGCGCCATGATTCCGATGTTCCGGCAACGATTCAGAGGTATGGTGCGAGCCACGGCAGTTTCTTCCTTGCGGGATTTTCCCGCGGTTAAAAATCAGCTTCTAGCCGCTAGCTTCCAGCTTCTAGTTCGCTCTAGCACGGAACCGCAGAGTGCGATCCCAAATCTTAATCCGCCCCAGGATCAGCTAAAAGCTGGAAGCTAATAGCTGAAAGCTGCTTCACCAGCGATAGTGAGCAAAGGCCTTGTTGGCCTCGGCCATGCGGTGCACGTCTTCCTTCTTCTTCATGGCCGCGCCGCGCCCGTTGGCCGCATCCAGCAGCTCGTTGCCCAGCTTGTCGGTCATGCCCTTTTCGCCGCGGTTGCGGCCGAACGTAATCAGCCAGCGAATGGCGAGCGAGGTGCGCCGCTCAGGGTTAACTTCGATCGGCACCTGGTAGTTGGCGCCGCCCACGCGCCGGGTCTTCACTTCCAAGAGCGGCTTGCAGTTCTCGACCGCCTTTTTGAACAGCTTGAGCGCGTCGTCGCCGCCGCCTTTTTCTTCCAGGTTCTTCATCGCCTGGTAGAAGATGCCCTGGGCGGTCGACTTCTTGCCGCCCCACATCATGGAGTTCACAAACTTGGTGACCAGCGTCGACCCGTAGACCGGGTCGGGAGCCACTTCCCGCTTTGCAATGTGCCCTTTTCTTGGCATAGTCCCTCAAAAACAGTTCGCAGTTCTCAGTTCTTAGTTCACAGTTCCTGGCTCACGATTCTCAGCACGCCGCCCGCCGGGCAACTGTAAACTGAGAACTACGAACTGAGAACTGCACTCCTACTTCTTCTTCGCCGGCGCCGCGCCACCCTTGGCGCGCTTGGCCCCGTACTTCGACCGGCTCTGCTTGCGGTTGGCCACACCCACTGAATCGAGCGTTCCGCGCACTACGTGATAGCGCACGCCAGGCAGATCCTTTACACGGCCACCGCGGATGAGCACAATCGAGTGCTCCTGCAAATTGTGGCCGATGCCGGGAATGTACGTGGTGACCTCGATCCCGTTGGTCAGCCTGACGCGGGCTACCTTGCGCAGGGCCGAGTTCGGCTTCTTGGGAGTCTGCGTGTACACGCGGGTGCATACACCGCGCCGCTGCGGCGAGGCCTGCAAGGCGGGTGACGCCGTTTTGTAGCGGGGGGCCGTGCGCCCCTTGCGAACCAATTGATTGAATGTAGGCAAACCAAAACTCCTTACGCTCAGAACCCTGCTGTTTCCCAATCCAACATTCCAGTTCGCAGCCGCGCGCAGGCTCATCGGGCTGCTCCGGCCCTGAACGGCAAAAGCCATTCAGACGCACAGAAGCCCTCAAGTTGCTGCTTCGCGTCTGCCTTCGTACCCATCTCAGACGAGAACCGGGACGGTGATCGGGCGTTTCCAAATCTGAGGGAAAGCCAACTCCGTTTCGCGGTTCCGGCCCGCATAGCCCTCCAAGGTGGAGAACGCGCGGACTCCGTAGCGAATCGTCCCTGCCCTCTGCAAGATGAGAGCCATTCCGGGACTTGTCTGGCGGGCCCCGCCGAAGCGAGCACCCAACCCTGGATCGAAACCCGAGCCAACTACCATCTGCCCGGGCCATCCCTACAACCCTGCCCATAGAACACACGAACGGGGGCGTTCTTGCCGAACCTTCTTACTGTAGCAAGAAACCGGGGTGGGGTCAACGCATTGTCAACCCGCAACCGTGGATTTTTTGAGTTTTCCCCGGAATCCGCCGCGACCGGCCTGCCCCCACCGGTCTCTTCAAGGATTCCTGTTCAAAGAACCCTAGTTGATCGATTCCAGCTTCCATGCGCCATTGTCCAGCGCAAACGTGGCCGTCCTGGTGGCGCTGAGCTTGTTTCCCGGGTCGTGGGCCATGTCCTGCAATGGCGCCGGCACGCCGTCCAAGCTCACCGACTCGTTATAAACCACACCCTTGGTCCCACCCACCTCATCCTGCGGATCCTTCACGACCCGCGCCTTCAGGTGGTTCGTCGCCACGGTCGTCACCACCACCGCGTAATTCGGATCGTCCACAGTCGCCGGATGCCACTCGATCTCATTCTTGCCGCCCAGGATCGCAACCGCCTTCGCACCCTCTGGTGTCAGCTTGAAGTCCACCCAGATATGGTTCGGATAGGCTTTCGACCGGTCCCAATACCTGGCCGTGACACCCTTCTTCATCCCCAGTTCGTGAAGCGTGATGCTCGCCCCCTGCGGCGGGCTCTGGTCATATTTGGCCTGGATCAGCGCCTGCGCGTTGGCCGTCGTCAACTCCGGCGCAGATTTGCATCCAGCAAACAGCAACCCGGCGCTCAAAAGCCCAACCACTCCGAGAACTCTCCTGTTCCTTGAGTTTTTCACTTTTCCCTCCGTACCCCGCACTCAACGGTTCGAATTCCATCGACCCGCCATTTTTCTCCAACTTTCCCCCAGTGTCAATGGAGTTGAACGTGACGCGGGGCACACGTCTGGGCCTGCAGTCTGAATTTCCGAATAGCGCCCGTCGCTGAATCAAGCACGAGCTGATTCAATTGGCTTTAAGCCGGGCTTGGTTTCGGCGCCCGCCGTTGCCTCTGGCTCACTTTTGGTCTTGGTCTGTCAGCCGGCCTAGCAGCAAGTCGAGAAACCCCTTCTCGTCCGATTTCAGGCAGACCTGAGCGTTCGGCGCGCCGTCCACCGGCCGCGTGAACCCTTTGTCGTCGACCTCAAGCCGCATCGGGGTCGCCGGGCAAAGGTCGGGCCGGATCGCATAGGCCACCGCCACCGGATCAAAGAGCGTTGGCGCGTCCGGATGCCCTTCGCTCCCTGCCTTCCACTGGTGATAGAGCAGCGTCAGCTGATCGGTGAGCGGGGAGCCGTGCGCGAAGATCTCCTCCCGCTCTTTGGTTTCAAGATGAATTTGCGTTGAGTCCAGCGGCATCATGAACACCGGCACGCCCGAAGCCAGCAGCGCCCGCAATCCGGCCGGATCGCGGCTGATGTTCCACTCAGCATCTGGTGGCCGTCTTTCTCCGTTGCGTCCGTCGTAGCCGCGATAGATGCTGCCACCCATCATGACTACCCGCTTGAGTTTGCGAAATGTCGTGGGATCTTTTTTGATCGCCGCCTCTATATTGTTGAGCGGACCAATCGCGATCAGAGTGATTTGACCCGGATACTCGCGGATCTGCCGAAGGATAAAGCCAGCAGCGTCATATTCTTTTCGCTCATGTTCAAGTGCTTCACCATTCTTGCCAGTCATAGCCATTAAATTGAACGAACCGGCACACCCATTCGAGTAGCCTGACTTTGCATATGCCGCCTGCGTCATTACATTCTGATGGTCCGTTGGTTTCCCAGGTACAACTGGCAGGCCTCTTCGACACTGCTCTTCGAGAAATCGGTCGACGAGTTCCATGCGAAGGTCCGTATCTCCGTAGGCGGTTGTGATGCCCAGCAAGTAAAGCTCTGGGCTGCGCAACGCCAGCGCCAGCGCGAACGCATCGTCGATGTCGTCGCCGATATCGGTATCCAGAATTGCAAATTGCGGACGAGCTGGTGCCCGTCCGTCAGACGCTGGAGCCTGCCCCGACACCGCAGCCAACCCGCCGATCGCCAGCGCCGCTCCACCCACCACCAAAGCCAATCGCAAAATCTTCATGCACATCACTCTAATTGCAACCGGCCCACCCTCGCTTTCCCACAATGCGGCTGTGCAAAGACTCCACGCTGCGTTAGCATCAAACCACGTTCCGCTTGATCCTCCTCAAGCCCCTTGGCCTATGCGCTTCTACAACAATCTCCGGCGATTCGCTGTGCTCACCGTGCTCGCTCTGGCCTACGCGCGCTCCGTCCCCGCGCAGTCGTTTGACCTCGACCGCGACCGCGAGCCGCTGGTCTCGCTCGACGGCCTGTGGTGCTTCCATCCAGGCGACTCGCCGCCCGCGCCCGCCGCTTCGCCAGGCGCAACTCCAGGATTCCTATGGGCCGAGCCCGGCTTCGACGACTCCGCTTGGCCCCTGCTCCAAAGCGACCGCTCCTGGTCATCCCAGGGCTACAAGGACCTCAGCGGCTATGGCTGGTACCGCTTCACCGTCCACATCCCCCCAGGCGAAGCTCCCACGTCCCTGATGCTCGCCCCCATCGTCACCTCCTTTCAGGTCTTTGTGGATGGTCAGCTGGTGGGAAGATCGGGACAGATGCCCACCATCGTTCCCAACACCCGCATCAGCCATCAGATCTTTCCCCTCACCCAATCCGCATCCAGCACCGCGCGCACCGTCTACGTGGCCATCCGCGTCTGGCATTCCCCCATCTGGGCCGGCTACATGGGCGGAGGCCCCTATAGAGACGGGCATATCGGCGGAAACCGCGCCGGCGACCGGTCCTTCGTAGCCATTGAAAAGTCCCACGAGCAGCTCGCCCGCAACTCGCGTTTCGTCGACTACTACGCCTACTCGGTCGCCGCCGGCCTGGTCGGCCTGGCCATCCTCTGCCTGTTTTTCATCCGCCATGCCGAGCGCGAATACCTGTGGTTCGCCCTCATGCTCCTCTCCCAGGCCGCCGACAGCGCGCTCAACGTGTCCAAGGAGCTCTACGCCTTCCCGCCTACCCCGTTCTTCGACCTGTTCGACGGGATGCTCGCGGCCATCAACGTTTTCGCGGCATTTTGCTTCTTTGCCAAGGTCTTGAACGCCCGCGCAGGCCTGCTCGGCCGCATCTTCCTGGTGCTCGTTGTGTTGAGCCCCTTTGCGGGCGTGCTGTATTGGCCCGGCTGGACCTCCGGGGGCCCGAGCGAGATCATTCAGTTGATCCTGCTGCTGCCCGCCGCCTTCTGGATCTTCTGGTTGCTGGGCAAGCGCGCTCTCGCCGGCAATCTCGACGCCCGGCTCCTGCTGCTCCCCACGCTGTTCGATCT
>JBEKFD010000043.1:0-26057 GCA_050013495.1 Occallatibacter sp. | reverse complement strand
GATGCTCAGCAGCTCCTTCACCGAATGCTGCGTAGGCTTGGTCTTCAGTTCCTGTGCGGCGGCAATCCACGGCACCAGCGTCAGGTGAACGAACACCGTATTCTCGCGGCCAAGTTCCTGCCGCATCTGGCGGATGGCCTCAAGAAATGGCAGCGATTCGATATCGCCTACAGTGCCGCCAATCTCCACAATGGTCACATCTGCGCCGTTCGACGAAACTTTGCGCATGGCGTTCTTGATCTCGTTGGTCACATGCGGAATCACCTGCACCGTCTTGCCCAGGTAGTCGCCGCGCCGCTCCTTCAAAATGATCTGCTCGTAAATGCGGCCGGTGGTCAAGTTGTTGTCGCGCGAGAGCGGCGCGTGGGTAAATCGCTCGTAATGCCCCAGGTCGAGGTCCGTCTCCGCGCCGTCGTCCGTCACGAAAACCTCGCCGTGCTGGAACGGCGACATGGTTCCCGGATCGACGTTCAAGTAGGGGTCAAACTTCATCAGGTTCACGCGCAGGCCGCGGCTCTCGAGCAGGCAGCCGATGGAAGCTGCTGCAAGACCCTTGCCTAAACTGGACACAACTCCGCCCGTCACAAAGACATACTTTGCCGACATCGCCGCAACCTCGCTATTCAATTGTTTGGATTGGCCGTACCAGGGGTGCACAATCAAGTATGGCAGAGTTCCCGGTCCGAGGGAAAGGGGAATTTGCTTGCCCGGACCTATCATTGTCGGGTGCGGTGAGGAAAAATCGGACTAAACTACGAACTAGGTGCGAGGACGCGAATGGCGAGCAATCGAGCAGTACTACCGGACAAACGCCCCCAAATCGCAACGCCTGGGCATTTTGGCGATCTTGAGGTAATCCGCGTCGACATCATGGCGAGAACAGCGACGTTTCAGGTGAGGGGCAATGGTGTGCTGTCGACTCCTGAGACGACTGCGCCGCTGAGCATGATCCGCCCACTCACAGAGGAAGACAGCAGTAAGTTCTGGAATATGTTGGTCGACGATCTTATGCGGGTTTTAAGGGTAGAGGGCCACTACCCGGCGTTTGTGAAGGGGTACGAGGTCGAGACCGGTGAAGACTCGACCGGGGACCCGGCCCTCTATATTACGATCCTCGTCTCCCCGGAACAGAAGTACTCGCAGGCGACTGTCTCCCGCTGGAATCGGTTCTCGAATCTCCTGCTGGACCGCCTGATTGGACTGCGCCTTCAAAGGTACCCCTATGTTCGGATAGGCGAGAAGCGAAGAGGCAAGTAGATGTCTTTGCCCGACGATCTCCTGGAGCAAGCACAGTTTCTGGCGCAGCGGGAGCAGCGTCGGCCGAGGCAAGCGAGTCTGCGGCGAGCCGTCTCGACATCCTACTACGCCGTGTTCCACCTTCTGTCGGCAAGCTCTGCTTCACAGGCAAGCCCGGCTGTGCCGATTGGTTTGAGTGATAGAGTTCAAAGGTCACTCGAACATGGTTCGATGAAGGAGGCTGCAAAACGCTTTGAATCCGGGAACCTTCCGGATCACATTAAGCCATTCGTGACAACTCCCATGCCCGCTTCCCTTGTATCCGTCGCGCGGAGTTTTGTTCGTTTGCAGGACGCGCGGCACAAAGCGGACTATGATGTCGCACTTCGCTTCGACCGCGCGGCGGCTCCGGATGCTGTTGCTCTCGCAACCCAGCTTTTCGCGGATTGGGATGCGATCAAGAACACCGACGACGCCCGCGTCTTCCTTGCATCCTTGATGTTCTGGAAGCTCTGGTCGAAATAAGACGCTCGGTTTGGTTGGCATAACAACGGCTATCCACGCTCGGTCATCCATGTATGCAAATAAGGCTGTACCACCTTCCTTTGAGAGGGCATCTTCATGACCACCTACATCAAACCACTTCGCAAACTAGGCGCCACCGGTCCTGAAGTTTTCCCCATCGCCCTGGGCTGCATGGGCATGAGCGGCCTCTACGGCCCAACAGACGATGCGGAATCCATCGCCACCATCCATGCGGCAATCGACGCCGGCGTCAACCTGCTGGATACCGGCGACTTCTACGGCATGGGGCACAATGAAATGCTGCTCGCCCGCGCGCTTCACTTCCAGCGCGAACAGGTGCTGCTTTCGGTAAAATTCGGCGCGCAGCGCTCGCCCAGTGGCGCGTGGCTGGGGTTTGACGGCAGTCCTGCCGCCGCGAAAACCGCTTTGGCTTACTCGCTGAAGCGGCTCGGCGTCGACCACATCGACATCTACCGCCCGGCGCGCCTCGACCCCGCCGTTCCCATTGAAGACACCGTCGGCGCCATTGCGCAAATGGTGCAAGCCGGCTATGTGCGCCACATCGGCCTGTCGGAAATGGGACCGGAAACCATTCGCCGCGCCGCCCAGGTGCACCCTATCGTCGATCTCCAGATTGAGTACGCCCTGATCAGCCGCAGTCCGGAGGCGAAGGTCTTTCCGGTTCTTGAGGAACTCAAAATCGCAGCCACCACCTATGGAACGCTGTCGCGCGGACTGCTCTCAGGGTCGCAATTCGGCGCGGCGGGAGATTACCGCGCCCACCTGCCCCGCTTCAAGGGAGAAAACCTGGCGCGGAACCAGCAACTTGTGGCAAAGCTCAAGGAAGTTGCGGACAGCAAGGGCATCACGCAGTCGCAGTTGGCCATCGCCTGGGCGCTCCATAAGCAGAGCTTCATTGTTCCCGTCATCGGCGCGCGCACGCGGGCGCAGTTGGCTGAGAGTCTGGGTGCGCTGGATGTCAAGCTCACCGCGGAAGAGATCGCGGAGATTGAGGCCGCAGTCCCAGCCGACGCAGTGGCCGGAACCCGCTACGACGCCATGCAAATGAAGAATCTCGACAGCGAACGGTAAGCCGCGATGACGAACCGAATCGCGATTCTCAAAACTGACATCACCACCCTGGCTGTGGATGCAATTGTCAACGCGGCCAACACTTCGCTGCTGGGCGGCGGAGGCGTAGATGGCGCAATCCATCGCGCCGCCGGGTCGGGCCTGCTGGAAGAATGCCGCCTGCTGGGCGGTTGCGAGACCGGGTACGCCAAGATCACCAAGGGCTATGGCCTGCCTGCCAGACATGTTATCCACGCGGTTGGCCCCGTTTGGTACGGCGGAAGCCGCGGCGAACAGGCATTGCTCGCCAATTGCTATAAATCCTGCTTTCAAATCGCGAGGGAATATGGTCTGCGCAGCCTTGCATTCCCTGCGATCAGCTGCGGAGCGTTCAGGTTCCCGGTCGATCTCGCCGTCGTGATCGCCATGCGCGAAACGCTCGCCGAACTGCGTTCCAGCAATAGCGTCGAGAAGGTCACTTTCGCCTGCTTCGGCCACGAAGTCTACTCTGCGTATCAGCGCGAATTCGCAAAGATACAGCAACTCGACGCGGAGATTTGTTAGTCCACGCATCGGAGCAAAAAGCACAACGATGCGGCTGCCTCGTTTGCGAACTGAGCGAATCCCTTACCTCAACTGCACCTTGATCACCACGTCCGGATCAAGGTCGATTTCGGTGTGAACGCCGCGCAGCGCGCTTGTCCACTCAGGATTAGTGAGGCGGCCCAGGGCAACTCCGGGGAGCGTGCTGCCCCTGGGAATATCGTCTTCGTCCCGCGCGCCCACTTTGTCCGCGCCGGTTGTGGGGTCAAGCCCCACTGTCGAGCCGGCCCCGCCGCGGCCCATCACCGAGTTATACCCGATGCTGCTTTTCGGCCCCAGGTTTGGACCAATGGCCGTCACCAGGCACTGGATGGGGATGGGTGCGCCGCCCTTTGGCTCGACCTGGTCAAAACGGAAGATGAGCAGCGACTTGCCGTCGCCTTCCTTCTTGGATCTGGAGCCGGCCACCTTGCCAATCAGCATCGATCCCTTGGGAACTTCGGTGCCGTCCGGCAATTTTGCCGGCTTGACTAATTTGGCGGTGACGAGATCGCCGGCTTTGGCGTTCTTGCTGCTAAGATTTTCGGCTATTTTCGCCACCAGCACCGGGCCAGCCGGAACTTGAGCAGTCGCTGCAGGCGCAGGAGGTTGCGATTTTCCAAACGTTGAAAAAACGGTAAGGGCGAGAACAAATATTGCGAAGATGCGAGCTGTTTCTCTTCGTACGCGGTTCATGGTCCCCTCTTCGAGGCTTCCCTCAAAAGAGGGAACGCCTACTTCAATTGAACTTTGATCACCACATCGGAATCGAGGTCGATGTCCGTGTGAACTCCCTTGAGCACAGTCGTCCAGTCAGCATCCAGGTGACGCCCCAAGGCTACCCCTGGCATGGTGCTTCCCATGGCGATGTCGTCTTCGTCCTTGGCTCCTTGAGTGCCCAAGCCGGCACTCGGGTCCAGACCGCTCGACGAACCGGTTCCCTGGCCTGCCGCTGTCACGCCCGTACCGCTTTGAGCATTTACGTTGCGGGACAGCACGGAGTTCCCTCCCAGTCCAACTTTCGGGGCCATCGAGGGGCCTATGGCAACCACAAAGCCGTGAACCGGAATTGCGGCTCCGCCCTTTACTTCGATCTGGTCGAGCCGGAAGCTCAACATCGAGTTGCCATTCCCGGCTTTCTTTGATTGAACCGTGTCCACCTTGCCGACAATCTTCGATCCTTTGGGAATCTCCGTGCCGTCTTGCAATTTGTAGGCCTTGGTTATCTTTCCGGTTACCGAGTCGCCAACCTTCGCGTTCTTGGTGCTCAGATTTGCGGCGATCTTCACCACCATCACTGGGGCGGGCGCGGGAGAAGCCGCCTGGGCCAGGCCAAGAACTGGGGAAAAGACAACCAGGAGTGCGGCAACTGCCAGGGTGGCTGGAATGTGTCTACGCATGCGGTTCATGGACGCCTCTTTTCGCGAATTTTGTGAATTCAGGCCGCCGCGCGACTCAAGCGCACAGCCCGACAGCAATTCTCCGCAGAAGGCCGGGGAAAGTCAAACATGGCCACTACCAGGGAATGCCGCCGGGTTGTGCTCAGAACGTCTGGCGATTGGACGCAGCTAGAAGTTCAAGGTTATCTTTGCCGTCAGCGCCCGCGGGGTTACATAGTGGGTTCCGCTGAAGGTGGACAGGAAATTATACAGCGCATACTTGTCAGTCACGTTGATGGCGGTCAGATCCAGGTTCGTCTTGTAACGGTCGCGGTGGAAGATATTGTCCTTGCCCAGCGAAGCGTCAAAAAGATTGCGCGGCTGAATGCGTGGCGGGTTATGGTCGTTGTCACCGCTGCCGGGAGCAGGAATCTTGACCAGCGAAGAACTGTACGCCGACGCCAGGCAAACTGCCGGCAGCGGGTTGCCGGGAGTCGCCGTGACTCCGTTGCACGTCAGTCCCGCCTGAAATTCCTCATCCGCAGTGAGCCCGCTCAAGTCCACCGCCGGTTGGCCATTGAGCGAGGTCGAGGTTGGATCGCAAGCGCTGTTGGGATCGTTCGATAGCGGGTTGTAACAGGGCACGGAGCCTGCTGTAAGCCCGGAATCGTAACGCCAGTTGAACCCGCCCCAAAGCCCGCTCAGCACCTTGCCGCGCGACAGCGTGTACTGCACATGGGTCTCCTGGTTGAACTTCTCGTCGTGGTCGATGCGGAAAGGCAACCCCGTCGCGCCCACCGTGGCTCCGGCGCCGGCAACCTGCGGCGGAAAGAAGCGCGCCGCCACCGACGACATCACCGTATACGCGCTGATGTTGCGGTACTGCGGCACCTCTACGTGGACCGCATAGCCTGGAATCTTTGAGCTATGCCAGTCGATGGGGAAAGTGATTGGAGTGTTGCCCAGCACGCTGAAGTCGAAGGCGTTGTGCGTGTACTTCCAGATGTACTCGCCGCTCACCACGATTCGCTTGCCAAAGGCCTGCTGCAGGCCCGCATGGAACTCGTTGCGGAATCCCGGCTGCAAGGTTCCCGCCACGCCTGAGGAGCAGGCCAGCAGCGGCGCCAGCACGGCATTCGAGCAGCCCTCGCTGGAAAGCACCAGGTTCTCGTTGAACGGCGTCTCCAGCGTGCGGGCATAGGAGACGCGCAGCACCGTCGCAGTCGGCTTGATGTTGTACGCAATGCCCACACGCGGCTGCGTCTGGTTGGCGTCCGTCAGGCCGTTGTAAACGTCCTGGCGCAGGCCCAGGTTGAACAGCCAGTCGCCCACCTTGATTTGGTCCTCGGCGAAGAGACCCAGTTCCTTCACATCGGTGTGTCCGCTGTAGTTGTAGTAGGCTCCGCCGCGTGTAAAGTCATAGGGCGCAAGCACGGCGAGGTAGTTGGGATTCAGTCCCGCCGCGCCGCCGGGGCATTGAGACGGATTGGCGTAGCCGGGCAATGGGTTGCCGTTGGCACCGACGCACGGGGAACTGAGGCTATAGGTGGGATCAACAATGCCCAGGCTGTCATTCTCATTCAGGAAAGTCTGCCCGTACTGCGCGCCGGCCTTGATGGTGTGGATCCCCTTGGAATAGGAATAATCCGCATGAACCGCGGAGTTGGTCAGCGTGCGGCTCTGCAGAATGGACGAAGTTTGCAGGTTGGCCGGACCAAGATCGGCGAGCGGGTTGGCGCTGGGAAAGTAGTTGTAATCGTCCCTGCGCACAAAGGCGCCCAGGTTGAGGACCGAGTAGTTATTTACTACTCGCGTGTAGGTCGGCGAGACATTGATCGTCCCGATCTTCGAGCGCTGGTCGGCGTTGCCCACGCTGGCAAACGCGGGGCTGGCACTGGTATTTCCGCCCACCACGTTCTGCACATTCTCGCTATCGTAGGAATTCGGCGTCTGGAACCACGACCGGCTGTAATTCAGATCCAGGTGCATCGAATCGGCGGAGGAAAACGTATAGTCCACGCGATCGAAGAAATTCTGCTCGTTGCCCTTGTCGTGAAATACCTGAAACTCCGGAGGGTCGAGGAAGCGCCCCGAGTTCATGCCGTCGGCCTCAATAAAATTGCCCCAGTTTTTGCGGCCGTAGGCCAGGTCAAAACCAGCCGTTGCAGAGCCGAACGCGCCATACGAAGTACTGATGCTGCCGGTGGGCTTGGTCACGCCCTGCCCGGAGCGCGTTGTAGCCACAATCACCAGGCTGGTCTTGCCACCGTATTCGGCCGGGGGCGCGCCGCTGATCACTTCGATCGACTGAATCGAGTTGGCCGGAATCTGGTTGGAGAACACCTTGCTCTGTTGGTCGGTAATCGATTGCCCGTCGACCGAGAAGGAATTCGAAGCGTGGTCGCCGAGCCCGTGAAAGAGGCCGTTCGAGTCGGCGGAAACGCCGGGCGTTGTCGCCGTGACCAGTGAACTCAACGACGAAGACTCGCTCTCCATGGGCACCTTGATGAAGTCTTCCCGGTCGACATCGGTGTGGAAGGTCGGGTCAGTCTCCACCAGGTCGCCCTGGGCTTCTACGGTAACCGTCGAGTCAGCAGTAGCGATCTGCAGAACCAGCTTCAGAGTCGTCCCCACCACCGAATGAATGTCTACAGCCTTGTGCATCGGAGCGAATCCGTTGGCTGCGACGGAAATCTGATAGTTGTCGAAGGTGATGTTGGAAAACTCGAATTGTCCCAGCGCGTCGGACGCCCCGGTCCGATCCAGTCCGCTGCGGGGATTGGTCAAATGAATCGTGGCGCCGGGAATCACCGCGCCCGTAGGATCGGTGACCGCGCCACGAATAGCGCCGGCATTGCCGCTTTGGGCCGATGCGTTCAGCGCTGCAATGGTCAAAATGAAAATTGAGAGAATGCAAGAAATCTTGCCGCGAGTGAACGGCATAGGGTGCCTCCAATGAATGGCTACTATGATCCGGGAACAAGGCCGCGGGGGGAAATGGGAGAATCCGCGGAGTCCTTTGCGCACGTGGGCGTCAGCCCGTCGTTCGCTTAGCCTGTTAAAATGCGTCGCCGCTTCGTCCTTAAAAAAGGAACGAAGCGCAACCGAAAACAGATTGAAGGAAAGACCGGGAACTAGCCCTGGAAGCCGTCCGGAGGGGGGCGTGTAAACAGCTTGGAATACCAGGGTCGCGTGACCGTTTGCGCTTTATAGGTAGGCGCAGGACGCTCAACCTCGACCAGCACAACCACCACAGCCGTCACCGCCACCGGGGCCGCCGTATGCATTGCAATGCACAGCGGGCAATGATCGGCATCGGTATCCACCGGATGCACGTGCGCCACCTGCACCACGGCCAGAAGAGCGAGCAGAATGAGACACACCACGGTGGCCACCGGCAAAGCACCAGTCTTTGCGCGGCGTTTTCCGGTCAGAAATGTCTGCAATCCTCTCAACACACCTTCCCTTACTTTAAGAATACACATTGTTCGATGGTTTGAAACGGAAAACGGTTACGTTCCAGACTGGCTTTTCTCACAACGGATCTGGCCAACCCTCCCGCATGTCGCCCGTCTAAACCCCATCGGGCCAGCCGTTGCTGGGCTACACTTGCTACGGATTGCCATTTGCAAAGTCCATGATTCCATTTCAATATTCGCGCCGCATGTTCACGCTTTCGCTGGCGATCCTGCTCCTGGCCGCGTCTGCCGCGTACCTGCACGCCCAGAAAACACTCCCGCTCAAACCCGACGTCCCTGGCACTGGCACCAACCATCGCCTCATCCTCAAAGACGGAACCTACCAACTGGTGCGTAAATATGAAGTGGTCGGCGACCGCGTTCGCTACATCTCCATCGAGCGCAGCGGCGAATGGGAAGAGTTGCCCGAAAGCCTTGTGGATTGGGATGCCACCCGCAAGTGGGAGCGCGACCACGCGACCGAAGTCGAAGACCAGTCCCAGGCCATGAAGGAAGCCGCGGCGATCGACAAGGAAGAAGCCGCCGAGCGCGACGAGGCGAAGTTCCGCCGCCCCGAGGTTTCGAAGGGCCTCGAACTCCCCGACGAAGATGGCGTGTTCGCGCTGGACACCTTTGAAGGCAATCCTGAACTGGTGGAAATGCTGCCCACCGAGCTCAACGCAAACACCAAATCCAAGCACGGCCTCAGCACGCTGAACCCCATGGCCGGCGCCAACGCCAACCTCGAACTCGACGGGGCCCACGCCAGGGTGCACTTCCACGTCAACGATCCGGTCATTTATCTCTCGCTCAACGCCCGCGACGACGCCGAGCAGGTCGTCTCCCACGCCATGACGGTGAACACCGGCGGCGCCAAGGAAGTAGCCAGCCGCAAGCATGGCGCGCACTCGGCCGCCTCCGGTTTCGCCATCGTCCGCGTGGACGAACGCCGCGCCATCCGCATCGTCGGCGCCATCCATATGAGCCCCAGCGGCGCCGTCACGCAAGACGAAGACGTCATTCCTACCAAGGTGGATGTGCTTCCCGGCAAGCATTGGCTCAAGATCACGCCCGCGCAGCAACTCACCATCGGCGAATACGCGCTGGTCGAGATCCTCTCCGCCTCCGACATCAACCAGTCCGTATGGGACTTCCGCGTCGACCCGCAACTAGGCGACAACCCCGCGTCACTGGGGCCGATTCTGAAGTAAGAAGACGGCAGGGGATCAAAGAATAAGCGTCCAACTGGTGTGCAGCGTAACGTTACGCGGTACAATCGTTCCAGAATGATCCGCAGCTTCCGGCATAAAGGAATCGAGAAGTTTTTCCTGACCGGTTCGAAAGCCGGGATTCAGCCCGGTCATGCCAAGAAGCTGGACGAGCAGCTTGCCGTTTTGAATTCCGCCAAGAGGCCCGAACACATGAATGTTCCCGGATGGCAATTTCATACTTTGACCGCCGACCTCGCGGCCCATTGGGCAGTAAGCGTAAATGGAAATTGGCGGCTTACGTTTTGCTTCGATGGAGAAGACGCCATTCTCGTCGATTATCAGGATTACCACTGAGGAAAGGAATTCGCGCCATGCAGATGCATAATCCCGCACATCCCGGAAGGATTCTCGCCTATTACCTTCAGGGCAGAACGATTACCGAAGTGGCCCGCCATTTGGGCGTCACTCGGCCCGCCTTGTCAAGGGTGCTAAACGGCAAGGCATCCGTCTCTGCGGAAATGGCCTTACGCATCTCTGAAGCTTTCAATACCGACCCTGAGCTTTGGCTCCGTCTTCAGGCGCAGCGGGATCTCTGGGTGGCTTCAAGGAAGAGACGCACCAAAGTCAAGCCGCTTGTTCAGAGCGCCGCCGCTTAGCCAGCCTCTATTTCGCATCCGGCGACTTGGCCCGCGCGAACTTGATGCGCCGCCTCTCCCACTCCTCGGATTTGAAGAACCTCGGGCCCACGTCGATCAGCCGCGGAATCATGTTGAAGACTGCGATCCGGCTCCACGGCCGCCCGTCGCGCATGCGGAAACCCTTCTCGTTGAGGTCGCTGACAATGGCCGAGTAGCTGAAATCCTGGACCAGCAGCTCCATCATCAACATCAGCGCCTGGTGCTCCTGGGGATGCACTTCGAGCCGTCTGCAATCGTCCGAGACGCGCAGCCCGTAGGGGATGTCTTCGTTGAAAACGCCTTCCGTCGGCGCTTCGGCATCCGGCAGCTCACGCCGCCACTCGATCGAGACCATCTGCCAGCCCGCCGCCGTCCGATGCTGGATGATATCGGGGCTGAAAGGCACTGAAACCACATCGCGAACCCGCTCAAAATACGCCATAGCACGCCTCCGGAAAGAATTTCAGCTAACGTGCAAGCAATTTCCCAGCCACAGTTTTCGGAATGCTGACGCCGCTCAAAGGTCTTCTCCTGTAACGGGTTGGCCAATCTTCGGCGCTCGTGTCCAAGGCGCAGAGATGTTCGCTTTCGCGAACCTGTGTCCGCTTCTGGACAGCGATTGGACTACGGGTGGCGTGTGATCGCAATGATCGTAATCACCGGAATGCGCTTCCTGCCTCTGACTTCGTTGGGGCCGGAATGCCAGAAAACGCGATAAGCGCCGGGGGTATTGTTCTGCGCATAGGCTTCGAAGACCTTTTCGCCCTTCGCGCCGGAAAGCGAAGTGAATTCATGTGTATTGAGGCTGGGATGATGCGGGTAGATTTCAAGGTAGCCGATAGCCTTCCGAACCTGCTCGAAGATCGCGGCGCTTGATGGCGCGGCTTCGAGCGCCGCGTATTGCCGATCCGCCGTTGGCGTGAACTTGATCTTCCGCCGCACGCCTAGGCCTTGGCGTGCCTGGCAAACGAACCCAGATAAACGCTCTTGCCTTCAGCGGACTCTTTCAGCCCTTGTTTCACGCTTTCAAGCGCCTCCGGGTTCTCGTAAAGCCACATTTCGTGCGCGGGCACCGCCTTCACCGGGTCGAGAATGACCTGTCCGAGCGAGTTGCGGTAGATGTTGTAAGCCGTCGTTCCGCTCAAGGCCTCTCCGAGCGACACGCGCTTCTTCGCATCGGGCCTGGCGAACTCCGAGACCAGCTCGAATTCCGTGTCTTTGAGGATTGCGGGTGCCGTCATAGAGAAAGACTAATCCTCGTGGGAAAGTAAATCAAGTGGGATACGCCCACTTCTGCTGACCGCATAAATTCAAGGCTCGCAGGTCATTGGGCGGGCCACTTGCGAACTTGGTAACCTGACTTGAGGACAGCGGTGCGGCATGCGAACTCAATATCATTTTCGGAATTCGCCTGAGGGGCTATGCGCCTGGGATGTGCGCCGCCTCGTCGAGTTTTCGCGTGGCCTGCCTCGTGAGCGCATTCCGCTTTCTGCAATCAGGGAGCTGGACGAGCCGTATTGGTCGGGCGCGCCCGGCCAGCAACTGACCTGCCGCGAAGTAGTCGAACATGCACGCCTGATGCTCGATTGCGACCTTGAATTCCCGGTCATCCTCTCCAACGACGGCCGCTTAATGGATGGAATGCATCGCATCTGCAATGCTCTGCTCGAGGGGCTCGAAGAAATTGAGGTGGTGGGCTTCGTTCAAGACCCCGAGCCGGACTACATCGGCGTCCATCCGGACGATTTGCCGTATTGATCCCCGCGCCGCACAAAAGCACTGAGCGAAGCCGCGCAGCTACTCCCGCACACTGATGCCGAGCGCCTTCATCTTGCGATATAAGTGGCTGCGCTCCAGGCCGAGCAACTCCGCGGCATGGCTCACGTTGTTGCGGGCTTCTTCAATCTTCTTCAAAATATATTCCCGCTCATACGCGTCGCGCGCCTGTTGCAGCGACGAAAACTCCTCCGTCGACCGCGTCCCGGCCTTGTGCGTCAGCGGCGGCAGATGCTTGCGTTCAATGCGCAGCACGCGCGGATTGAGGATCATCACCCGCTCGATCACGTTCTTCAACTCGCGCACGTTGCCCGGCCAGTGGTAGCCGCCCAGCGTGGCCAGTGCCTCTTCGCCGATCTCCATACGCGGGCGGCCGTACTGGCGGCCAAACTCTGCCAGAAATTCCCTGGCCAGCGGCGGAATATCCTGCTTGCGCTCGCGCAGCGGCGGCACGGCGAACGGAACCACATTGAGCCGGTAAAAAAGATCTTCGCGAAAATTCCCCTTGGCAATCTCTTCTTCCAGGTCCTTGTTGGTCGATGCGATCAGCCGCACGTCCACGCGCAGCGGCTGCGTTCCGCCCACCGGCGTAAAAAGCTGGTCGTCGAGCGCCGAGAGCACTTTGGCCTGCGTCTTGAGGCTCATGTCGCCCACTTCGTCAAGAAACAGCGTTCCGCCGTCGGCGCGCTCCAGCGTCCCGCGCTGTTCTATCGGCCCTCCCGGTTGCGCACCGTGCCGGTAGCCGAACAGCTCCGCTTCAATGTGCGCTTCCGGAATTGCCGCGCAGTTCAGTTCCACAAACACCCGTTCGCGGCGTAGGCTTTCGGCATGAATGGCGCGCGCAATCAGTTCCTTGCCGGTGCCCGATTCGCCGTAGATGAGCACTCTCCCGTTGGTCGGCGCCATCAGCCTTATCTGCTGCCGCAGCGCCTTCAGCGGCACGCTTTCGCCGGTCAGCACCACGCCCGCGGTGAACTGTTTCTTGAACTCCAGATTCTCGGTGCGCAGCCGCCGCGCCTCCACGGCATTCTTGAGCACAATCAGCGTGCGATCCAGCGACAGTGGCTTCTCCAGAAAGTCGTAAGCTCCAAGCTTTGTCGCTTTCACGGCCGTCTCAATGGAGCCGTGGCCGCTGATGATCACCACTTCCGGGCGCATCTCGACAGCAAGCTGGTGCATATCGGCAAGCACATCCATCCCGTCGCGGTCAGGAAGCCAGATGTCCAAGAGCACCACGTCGTAGGGCGCATCCTGCAGCAGCACCAGCGCCTCGGCCGCGGTGGCCGCGGTGGCTACGCCATAGCCTTCTTCGCGCAGAATCTCCTCAAGAGAATTACGAATCTCCGCCTCGTCGTCCACCACCAGGATGTGGTTCATGAAGGCAGGCCCTTGAAGGTGGTCTCAGCCGCGCCTTCCAGCACCGGCTGCGGAGCCGGTTCCATCAGCGGCAGGCGCAGCAGGAAGCGCGCGCCCTTGGGGCTATTCGCTTCAGCGCGCAGGCTGCCGCCGTGCTCCTGCACAATCTTGGCCGCGATGGAGAGACCCAATCCCGTGCCGCGGCTCTTGGTGGAGTAGAAAGGCAGAAACAGCCGCTCGCGAATCTCATCGGTGAGCCCGTGGCCGGTATCGCTGATGGCAATTTCCACCGAACCGCCATCCTCGCTGAGCGCACTGTGCATGCCCAGCACGCGAAGCAGGCTGCCCTGCATGGCCTCGGCGGCATTATCGATCAGGTTGGCAAGCGCGCGGCGAATGCTCTCCGGATCGGCCAGCACTGCCGGCAAGTCCGGTTCCAGATCCCACTTCACCGTAATGCCGTCGAGCCGGCCGGCAAACATGGCCAGCGCCTCCTCAGCCACGCGGTTTAAATCGCAGACCCGTGGCTGCGGCGCGGGAAATTGCGCCAGCGCGGAGAACTGGTCCACCAGCGTCCGCAATGTGCCCACGCAGCCCAGAATCACTTCGCTGCACTTGCGAATCACCTGCAACGAATCCGATTGGCGGCGATCGATATGCCGGCCGATGCGCTCCGCGGAAAGCGCAATGGGCGTAAGCGGATTCTTGATCTCATGCGCCACGCGCTGCGCCACTTCTTTCCACGCCAGTTGCCGCTGCGCCCTGAGCAACTCGGTCATGTCTTCCACAACCAGCACTGTGCCGTGCTGCCCGTGCGTCAGTTCCAGCCGCGCGCTGGTCACGCCAAGATGAATGGTGCGCCCGCGCGCATGCATCTCAATCTCAGTAGACGCCGCGCCCATGCGGTGTCCGCGCCGGATCACGCCCGCCAAATCTTCCCAGCACTCGGCCGGCAGCAGCGTCTCCAGTCTCTCCCCAACCAGGCTTACGTCTTCCCGCCGGCCCATCAGCGCCGCAAAGGCGCGATTGGATTGCAAGACTGTTCCCGATCCATCCAGCGTCACCACGCCGCCGGGAATGGTCTCCACAATCGTCTCGAGTTCCCGCCGCCGCTCCTCGATGGCCTGGTTGGCCGCCGTCAGTTGGGCCGAAGAGCTCTCCGCCAGCGACCGGCTCGCCTCCAGGTCCGCCGCCATGTGGTTGAATGCGCGCACCAAGTCGCCCATTTCACCGCTGGCAATCACCGCCACGCGATGATCGTACTTGCCGTCGGCGATCTCGTCCATGGCGTCGGCAAGCGCCTCCACCGGCCGCGTTATCTGCTTGGACAAAAACAGCGCCAGCCACACGCTCGAGAAGAACACGAACACCGTAATCAGCAGCAGCAACAGAAAAAACGTGGTGCGGATGCGGTTGCGCGAGCGAAACAGTTGCCAGTACTCATCCGCGCCGGAACGAATGCGCACCACCGTCTGGCTCAGCCCCTTGGGCATTGGCAAGGCTACAACCACCACCTTGCCCGAGGCCGTGGCCGACATGCCCAGCGCGTACTCCTGTTCGCCCACCTTGAAGACAGCTTCATCGCCGCGCTGCGCCGTGGAAAGCAAATTGGCCGAGAGCAGCCCATGCAGCGCTACCGCGGCGCCCCGGTTGCCCGATTCGCTCTTCTCCGGCAGCCACGGCAAAAGGCTGGCCTGACTTGATTCCAGCGGTGCCTGAAAGCTGGCCAGCTTGTGCAGGTCCTTCCCGTAAACCACTGCAAACCCGCCGCCCAGCGTGATGCGGTGCGAGCCCAGTTCGTCCTGCAACGCCGGAAGGTCCTTGTCCATCACGCCCGTAGCTGCAATCGACTCCGCCTCAACCCGCGCATTGTCGGTGACATACTGCGCCAATTCCAGCACTACGCGCGTCGAGTCCTCGCGCAGCTCTGAAGTGTTTGGCGAAAACCACCGGTCGATGGACCGGTTCATCAGGTTAAAGCTGAACAGGAACATGAACACGGCGGGGGTGAGCGCAATCAACGCCGCGCCCAGAACCATGCGCGTGCGCAACCGCGACCCCAACGCGCTGCTGCTCTGATCCGCATAGAGCTTCAGGATGTTCCTCAGCAGCAGCATCAGCAGCACCAGCAGCAGCAGGAACACCACCACCGTGAGGCTGGTAAAAATTAGCGTCTCCCCGGATGTCTCCGGATTGAGGAAGCGGACACTGGATGTATTGAAGGCCTGAAGCGCGCCAAGCAAGGCAAGAAACAGGAGCGCCCCGCCCCCCAGCAGGGCAATGGACCGGCGCCGCGGATCGCCACTTGACGGCATGCCGAGATTATAGTGCGGTTCACAAACCATGCACAGAAAATGAGTTCTGCCGGCAGCTTCAGCGGTCGCTGACGAGCAGCTACTTGAAGAACACCATCTGCAGCCACCCGCCCCAAATATCAGCCCAGGAATGTACGAGAATGTTCGCGCGCAGGTTCTTCCGCCACGCCGCCAGCACTCCGAACAGGACGCCCAGGACGCTGATCACCACCGTATTCTTCCAGCCTTGGTAGGCATGTGCAATGCCGAAGACCACCCCCTGCGCCAGCACCGCCAGCGCCACGCCCCCACCCAACGCCTCAAACTGTCTCTGCAGATAACCGCGGAAGGCCATCTCCTCGCAAATGCCTGCTGTAATCGAGACTCCAATCCACACCAGGATTTCAACCAGGGTGCGCGGCAGCAGACTCTCCACGGTCTTCGCGGTGCTCGGCCCCAGCAGCCAGTGCACCCCGAACGCAGCGCCCTCCCAAAGTCCCCAGAAGGGCAACGCAATGGCGACGTCCACGGCAACGCTCTTCCAGGTCGTCCAGCGCCCGCCGGAAAGGGTTTTGAGCGTCCCATCGCGATGATGCACGCCAACCCAGCAGTAATAAAGGAGGGCCCAGTCCATGACCGCTGCGACCAGGTAGATCGGGATCGCGCTGCTATGTCCGGCAAGCTGTCCTCCACCGCCCGCGCTGGCGCTCCCCGCCGCATGCTGCGCATAGAAGCCTATTGCCACCATGCCGCCCATGATGCCCAGAAACCCTGCAAAATGTCCCCAGGAAGCAATCTGCTCCGGTTTCTGCCGCATCTCCGGCGCCGCCATTGGTACCGCTTCACTTGCCTGCATGTTTTTTCTCCTTGCGGGTCTCTGCTTCATTCCGTTGCTTACTGTTAATCTTGTGCAACTCCTCCAGCGTCTCTTCCGCCCAGCGCAGATGCGCATTCAACTCCAACTGCCCAAATCGCGCCGCCATCTTCCAGTAAGGCGCGCCCGGATATTGCTGGCTTTGCGCAATCTCTTCATGCTCAAGCCGTATTAGTTCCTTGAGCACCGCGCCCTCGCGTTCCGCCATGCGCTCAATAAACCCAATCTGGATTCCAGTCGGAACTTGCGCGCCAAAGAACAGCTTCAGCAGCAATTCGTTGCGCGCAATCTCCGGTTGCGGCTCCACAGCCAGCCACTTCTTGAGCCGCTCCTGGCCTTTTTTCGTAACCGAGTAAACGCGCCGGTCCGGCTTGCCTTTCTGCCGCTCCGTTTTGGAAGTCACAAACCCCTCGGCCGCCAGCTTCTTCAGGTTCGGATAAATTTGCCCATAGCTCTCATTCCAGATGTGCCCCACCGATGCCCGAATGACGACCCCCAGGTCGTAGCCGGACATCGGCTCAATCTCCAGCAACCCCAGAAGCACTTCCATGCTCGAACTCGAACGCTTCGCCATATTGCTATTAGATATATGCCTATTAGCAATATTTGTCAACAATCCTCATTTGCCCATCCCTATCGAAGGCCGATTGGAACAAATCACCCGGTTAAATCTTTGAATTGACTTCCATGCTCGCGCCCGTGAAAAGATGGGATACAGGCGTGGCATTCAGGAGTGCGAAATGAACCGGCGCGATTTTCTCCATGCAGCCCCCATGGCCGCGGCGTCGATCGCGGCGTCCACCGGCATCAGCGGATGTATGCGGCGGATGGTCGCGCCGCCAATGGCTGGCGCCCTCTCGCCCGTCAATCTTCAAGACAATCCATGCCAATTGCCTCCCGTGCACGTGTCGCGAGACCGGATCATCCGCACTGTGGTGGGCCTGCGGCCCTATCGGCCATCCGGTTTTCGCGTTCAGCGGGAGCAGGTCGGCGATACATCTGTGGTCCACAACTACGGGCACGGCGGCGGCGGAATCACGCTGAGCTGGGGAAGTTCCAAGCTCGCGGTTGACCTCGGCGCGCCGGGACATGTGGGGCCGGTTGCCGTGCTCGGTTCCGGCGTCATCGGGTTGACCACGGCGCGGTTGCTGCAGGACGAAGGCTTCGACGTGACGATTTACACCAAAGCTCTGCCGCCGGATACGACATCCAACATTGCCGGCGGGCAATGGGGGCCGTCGAACGTCTACGGAAATCCTGACAACCTCTCGCAGGAGTTTACCGATCAATATGTCTTCGCCTGCAAATTCGCATATCAGCGGTTTCAGATCATGACCGACTCGCGCTATGGCATGCGCTGGATGCGCAACTATGTGCTCGGCGACACTCCCTTCACGCCGAATCCTTCGCCGCCGGGACCAACCGGCAAACCAACTGTGGACGGCGCGACCGATGCACTGATGCCGGAAGTCAAAGCGCTCAAGCAGGGGGAGCATCCATTTGGCGGCAAGTTCTGCTTGCAATTCGACGGCATGCTGATTGAGCCGCCGATGTTCCTGTCTGCGCTGCTCATGGACTTTCGAATTGCCGGCGGAAAAATTGTCATCGGAGAAATCCGGACGCCGGCAGAAGTGCAGGCGCTCCGGCAAAAGCTGGTGTTCAACTGCACCGGCCTGGGCGCCAGGGCCTTGTTCAACGATGCGGAACTGACTCCGCTGCGCGGACAGTTGACAATCCTCTTGCCGCAGCCTGAAGTCACCTACGCGACGCAGTGGGAAGACACCTACATGTTCTCGCGGCACGACGGCGTGATCCTCGGCGGCACGCATGAAATGGGAAACTGGTCACTGGATGTGGATGAAGCCACGGTGACCAAGAAGCTGGCCAAACAAGCGGAATTGTTTAACGGAATGCGGCCGTGCGCGGACAATCAACGAGCGTAGGAGTTGAGCCTGCCCGCTGGCTTGATGGCTCTCAGATCTGCGAACACCCCAGCGGACTCAAAATCAAATTGGTAATGTTCGTCACCAGCTGATCGGAGGCGAACCGCGGACTCGTTGAAAGCTTCTTCCAGTCCGGATCGTTGCGGAACAATTCCCACTTCGCATCCATCTCCGCCTGGTCGGCAAAGCTCAACATGTAGGTCAGGTTCGGCATGCGCGAGCCAATCAGCGTGTCGCCAAAGAACACGGGGTGAAACCCGGCCTTCAAAAAGATTTCGAATTCGCCGGAGTGAAACATCTCCACCTTGCGCACGTGGTCTCCGTTGCTGGGGCTCTCGTAAGTGCGCAGTTGAAAGATGCGCTTGCCCTTGGTCGCGGCAGTTGCCGGCGGAGTTAGCGTGGGCCATCCATGAAAAGCCGCCAACAGCGAACTCTCCACGCGCTGGAAGGCAGGCGCCGCCGCCGTCGCATTCCAGAATGGCTCCGCGGCTTTCAGGAAGACTGCGTCCTCCACGAGTCGCAAATCCAACTCCGCGAGCGCCTGCACCGACGCACCCGGAATCAGCAGATAATAGACCGGCGTCTCCGGTCCAATTTCCACGCGAAAAGCGCCCACCGGCCCCATCCCCAAACGCGTCGCAGCCGGAATCAGCGCGTCAGAGAAATAGCTCTCCGAAAGCTTTGTCTGTGGGCCCGATTGCAGCCCGTAGCGCCGCATCTGGTAATACTCGCGGCTCGAAGCCATACCCCCCGCCTCCGCATGAACATTCCCCGCAATCCCAAAAGCCGAAGCCGCAACCGATCCCGCAAGAAACTGACGCCGCTCCATGGTGCCTCCGATACGAAGCATCATTCTAAGGCATCCCATTCAACCGCCGCGCATCGCTGAATAGTCCCTAGTCCATAGTCCCTAATCCCTGTTCCCTGACGTTACGCGATCACGCTCGCCGCCGCCGTCCATTCCCGCTGCTGGCTCTCAGCCACGCCGCGATGAGTGAGCACGCCTTCCCAGGTGTTAAGCCCTTCAGCAAATCCGGGGTCCTGCTTGAGCGCCTCGCGCGCGCCAAGATTCGCAATGCGCAACAAATACGGGAAGGTTGAGTTGGTCAGCGCCAGCGTCGATGTATGCGGCACTGCACCGGGCATATTGGTCACGCAGTAGTGCACCACGCCGTCGACCACGTAGCTCGGGTTGGAATGCGATGTCGGCCGCGCCGTCTCAACGCATCCGCCCTGGTCGATGGCCACGTCCACAATCACCGCACCCTTTTTCATCTGCGAAACCATCGCCCTGGTCACAATCTTCGGCGCCGTCGCACCGGGAATCAGCACGCCGCCGATCACCAGGTCCGCTTCCCGCGTGGCCTGCGCAATGTTGTAGCTGTTCGAGGCCAGCGTGTAGAGCCGTCCTCCAAAAATGTCGTCGAGCTCGCGCAGCCGGTTCATGCTTACATCGATCAATGTGACCTTGGCGCCGAATCCAAGCGCGATCTTCGCAGCGTTGGTACCCACAACGCCGCCGCCGATGATGGTCACGTTGGCCGGCGCAACGCCCGGAACGCCGCCCAGCAGAATTCCCCGCCCGCCGCGCTCCTTTTCGAGATACGTCGCCCCCACCTGCACGCTCATCCGCCCCGCCACTTCGCTCATGGGCGTCAGCAGGGGCAGCGTGTTCTGGCGGTCGCGAACCGTTTCATACGCAATGCCAATGACCTTCTTCTTCAGCAGTTCGTCGGTGAGACCCGGCAGCGGCGCCAGGTGCAAATAAGTAAACAGCACCAGGCCGGCGCGAAAATAGGCGTACTCGCTCTCGATGGGCTCCTTGACCTTGACCACCAGGTCTGCCTTGCCCCAGGCGTAGCCGGCATCGCCCACAATCTCAGCGCCGGCATTCTGGTACTCGGCGTCCTCAAAGCTTGACTGCACACCAGCCTGCGTCTCCACCAGCACCGTGTGCCCGTGTTCGGTGAGAGCCTTCACTCCCGCCGGGGTAACGGCCACGCGCGCCTCGTTGTCCTTGATCTCTTTAGGAACGCCAATAATCATCGCTTGTTCTCCTCATCTGTTGGTTTCGATGCGGCTTGGGTTGACGCGCGTCACAGGAAAACCCGGCGCCGCTCTCGAATCATGGGGAGGGCTGCCCGGCGCCGCTCTCGAATCATGGGGAGGGCTGCCCGGCGCCGGGAACTTAGCTGACGCTCGTCTGCCAAAGATGCTACGGCGAATCGCGCTTCCAATGTGTGCAAACTTCGTGATAAAAAGCCATCATGAGAACGAAACGTGACAGAAACTTGCCTTCATCGCAAGAATCGCGCTCCATAGTCGCGACAACTGCCACAGAATACGCGTCAGGCCCAGGAGGCGCCGGCCTCGATGAGCTGGACGAAGCCATTCTGCATCATCTTGAGCACCATGGCCGCGCCACCAATTACGAGGTTGGCGAAGCCGTCGGCTTGTCCGCTTCTGCCGCATCGCGCCGCATCCAGGCTCTTGAGGCCGCCGGCGCAATTCGCGGCTACCGCGCACAAATCGACGAACGCCTCCTGGGCAGACACATGACTGTCTTCATCCGCGTCACCCTGGAACGCCAGTCGGCCCCCGTGCTTGCCGCCTTTGAAACAGCCGTCCGGAAGTCCAAAGGAATCGTAAGCTGCCACCTGATGGCCGGCCAGTACGACTACATGCTGGTCGTCCGTGTGGCCGGAATTGACGACTACGGCCGCCTCCATCAGAATGAGTTGTCTCGCCTGCCAGGAGTCACGCGCCTCGAAACCAGCTTCGCCCTCAGAGACGTCCTTGAGGTGAAGTCCCGGATCGCGTCGTAACGTTACCTGCAAACCCCAAAGTGATTGATTCGCAATTACTAAATGCGCTCGCCATTAACTCTTTGGCACCATTGCCGATAACACAGAAGAATGATGAAATCACATTCAGTGCGCAGATGAGGAATCCGGCAACAGACCAAAGGAGACCTGCCCGATGATCGATTCGTCGCAGCAACAGCCCAATCCAAGAAATTCGGCAGGCTACCGTCCGCTCGTTCCTCAAGAATTCTCGAAGGGTCTCGGCAACTCGCCCACAGCCTATGTAGCCGCTGCCGTTGGGCTGGGGCTGGTGATTGGGGTCACCATGGGCCTCGCCGGCGGGCATTCGAATGCCGCCGCGCCGCGAGTCTCCGATGCGCTCAGCACACACTCCTCCGGCGCGAGTCCGATCCCGGCCGTGTATGCCGCTACCACGCCATCGCTCCTCAGCCAAGTGGACACGAAAAAGACGGCCGTCACGGACTCTCCGACCTTGCTGCAGGCCAGTGACAACTCGACCAGGAAGTCCGCCGGAGGCCACAAGAAGCATCGCCTCCACAGGCTATGGCATTGGAAGAAAGGTGGGAAGAACGGCGCCCATCGCAAGCCGTACGTCTCTCCCACCCCGGTCGCCGAGCCCGACCCGCCCACCGGCCTGGAACTCGCAACCGCCGCAGCTGCCGCCGGTCCCTTCTTTCTCGGCATCGAAGGCGACGTGACCGTGGCCAACTACGACGCCGGCACCGGAGCGATCCAAACCTACGAGGGAAGCAACTTCCTCCTCGCCAAAGCCGCCGAGCCGAGCGCCATCCCCTGGCAGGATTTCCCGTTCAATGTCCACTATCGCTGCGACGAGAGCGGCAATTGCACGCTGGTGCACCGCGGGGCGACCGCGAGCGCCAGGCTGACGCGGTAACGCAGATGCCTCTCGCAGCCTGCTGAGAATGTTGGCAAAAAAGAGAATCAGTCCCTTTTCTCGAAAACGCCTCGGGTATGCCCGAGGCGTTCTTTCGTTTGCCGCGCGATATTCGAAAAGCACCCCGAGGGGCTGGCTCAACCTGCCTGCCGACGCTGCTCCGCTCCTCACTCCGCGTTCATCCGGCTCTCTGCGGCTCAACTTCCTGGGGATACGACATGACCTGTTTGTGTCAGTTACAATCTGACACCCTTCGGCATAGATTAGTGGTTGCACAGAGAGCGGTGCATCGTCCGTTTGAGCTGGCTCTGAGAATGGACCTTCGCGCAACCGGAAAGGAAGATCCGGATGACAGATCAAAACCCGCAGGATGCCAGGATCGAGGACACCGGCCAGAGGGACAGCCTGAGCGCGAAAGTGGATGAGAGCCTTCAGCCATCTCTCGGCGTGGTCATGGACCCCGACAGCCAAACGACCGCGGATGAAGGCGCTGACTCAGTGAACCGAGTCTATGCCTACGGCGGCGCAATCGCCGTTACTCTCGGAATTCTTGCCGGGCTCGCGTTTGCATCGTTTGCCGGACGCACGAGCCCCCGAAGTGGCCCCGCCAACATTGGTTCGACGAATTCAAACGCGGTCGTGCTCGCGGCATCCACGAAGGCCGGGACGCTCCCGCCTGCGGACGCAATTACGCCGCCTGCCGACTTGGCTGCGGCCCAAACGCCGCCCGATGCTCAGCCCGCGGCTGCCAGCCACCGCAAGGCAAAAAAGAAAGCCGCCGTGGCGCCCGGCGCATTTGCCATTGAAGGCGATGATGAGCTGGTTGGGTTCGACGCGTCCAAGGGAGTCATTCAAACCAGCGCGAAGAAGTTTTTCCTCGTCAGCGCCATAGCCGGTGGGGAGACCTCGGCAAAATGGCAGGACACTCCGTCGAATATTCATTACAAGTGCGACCTGAATGCTTCCTGCACGCTTAGCCGCAAAGGCGCTGCCGTCCTGTACGCGAAGTTGAAGAATTAGGCCGATTCCGGCGTCGGATTTCCTCGTAGGATTGCGGCATCGAGAGGTTCTAGCGCGGAACGCCGTTCGATTCCACCCGGCGAAAGCCCGAGCGAAGCTTGCGCCGCGTTGCACCGGCCAAGACCAGCACACCCGCACTCATCAATACGGCGCTCCCAGGTTCCGGAACCGGGGAATCATTGCCGCCGCTCAGGCCATCCGTACTCTGCAGCCCAGTCCCCTCACAGCCAGTTGAGACAGTGTTCGAATCCATCGTTACCGCGCCGGCCTGTGCCAGGACTCTTCCGCAATCGATGGTTGCGCCAGTTCCCAGAGTGATGCTTTGAGAAGAGAGAATGTTTCCTGCGAATGCCGTGCCTGTGCCGAGGGTCGCGGAACTGCCCACATTCCAAAATAATGTGTCGTTCGGATTGGAACCGAGATCGATGAAGTTGACGCTCGAAGAGCTCGCTGTCGTGAGCGTAGTGCCAATCAAAAACACCCAGCCGGCGTCGTCGTTGCCTTCCGCGTCAAGAGTCAGGATTCCCGTCAACTGAGCGGACGAGTTGAATTCGTAGACCCCCGGAGCCAAAGTCAGCCCGCCAAGGTCCTGTCCTGTCAGGACGTCCGTCACCGGCATGGCCGCCAGACCGTTGTAGGCGATGGCGAGATCGCTTTGAGCCTGCTGGGCAACGGCGCCCCCCAGATCCATGGTCCCGCTGAGGACGATGCTCCCCGCGCCGGTGATTGAAGTGCCTGGAAATACACCCAGATTGCCGTCGATGGTTGACGGGCCGGTATTAGTTACGGCTGAGCCACCCAGCACAGCAAAGGCGGCCGCGGTTTGAAGGATGCTGTCGGCATAGGCATGAGTGGCTAGCATTGGCAGAAACAGCAGACTAACAGCGTATAAACGCATCGCATCTCCAGTTCCACATCTCTTTTTGAACGGCGTGATCGTTTCCGTCCGGCCTTCCTTCGGGCCTTTTGTCCGGCTTGGCGCGGCGGGATCCGTTCCGATCGGTGCGGCGGGTGTTCAACGGTGTGCCGATTGCTGCCTGAAATCAAGCACCTGACCGGATTCGGTCGATCCTCGCAGCAGGCGCGGGCAGTCGTCTGCTCAATTTTGCACACCCCATTCGAGGGCAATTCACCGATGGAAAAATGAGGCCGCAGGCCGCAATGCGGGTCACTATAAAGGTGCACGGGGCTTAGCGCTTGGCCAATTCGTGAATCCGCAAGGGGTTCACTTGCCGACAATGGACCGGAGTTGAGCAATGACCTCGTCCGCCGAATACGTCACAGCCGTGCCAGCTTCGAACTCCGCGACTCTACGCTCAACTTCGTCGGCCCAAGCGGCATCGATCTCGGCATCGGTTGCATCGCCCTCCTCGACCTCAACACTCTCCCAAAGCGAGTTGGCAAGCCGGATGCGCTCATCCTCGGACAACTCTTGAGCGATTTTTCGGACTTCTTCGTAGGTGTGCGCCATAGAGAGATTCTAGCGCGAATTCTCCTCGGATGAAATCTACTGCTTCTCCGCGAAAAAGAATGCAACATCCCTAGCAGGCTGCTGAAAAACTAAGTTGTTCGCCGATCTCACTCCGCTTTTGGTTGAATTCGGCTTGTTTTGGTCTGCGTAATTGTTGTTTTCTGTGCTCTGCGAGCCCTTCTTGTGGCCTGCAGACACACTACGGCCCGATCAGGCCGCGGCTGAAATTGGGATCAGCTTTCTCATCCGCACCAGGTTGTAAGCCGCTGATGCGAATGTAAAGATCCACGCTACCTTGAACAGTCCGCGATGTTTTAGCTTACGCAGCAGGGCGATATCCTTCAGCCAGCCGAAGCATTCTTCGATCCGTTTTCGCTTCTTCTGGCTGACGGTGTAGCTGGAGTGCCGTGTCGTGCGTGCGTCGATGGCGCTGCCACCCGGTCTGCCCGTATTCTGCGCCACATGCGGGGTCACGTTCATCTGCCGGCATTCGGCTACGAACTCCGCCGTGTCAAAACCCTTGTCGCCGCCCACCGTGATGCGCCCATCGCCCGGAACCTGCTCAAGCATCAGCAGCGCCGCGTCGCGCTCCGCTCGCCCGTTGGCCTCCAGCAACTCCGCATTCACGATCAGCCCGTTGCGATTCTCCACCTGCAGATTGCCGCTGTAGCTCAACTTCGCCTCCTTGCCCGGTCCCTTGCGCGCCAGCTTCGCGTCCGGATCGGTCTTCGACTCATGAGTTTCGTTCGACCGCTTCTGGCCATGAAAATCCACCGTCGGGTTACCCGGATCGTCCGGCGGTGTGGCTGTCTTCTGGTCCTTCGCTTGAAAACTCTTCAGGCTCGCCCAGGCTTCAAGCAGCGTGCCGTCCACGGTGAAGTGCTCGTCGGAAACCAGACCCGCTTCCCGAGCCCGCTTCACCACCTGCAGCAGAAACTCCCTGGCCACGGACCCCTCCAGCAATCGGTCGCGGTTCTTGGTGAACGTGGTTGCATCCCACACCGCTTCGTCCAGGTTCAAACCCACAAACCAGCGGAACAAGATGCTGTAGTCGATCTCCTCCATCAGCAGCCGCTCGCTGCGCACCGAATAAAGCATCTGCAACAACTGCGATCGCAAAAGCTTCTCCGGCGGAATAGAAGGACGGCCGAAGTCCGCGTACATGGCGTCGAACAATGGCGACATCGAAAACAGAACCTCGTCCGTCAGGGCCCGAACAGCACGCAGCGGATGATCTTTCCGAACACGCTGCTCCGGCGACAAATAACTGAACATATCCGCTTGCTGATGATCGATTCCACGCATGATTCCTTCTTAACCCATCATGCTGTGGAATTGAAGTTACTTTTTCAGCACCCTGCTAGGCGCCATTGCGATCGTGGTAGCCGCCATCATGCTCGGCTTCAGTACCATTCAAGGCAGCGGTCCTCATGCCTCGCACGCGCTGGGCGGCGTTGTGGCCGC
>JBEKFD010000042.1:0-26238 GCA_050013495.1 Occallatibacter sp. | reverse complement strand
TTGGCATTCCGGCTGTGTTTCCGCGCATCGTCTTCGCTCATCTTCGCGCGCTGAGCGAAGACAAGGGCGCCCGCGCGTTGCTGCTCAATCCGCCATGCCGACTCCTCGCAGTAGCTTTTTCCGGCGGCGAGTTGGACATCGATCAACCCGCGGATCTCAGCCAGCTTGAGTAAGATTCACCGCTCGATCGTGGCCTCGATATACCCGTGCGGTTCGTCGATGGGAACAAAGATGTGATTGGGATTGTCCTGGCCGAAGGAGCCTAGGTCTGCAAGCAGATGATGCAAGTTGGGCATGATGAGCGTGATGCGCTCGATCTCCGGCGCCGCCGCCAGCGCGGCTTTCCCCATGTCAAAGAGAGTGTGCTGCACACTCATGCTGTCGTGCGCGGCAAACTCCCTGAGCAGCGCGGCGATTACGCGTGTGCGGACGCCCGCGTAATCCGGTTTCGCGCCCTCCGCAAACGGCCAGGTAACTGTAGCGCACGTGCCGAAGATGCGATCCGTTGCCGGCTTGAGGGTGGTCAGTTTGTCTTTGATGTAGCCGGTAAACGCGGACTTTGTGGTCTTCAGAATCACCAGTCCGTCGACGCCGGAAGTGATTGACCACTCGCGGCCCTGGTCGCGAACGGCGCGCACCGTGTGCACCTCTGGCCCTCCGAGTTTGAACGTCGTTGCTTCCGCGCCGCCCTCCGTAATCAGGCGTTCCCATGCCTTCTCTTCGATCTCGACCCTGACGCCGCTTACCTGCGCATTGTTGGCCAACAGATAATCGCCCATTTCCATCGCAAAGCCCTCTATGGTTGTCGCGTTCGAGGCGCGGGCTAGCGAATAGACGGTGTTCTTCATCGTGTCTGTCGGCAGAATCTTGCTGTTGTCCGCCTCCGTGAAGCTGGCCTCGAACTCCCCTTCCAGCAGCACGTGCACGTTCCACTCGTTGAATTCGTGCCGGTCTCCATGGCGCGTGATGCGCGACAGGCGTACGCGCGATTTTCCGTAGCGATTGTCACCAAGTCTTGCCATCGTGTCAGCTTCCTCTGTAGGTTGTGTAGCTGTTATCGCTCAACAATAGCGGAAGGTGATAATGCACTTCGTCGCTGCAATTGAAGGTAATCGTTATCTCCGGATAGATGCTGGCGCGGCCCTTGCTGGTCAGGTATGCACCTGTTGAGAAAGTGAGCCGATAGCGGCCTGCAACGGCGTCGTTGGTCAAATCCCGGCAGCGTCCATCTGCATTGGTCGCGCTCTCCTGTACGGTGACCCATGCGGAGTCTTCCAGTTTTTCCAGACGCACCGAAACACCCGCGGCCGGTTTGCCGAGCACCGCATCCAGCACGTGCGTAGTAATTCCACTCATTCCACAAGCCACTTTCCCAGACGAATCTGCGTGATCTGCCGCTGCTGTTCCGCTGCTTCGCGCAGCTCGGTGCTGCGATCGCTGCTTAGACGGCGATTCAGAATCGCCAGCATCTCTTCCGCGCTCTTTCCGGTGGCGCGGACAATGTATGTGAATCCGAAGCGCTCCTCATAAAGCGCATTGCCCGCTGCAAGTTCAGCCAGCACCCGTTCGGCAGCAGTCTCGGCCGATGACTGTTCCTGATGCGACCATGCCTCAGACTTCTTTGATGCGTGCGCTGCCTTTCGTTCACCGATGCGCGGATGGCAGACAAACGCCTCCATCCAGTCGGCCTCTTCCATTGTGCTCCATATGCGATCGGCTGTCGCGCTCAACTCCTTCACGCTGAAGATAGGGCGCAGCGCCACCATGGCCGCGGCCCATCGCCGCGCGCCGCAACAGGCCAGCATCAACTCCAGAGCTGCTTGCGGAGACGCTTCATTCCATGATGAAAGTACAGCATTCACTTAGACAACCTCGGAGCGCAGCTCGAGCAAAAACTCTTCCAGCAGGTTGGCGCCCACGCGCTTGCGGTATTCGGCGGTTGAGCGAATGTCGTCAATCGGCTTTGCCTCAGCCAGCATCGCTTCGCGCGCCTCCTCAATGGTCCGCGCTTCAATCGGCCCGCCGAGCAGAGCCGCTTCGGTTCGATAAAGCCTAACCGGGAAAGCCGCAAGGCTCGCTGCAGCCAGGCGAAGTTCGTTTATTACTCCGGCGTCTACAATCGCAGTCGCCGCAAGCGCAACCTTGGAGATTGCCATAGCGCGTCGCGTCCCCACCTTGCGCAAATACTGGCGATGCTGCGCGAACCGCAGCGGCATGTGCACAGCGAAGAGCAATTCATCCGGCGCCATGGCGTTGCGTTTGTAACCGGTGTGAAAGTCGAAATAGGGAATGCGACGGCTGCCGCGCACGGAGATCAATTCAATCTCCGCATCGTAGACAAGAAATGCCGGCGAGGAATCAGCGGCCGGCGATCCGTTCACAAGATTGCCGCCAACGGTGGCGCGGCTTTGGTTGGCAATGGAGCCAACCCAGCTTGCGGCTTTGGCAACAAGCGGCAGATGTGCCGCGATGCCGGCATGCGCGCGCAGATCGCGAAAAGTTGCGCCCGCGCCGATGGCGATGCTTTGCGGCGAAGACTCGATGAATCGCAGCTCGCGAATGCCCCACAGGCTCACCAGCCTGGGTGCGGTTAGCCGGCCTGCCGCGTGAGCCACCATCAACTCGGTGCCGCCCGCAATCGGCGTCCACTCGCCCGGTGCGTCTGCAAGCAGCTCCAGCACGGCACGCAGGTTGCCCGGCGCAACCATCGCATGCGCATCCGGATTACCGCGCATGCGCTGCCCGCCCGGCAGGTCGATCGCAGTTTGCGGACGCGGCCGTAATCACCGAGTCGAAGATGCGCTTGAAGCCTGTACATCGGCAAAGATTCCCCGCGAGGCCTTCGCGAATCTCGGCCATGCACGGATGCGGGTTGATGGAAAGCAGTTGCGTTGCCGCCATCAACATTCCCGGGGTACAAATGCCGCATTGCGCGCCGCCGCAATCGAGAAAGGCCTGCTGCAATGGATGCAGCGCGCCGCTCGTCGCGAGCCCTTCAACGGTTTGAATATCCGCGCCCTCGGCCTGCAGCACCGGCACCAGGCAACTGTTCACCAGTTCGCCGTTCATGCGCACTGAACACGAACCGCATTCGCCTTCGCCGCATCCTTCCTTGGTTCCGGTCAAATGCAAATCTTCGCGCAACACATCGAGCAACCGTTTCATCGGCGCGACATGGACTGCACGATTGTCACCGTTGACGCAAATGCGAATTGTGCCGTGACTATCGCTCATAGGGCCGCAGCCTCTGCGACAACTTCGCAAGCCGCCAGTTGCGCAAACAGGTCTTCAGGTAACAGCGGAATTGAACGGAAGCCCACGCCCGTAGCGTCGCGGATCGCATTCAAGATTGCGGGCGCGGGGCCGTCGTGCGGCAATTCTCCGATGCCCTTGGCGCCGAAGGCTCCGTATTGAAATGGAATCTCCTCGAAGAAAACATGAATCGGCGGCACATCTTCCGCCGTGGGCATAATGTAGTTGGTCATCTGGTTGTTGGCCATGTGTCCGTTTTGCCAAACGACCTTTTCGTAGAGCGCATAACCGATGCCTTGCGCGATGCCGCCTTCAATCTGCCCGCCGGCAAGGATGGGATTGAGTACGCGGCCCACTTCCTGCACCGACCAGAAATCTTCCACCTCGGCGGAATACGTGACCGTGTCCACAGCCACCTGCGCCACCTGCACGGACCACGCGAAGGCGGGATAAGCTTCACCGCGATATTTCTGATCGTCCCAGTAGATATTGGGCGGTGCTTCGTAACGGCAGAGCGAGACGACCTCGCCATCCGTTGCGCGATGACGTTCGCTTGCGGCGAAGAATTCTTCGCTCGTAAAATTCTCGCCAAGCCCTGCCTGCTCGCGGAGCATCGCGACAAGCTGGCAACCGGCGCGCTCAATGAGCCGGCCCACCACCATGGAGGTGCGTGACGCAACCGTTGGACCACTGTTGGGAACTATGCCGGTGTCGGCCGGCGCCATGATTACATCGTCATACGAAATGCCGATGGCCTCTGCGGCAATCTGCGCGAGGATGGTGTTGGTGCCCTGGCCAAACTCGGTGTTGGCCACCAGCACGCGCACTTTGCGCTTGGGTGTTACGTCGAGTCCAGCAAGCGAGTTCAAATAGCGCTCACCTGAGCCGGTGAATCCAGAGCCATGAAAGAAAGCACTGACACCCATGCCGCGCTTGATCGGGCTATGCGAATTCTCGCGCGCAAATCGTGCGCGCCTGGCATGGTAATCGCTCTCGCGAAGCGCGCGATCCAGAAGCTTGTCGAGGATGACCGGATCGCGCATTACCTGCTCGGTTGCGGTTGTGTCTCCGTCGTGGAGAAAATTTCTGCGGCGCAATTCGATTGGGTCAATGCCGATGGCAGCTGCGATCTCATCCATGTGGCGCTCGATGGCGAAGATGGCTTGTGGCGCGCCGAAGCCGCGAAACGCGCCGTATGGAACGGTGTTGGTAGCCCATGCGTGCGAGCGGACACGCACGTTGGGGCACACATACGGACCGGGCGAATGGAGAGTCGCGCGCGAGAGCACCGTGGAAGAAAGCGTTGAATACGCGCCACCGTCCGTAGCGACTTCAATGTCCATGGCAAGGAGCTTGCCGTCTTTATCGAGCGCGGTACGATGGCGAACGCGCGATGGATGGCGCTTGGTGGTAGCGGCCAGGTCCTCCATGCGGTCGTAGACCATCTTGATGGGATGGCCGCTCTTCATGGCAAGCAATGCGGCATGGGCGGCGAGCGTGGATGGATAATCCTCCTTGCCGCCAAATGCGCCTCCGGTTTCGGTCTGGATGACGCGGACTTTGTTTTCGGGCAAATCGAAAACCGCGAGCAGAGATTTATGCACGTAGTAGGGGCACTGCAGCGATCCCCACACCGTCACGCCGCCTTCCTCGCTCCACTCCGCGATGACGCCGTTGTTCTCGATGTAAAGATGCTCCTGAGCGCCGGTGCGGTATTCGCCTTCAACGATGTGCGCCGCATGGGCCCATGCAGAATCAACTTCGCCCTTCTCCAGCAGAAAGCTCTTGAGTAAATTATCAGAGCCCCAGACGATAATTTCCTGGCGCTCGCTTTCTTCGATTGTGAATAGCGGCGGCAGCGGCTCGTATTCGATCTGCACCGCTGCCACGGCCTCACGCAGCTTGTGCTTGTCAGGGTGAGCCAACAGCACGATGGCCTCATCGCAGTGGTTGACAACGCCGTCTGCAAGGCAGGGCTGATCGGCGTGGATAAGTTGCACATGATTCTTGCCGGGAATGTCGGCAGCCGTAACGATTGCGAATTCGCTCCAGTCGATGCGGCGATCGAAGCCGATGGAGCGTATGAACCCGCGCGGAATGGTGCTGCGCACAGTAGCTCCGGGCCACATGCCTTCGCGCTGAATGTCGTCGACGTAGCGCGCGCGGCCCAACAGCTTGTCCACGCCTTCCTTGCGGGGGACGGCTGTGCCAACGATGCGTGCTTTGGCGATGCGAGTTTTTGCGCTCGTGCTCATGGTTGGGAAGACCTGAATCGTCGTACGGGTTGAGGCATAGCATACAACGGCGCGGCTCAGTTTCCAAGAGCGATTCGGCCGGACAGCCGCGCCCTAGCCGGACAATCGAGCCAAAGTCCGGGCCAGCACGTCCACGCCGCCCGCAATCCACTCCGGCGAGGCGTACTCGTCGGGCCGGTGGCTGACCCCGCCGCGGCAGGGAATGAACAGCATGGCGATGGGCGCAATGCGCGCCATAAAAAGCGAATCGTGATAAGCGCGGCTGACCATGCGCTTCGATTTTTTGCCCGCCTCCGCTGCGGATTCTTCCATCGCGGCGAGAATCGCCGGGTCGCAGGCGGCGGGCGGGTCGGCGTTGACGAGATCTGTCGTGATAGTCACTCCGCGGCGCGTGGAAACATCGGCACAGGCGTTGTGCAGCCCATCAAGCACACGATCGCGGCGCGCGCCGTCTGTGTCGCGGATGTCGGTCTCCAGGCGCACCTGCGAGGGGATGCTGTTGACCGCGCCGGGGAACACTTCGCAAACGCCGACGGTGGCCACGGTATCAATTGCGCCGGTGGATTTGGCTGCCGATTCGAGCGCTAGAATCAGTTCAGCGGCCGCGGCCAGCGCGTCTTTGCGGCCGGGCATCAGCTTGCCGCCAGCGTGGCCGCCTTCGCCTTCGATGCAGATGCGCAGGCTGGCCGGCGCAGCGATGGCTGTGACCAGGCCAAGATCGATTCCGTCCTGCTCCAGCAGCGGGCCTTGCTCGATGTGCAATTCCACAAACTGGTGGAAGCGGCCGGCCGGCAACGCGACGGATTCGAGCGGTCCGGTAAAGCCGGCTTGGCTGCGCAGCTCGTCCAGGCCGTTGCCCTGCTTGTCGCGCAAGGCAAGTGCCGCGGCGGGCGCGAGCACATGGCCCATCATGCGGCTGCCCAGGCAGCCAATGCCGAAGCGCGTCGGCTCTTCAGCGGTAAAAATAATGAGTTCGATGGATCGCTTTGGGCGAAAGCCGGCGCGCTGCAAGGAGCGAATTGCCTCCAGCCCACCCAATACGCCGACCGTGCCGTCATAGGAACCCGCATTGGGAATGGCGTCGATGTGCGAGCCGGTTCCGACTGGCGCCAGTTCCGGCGCACTGCCGGTCCATCGAGCGAAGGTGTTGCCGATGGCGTCTTCACGCACTTCGAGTCCAGCGCCGGCGAAGAGGCCCTTCACATAGGCGCGCGCGCGCAGGTCGGCCTCACTGAATACGACGCGCGTCACCACCGGCGGGCCGGCTTCCGAGATTTGCGCCAGGGCGGCCAGTTCCGCGAAGAGCTTGTCGATTTCGAGTTGAGGATGGATGGCCATGGTTTCCGCTATTCGGCGAGTGGATGTCTGCGCCAATCTTTGTAGATGAGGTACTTGGCGGGGACCTTGCCAAGGGCGCCAAACCACTGCGGGCAATAGGGCGCCATCCAGATGAAATCGCCAGCCTGAACGGGATACCACGAGTCTCCCAGCCGGTAGATGCCGCCGCCTTCCAGCATCAGCAGGCCATGCTCCATCACGTGAATCTCCACCATGCCGAGCGCTGCGCCGGGATCGTAGGTCATTGTGTTCACAGCAAAGTCGCAGGCAGGGCCATCCGGCATCAGCGAGCGAACGCGCAGGGCCGCGTCTCCCATCAGCGCTACCGGTTCGACGGCGGCTTCATTGCTCACGACGACCTGCGCGGCCTGGTCTTCGTCGCCGCCAATTGGTTGATAGGGTTTCTCAATCACGGCAGCCCGGGAAGCGACGACTGCGCGCACCGTGTGCTGTGTTCCTTGAGGAAGAAATGCAAATCCGCCTGGCGCGAGGCTGTAGTCTTTGCCGCCTGCCGTCAGTTCCAGTTCGCCTTCGAGCACGTAGAGAAACCGCTGTGCCGGCGCGGGGCCAAGCTTGCCCTCTGCCGCAAACTCCGCCGTCATCTGCGTGAAGCGCGCGCCCAGTTGCGGCGCCGCATGAACCACAAAATCCACGCCCACAGCGCCGGGCAATGGCGTGCGGATGAAGGTGTTCGGCGTTTGCAGCAGGTGATCGGCTTTCAGGCTGCTTCGCGTTAAACCCAGGTGATGCAATCTTGGCCTCGTTTGAGCATTCTATCCAACATTGTCGGCAAGGCGCAGCAGAAACTCGCGGCCCACGCGAAGAGAGGCCTCAACATCCTCTTCGCGCACCGACTCGGCGGGGTGATGGCTGATGCCGCCGGGACTGCGAAGGAAGAGCATCGCGGTCGGCAGTTTGCCTGCCATCACGATTGCGTCGTGGCCGGCACCGCTGGGCATGGTCTTCAGAGGATAACCCGCGGCTTCGATGGCCGCGCCCATCAATGCCGTCAGACGTTCGTCCATGGGAACAGCTGGTTGATCCAATTGGCCGGTGCGTTCAAGGGTCAGCCCACGGCGGGCGGCTATTGTGCTGGCCCGGTCCAGCAACTGCTCCACCGCGGCCCGGCGGGTAGCGTCGTGGGAGTGGCGAACATCGAAGCTGGCGCGGACAACCCCCGCAACTACGTTGCCGACATTGGGCTCGACGGTCACCCGGCCGACGGTTGCAGCCAGGCCTTCGGTGCCCTGCGCAAGCGCTTCCACCGCGGAGATCCACTCGGCCGCCGCTGCGAGGGCGTCGCGGCGAAGATGCATGGGAGCGGTGCCGGCATGGTTGGCGTGACCGGTAAATGTGAGTGTGAGGCGCGTCTGGCCGACGATTCCCGTAACAGCCGCGACGCTCAAGCCTTCAGCCTCCAGCAACGGGCCCTGCTCGATATGAATCTCGACAAAGCAAACAGCTTCGTCCGTCACCACGGCTTCGCCGATCCTGCCGGGATCGAGGCCAAAGGCGCGCAATGCGGCATCGACGGTTGTCCCTTCCGCGTCGGTCAGCGCAAGAAGCGATGCATCGAACCGGTCTGCGACGGCACGGCTGCCGAGATAAGGCAAACCGTAGCGCACGCCTTCTTCTTCAGAGAATGCGATGACCTCGATGGCCAGTGGCAGGCCGTGGCGCTGGGCAATCTCCACCCATTCGATTGCCAGCGCTACGCCGAGCACGCCGTCGAAGGCGCCCGCGTTGGGCACTGTATCGATGTGCGAACCGAGAATCAGGCGTCTGGAAGTCGCGCCCGCGGGCTGCCAAAATCCGCGCAAATTGCCCGCCGCATCCACATGGACGGTCATGCTCAGGGATTCCATTCGTTGCCGCAGGTGGGCGTGAACGGCGTGCATCGGCGAAGTGAGAAACCGGCGCGTAATGCGGCCCGGTTCCTCGGTCATGGCGGCGATCAGGAGACATTCCGCGATGGCGCGCTGGGCGGGATTGATTATGGCCATCGCCGCACCAGTTCCTTGCCCCGCGGTTGGCCGGTGAAGCCGGCTGCGCTGAAAACCTGTTGCCCGCGCAGCCACGTCTCCAGAACACGCCCCCGCAGCTCAGCGCCCAAATAGGGCGAAAGCTTGTGGCGAAAGTGAAGATCGTCGGGCGAGACGGTCCACGCATCGCCGGGATCAAAGACAACGAAGTCCGCGTCGGCTCCGGGAACCAGCGTTCCTTTGCGGCCAGCGAGCCCGGCCAGTTTCGCCGGTCCAGCGCTCATCCACTTGCCTACGCGCTCGATTCCCGCCTTCAACCCAACCCTGTGCTGTTCGAGCGCGGTCCACATCACCGGAAGCGCCAACCCCAGGCTGGCGATCCCGCCCCAGGCCAGATCCCAGCGGCCCTCTTCACGGCGCTTCATCGCGGGCAGGCAAGGCGAGTGGTCGGTTGCCACCATGTCAATGATTCCTTCTTCGAGCGCGTTCCACAACGCATCGCGGTTGGCCTTGCTGCGTATCGGCGGGGCGCATTTGAACTCCGTTGCTCCGTCGGGAATCTCTTCTGCCGCGAACCATAAGTACTGCACGCATGTCTCAACGGTAATCGGCACGCCCCTCCGGCGCGCATCCGCTAGAAGCGGCAGGGCCTTTGCGCTGGACAGATGGACGATGTGGATGAGCGTTTCAAACTCCTCGGCCAGCCGGATAAGCAGAGCAATCGCCTCCACCTCCGCGTCGTCCGGACGCGAGGCCAGGTAGGTGGAATACTTGCGCCAGGAGGCCCCAGCAGCATTGAGCCCTTCGGTTGCTGCATTCACCGGCCCGGCCACCTCCGCATGGGCCAGCAGGGGCAGCGCGGCAGCCTTCAGCCGAGGCAAGGCCAGGCGCAATTCGGCCTCATCCACCCACGCGAACCCGTCAATCCCGGAATGGATAAGAAAGCACTTGAAGCCGGGAATTCCCGCTGCAGCCAAAGCCGGGAGAGCCCCGGCATTTCCTCCCACCACCCCGCCCCACGCTGCCCAGTCTACCCACGCCTTTCCATTTGCCGCCGCCCGCTTGGCCTTCAGCGCCTCCACGTCCGTAGTCTCGGGCACGCAGTTCAGCGGCATATCCACGAGCGTCGTCACTCCGCCCGACGCAGCCGCTTGCGTCGCCGTCCAAAAGCCTTCCCACTCCGTGCGGCCCGGCTCGTTGATATGCACATGCGAGTCCACCAGTCCCGGCAGCAGCACCAGATCTCCAAAATCGCGCAGCGCAACGCCAGCCGGAAGCTCGTTCCAGCCCACCACACCGGCAATGCGCTCGTCCTCCACCAGCAGCGCAGCCGGACGCAGCCCATCAGCCGTCAGCACGCGAGTCGATCGGAATACCTGTGACATACTGTGATTACTTTCGCCGCTCAGGGAGGTAGTAAGCAAGTTGGACTCGACCGCTCCACCCAATCCTGAGTTCCTGCGCCGCGCCATCGTGCTGGCCATCGAGAACGTCGACACCGGCAATGGTGGGCCATTTGCCGCAGTTATAGTGCGGAACGGCAAGATCGTCGGCGAAGGCGTGAACACGGTGACTACCGGCAACGATCCCACCGCCCACGGCGAGGTGAACGCCATTCGCGCGGCGTGCAAGGCGCTGGGCACGTTCACGCTGGCCGGGTGCGAGCTTTACACCAGTTGCGAGCCCTGCCCCATGTGCCTGGCTGCCAGCTACTGGGCAAGGCTGGACGCCATCTATTACGGCTCCAGCGCTGCCGATGCCGCCCGGGCTGGATTCGACGATGCCTTCTTGTATGAGGAGTTGTGCAAGCGCCAGTCTGAACGCGCGCTGCCGGCCACCCAGTTGCTCGCCCAGGAAGCCGGCGCGGCTTTTGCCGCCTGGATCGCTTCAGCCCACAAGGTTGAGTATTAAGAAACTATCCACGAATGGCGATTTTGTAGCGCCGCTCTCCAGAGCGGCTGTAGTGTGGGTCTCCAGACCCGCACAAGGAGCATCTGGCGGCCAAGAAGCCGCCAGTACAGCCGGTCTGGAGTCCGGCGCTCCCAATTTACGGATTGGTTCTTAAGAACCTGGGCCGGCACGATCGAAACAGGGTTCGACGCAATCGGCGCAGTTCCGCCTTAATTTGCGGAGTCTTTCTGCCGCGTGGCCTTTACGGCCGAGAGGACTCCGAGCCCAAACAGCACAACCGCGCCCGCGGCGATCCATTGCGAGGGAATGTGCATCAGGTGCGCGGCATAGACCAGTCCGCCTATCAGAATTGCGAAACCGGCAGCATAGATTCCAAACGACATACGATCTCCTTATCCTCAAATAGCAGGAAATTGCCGGCGCTTTCGCGGGCGCGTTTTTCAGTTCGGTAAAACCGCGCTCACACCCAGCTTGGCTCGCCTGGCGGTGCGGGTCTTGCTGGGAGGAGGATCGAGCAGCGTCGGTCGGGAGGCGTTCTGCTCCGGCAACTGATCATGCAGAACCACGTTGAGCAGCGACCTGTTCACCCGGATGTGGCCGTTGTATTCGATATAGCCGAGCTTCCTGAATCGATTCATGAAGAAGCTCACGCGGGAGCGCGTGGTGCCGATCATCTCCGCCAGCGTCTCCTGCGTGACCGGGGGAAGCTGCGTCACCGGTTCGCCCGGCCTGCCAAAATCGGCCATCAGCAGAAGGGTGCGCGCCAGGCGTCTTTCGCTGGAGTTGAAGAGCTGGTCGATCAGGTCCGCCTGCGTTCGAATGCCGCGCAGCAGCATGAAGTTAAGAAACAGAGCCGCAAATGCGCCCTCCTCGTGCAAAACAACGAGCATTTGTTCGCGCTCGATCTTCAGCGCCATGCAAGTCACCAGGGCCGTGGCCGTGGCCGTACGAACCGTTCCCAGTGCGGTGAGAGACTCTTCGCCGAGAAAATCGCCGGTAGCCAGCAGCGTAACGGTGGCTTCCTTGCCCTTTTTGGAAATGACGGTCAGCTTGGCCCGGCCGGACTGCAAATAAAACACGGCGTCGGCCGGAGCTCCCTGCGCGAAGAAGTGCTGCTTGGCCTTGATGCGGACGATCTTGCGGCCTTTTCCCTCGCTGGCAAGATAATCGGTGGTATCAAAAGCCTTGGTAATTTCCTCATTCATCTGGAATGCCTCCTCCCGAACGCGTTCCCGAGAACGGCGAATCGCGTGGGGCCGAATGCTCGCTGGGGAGGCTTGGCGTTCCTAGCCAGGGTGAGCAATCATCCCGCACACAGAGAGCATTGCACTCGATTGCGCATTAAGCTGAGCCGTTTGGCTCACGTCCTTTCGCCCGGAGAACGGCCAAGGCGCCTATTTATCCTGCTCCGCGTCGTCGGAATTGCCGATGTAGCACGCATGAATGGCGTCAACGGGCGCATTGGGCCATCTGGCTGCGACCAGATCGGCTTCGCTCAACTCGTGCAGCTTGAAATCAATCGAACCGTCCACATGTACGGTTCCCTGCAAATAGCCATAGATATTGGTCTTGGACGCCTTGTCGGCGCCCCGGGGTAGATTGTAGCGATGGGCTCCGGCGCTGCCGATGATAGTGCCCGGCAGAACCCTGTTGCTGTGTTCCTTCCAGAAAGGGGTGTCGAAAATGTTCGGCGAGTAATAGTGCGAGTGGCTGGCCAGAACGTAAACGTGTTTGCCGGCTGCCTGGGCGTCGAACAGCCAGGTATAAACCAGCTCGCCGGTGCGGATGCCAAGGTCCCAGTCGTCCATGCCGTGGTCGGAACTGATGGAGTGGGGCAGCGCTTCATGCATCCCGGTGACAATGGAGCGAATGCCCGAGTTGGGCGCCAGGTCGCGGTCCAGCACGGAACGCAGCCAGCGCAGTTGGGCATCGGAGAATTCGTCGCGGCTGGCGTTGTCCAGGGTGATGAAGTCCACGCCGTCGCGGGTCCAGTGGTACCAGGGCTCAACTGAATCGAGGCCGTCGGCCTTGCGCTGCGCCGCTATCTCCGGACGGCTGAGCAGGCCGGAAAACTTGGCGATATATCCTTCGCGGGTCATGGGCTTCACGTTTTCGTGATTGCCTCGGCCTATGAAGACGGGAAAGGAACCGAAAGCGGCGATCTGGTGGGTCAGAAAGTCGTCCCAGGCGCGGTCGAGATATTCCTGCTTTGTGAGTGCTGCGCTGGCGGGCTGCATTGCAAGCAGGTCCTGGTCGATTGCGGACATCCAGCGGAAATCCCCCAGATGCCAATAGAACGTGTCCTTCTCGGCCTCTACCTTGCGGGCAATGGCGGGCATCACGAAATCGCCGCAGTTGCGGCTGTCGCCGCTGACGGCAAAGGTCCAAGAGGAAGGGGCCGTCTGTGCAGCGGCCAACGCTGAAAAAGTGATTGCGAACAAGAGAAGGGAAGCGGGTAGCCTGAACATGCATTCAGCATAGCGTGAACTGCGGCGGATCAGGTTAATTGCCGGTCCTCCTTTCGAGACTGCGGTTGCTGGAATGCGAGGGAGAGAACACACGAATTGGCCCCTTTCAGGCTCAAGTTCGGCCAAAAAAGACGAGCTTTTCGAGAAAAAACAAGGCATTTTTCGAGGCATCTGTTTACTACTCAAGCAACTGGATACTCTTGAATTAAATCCTATAAGTATTTGATTCTATGTTCCTTATCTCTCCGCTCGATGCGGAGATGCATCCCCCCAAAGGGCATTTTCGGGTGGGGGTGGGTGGTCTTCCTGGGGATGGACCGATTACATCCCTGACAATATTGGACCGTCGGAGAGTTGACATGCAGCCATTGTGCGCTGCCGGATCGTAATTTTCTGCAAAAGCGGGCGAGGAAAGATTGCATTCGATTGCCGGAGCTCGACATCGGGGGATTGCACATTGCCACCCTGCTTGAGCACAGACACAGCGGACGCCAGTCGCAGCGGAAAACCTGAGGCCGATGGTTGTCCGGTACGAAGACCGGCTACGCATTACCGCGAACAGGATTGAAGGATTTTTGCGAATTTGAAGCGCGGCATAAATGGGGTGTACCATCATATCGGCCAACAGCATCTCCACCGTTACCTCTCCGACTTCGACATCAGTTACATCGCCACGAAGAAACTGACATTAAAGTGGCCATTCAGGCGCGGAAGGGACGTCAGGGAAACGGCTGATGATGCGGGACACACACCGGCCAAACTAGGCACGAAGAAGCCAAAGTCTTTGGCCCCCAAAGAGTAAAGCCCGCTGGCAGGCGGGCTTTACTTGGAACCATTTCGGATCTCTCAGCCGATCTGTCCACGCACATGGACGGCCTTATTTGAGTGTGCCTTAATGGAGTCCAGAATGCAAGTCAGAAATCTAAACTCTCCCGATGCGCAGATGAACGGTTTCCGCTATACTTTCTCGACTATGGCGCGCCCGAAATTCAACCCGCTGGAAATCCCTAACTACACGATTGAGGAAGCTGCTCGGTATCTAATCGTCCCAGTTAGCACTGTTCGGTACTGGACGATCGGCGAAACGGGTGCCGCTCCTCTCACAACGGTATATAGCCGCCGCCCCTTGCTCTTGTCCTTCAAGAATCTAGTCGAGTTGTATGTCCTTGAAAGCCTTAGAGAGTTCCATGACGTTGGAATGCCCAGAATACGGAGATCAGTCGAGGAACTGAGGATTGAGAAGCCCTCGAAATACCCGCTAGCTGACTATCAGTTGGCGACTCGTGACCGCAGGATTTACCTCGAAGGTGAGGGGGACGAACTCATCAACCTCACTGCGGGCGGTCAGGGCGCATTCAAAGCAATCATGAATCCATTCCTAAAACGCGTTGAGCGGAACGCGCAAGGAATCGCCGAGAGGCTTTTCCCATTCACTAGTCGAGAGCATCAACAGAATCCAGATCGCGCGCCTCGTGTGGTTGTGATCGACCCTCGGGTTGCTTTTGGGATGCCGGTACTGGTTGGGTCCAGAATATCCACTGCTTTCCTGATGAGCAGGAAGAAAGGAGGAGCATCCATTTCAAAATTAGCAAGAGACTATGACCGATCCGAAACCGAAATCGAAGAGGCGATCTCCCTCGAAGAAGCCAAAATCGCCGCCTAGAGGCTTTACACTCTTTCTTGACCACAATCTTGACTACCCGGAACTGGTCGAGAAGCTGGACCGCGCCGGAATCCGCTATAAGCGGCAGAAAGAGTTTTTCAGCGGAGACACCGATGACCAAGTGCTGCTAAGGAAGGTTGGCAAAAAGAACTGGATTTTTGTTACGTTTGACAAGAAGCAGCGCACACGAATGCTAGAAAGAAAACTCATCGATCAATTCAAAATTCGGGAGTTTGTCTTCACATCGAACGAGATTGGCGACCCGGGCGATTTGCTCGTAAAGGCCTCTCGGCAAATGCGGGCACTATGCAAGAAGAAGAGTGGACCGTTCGTTGCTTCTATTTCTAAAGGCGGCAACGTTTATCTTAGAGCTGACAAGAACGAGGGAGGCGACTAGGAGCAAGAGAGCAACGGGCCTTTGACCAGTTCGAAGCCGACGCCACAAATCCAACTTCCGTTTGAGGAATTGACGAGGGACGTGCTGAAGGTGCCCCCGAAGAAGCTAAGGGAAGAGGATAGCTAGACCGGATGGCGGCGGTAACGACGCTTGCACGATTTGGGAACACCCGGCCGATGTTCGAAATGCGTCATCCCTCTGACCGACTTCTTAATATGAAGAATAACGTCCCGTTCGCAGTCCGGACAAAACGCCTGCCGCTCGTTTCTGATAGCAGCATCTTGCGCCGTGATCTCATCTTCGTCGCTTTTGTGGAGCACGGCACTGTTCATGGCCGCCCGTCATAAGAACTGTTTCACGGGTTTGTCAAAGGCCTAATTCCGAAATCATTGGTTCGGCGGCGCATCCGGCTTTGGAGCCGAGCTGGTCTCGGTCTTTTCAGCCTGCGCGGCATGCGGCGCAGCCGGAGCGGCGGCGGGTTGTGTGGGCGCCGGCGTCACTGGCGCGACCTGCGTGGCCGGCGCTGCCGAGGATGTTTGGCTCCCGGAGTTTGCCGGGGTAACGGCGAGGGTGAGCGTTTGCACCGTATCCGGATCGTCGCGCAACTTGAAATAAAGCGTCCCATTGGCAGGATGGGGCAGGCTGAGTTGGGTTCCGGTAAAGTCGAGCGGCACATCGGTGGCGTTGTCGAAGTCGGGCGTGGGCCCGATGGACGTGGCCAGAAACAGGTTTGTTCCCGTGAGGGTGCAGGGCTTGGCGGCGGCACGCGGGCAACGGAGTTCCTTGAATCCAGGCAGCCGAACGAGTGTCCCCAGCGGTAGCCATTCTCCCGTAACGCCCTCGGCAGACATGGCGCGCACCTCGATCGGTCCAAAGGCAGATGCGCCAAAGCGGGCCAGCGGTTCCACCGCGCCCATGGCGGTCTTCGCGTCCTCCAGCATCAGGCCGCCGTCGGATAGCGACAGAGTGGTTTGGAAGCTGCCGTCGACTGCGGCAACTTCCACCTTTTCACTGCGGGGGAAATCCAGCGGCACGCGGGACTTGAGAAAGAACACCAGGCGTCCGTCCACGGGCAGGTCGTCCAGGCTGCCAAGGCGGACGGGTGAGGGTGTTGCCGAAGCTTCTTCCTGCACGCCTTTATTGAGCAGCGCGATCTGCGGGCGCGGCGGACCCACGCTGACTGGAACGTTCAACTGGCGGCCGTCTTGCAATTGGACCTTCGCTTCGTAGGACTTTCCGGGTTCCAGGCTGGCGGTGGAACCTTCGGTGGTCATCTCCAAGTGGTCAAAGTCCTCTACCCGCTTCAACTTGGAGGGTTTCAGCTCGATTCCTTCCAGGTCGGCCTGGGCAACCTCATCCAGCCGGTTGCCGCGCAGCACCGCAGCGTGGTCTCCGGCGCTGAGCGTGAGACGGTCCAGCGAAGCGGCCTCCGCGTAGGCTCGGAAGGGCAACTTGTCCGGGGTCTTCAGTCCGAATTGATAGACTTCCACGGCGACAGGTCCGGGCTTCGCGTCTTTCATGGGGACGACTACCTCAAGCGACTCAGGCTTGGGAGACTTCCAAACAAGCTTCACCGGGTTGCCGCTCTCCCCCTTTTCCTCGACGCGATCCACGCAGACCGTGCTGTCGTCCTCAAGGCGCAGGCTGTCTTCGCGGCCCACTACCAGGGCCGACTGCTCACCCGGCGCCACGGTCCACTTGCCTGGCTGCGCGGCATGCAGATGAAAATGCGGACCCTCCCAATCGTCAAAGCCCCATTTGCCGCGCAACACTGCCGTGAGGTCGCCCCCGGACAACGCAGGAACGGGATTTACCGGCACAAAACCGCCCTCAGCGGGATCGGTTTTGACCGGCACATCGACGGAAGGAGCCTTGGCGTTCGACTCGCTTTCGATGTGGAGTGCAAGATCGTAGGCCAACTGGGAAGAAAAGACGACGGGCGCTCCGTCCGCGGGCAACACCAGGCCAGGCTTCATTGCACAGTATTTTTCTTCGGGGTTCACGGCGCGCAACGCCGGCGGCTTGGCGGGGCCGACCGGGGGAAGTGCCACGACGACAACCGACTTGGGGTCGCGGAATGAGGGCGGTACGTTGAGGCGCAGGTTCAGCGTGTCCTTGGTGGGCAGCGCCAGCGCGGGAATGTATTGGAAATGCGCCGTATGCAGCGACGACAAAATCCTGGCCGTATCCAGGATTGCGCCTACGTAGGGACTGAATTCGCCCCCTCCAGCCATGGTGGAATAGCTCAACTGGTTCATCAGGTCGCCGGTTGCTCCGTTGGCCAGTTGCGTCACCAGCGATTGCGTGTTGGCGTCGTCCAGCACCAGCCCGTCGGTGTGCTGCACCAGGCAGGGCGCCTGCTGGTCAGTGGGCTTGTCGAAGCATTGCTGGTCCACTCGAATGCTCAAAGTGCGCGCCAGGTTCTCGGCACGCTCTTTAAGCAGCTTGGGATCGGTTTGCGAGGTGGTCTTGACCTCCGCCAGGTACTCATCCAGCCGCATGCGGTCGAAGCTGGCGGCCTGCAAATCCTGGGTAGCGCGGACAAATGCTCCTGGACGCCCGCGCACGGCCGCCCGCAACGTGCTGAAGTCCCCGCCCGTCTCCGGGGCCAGAAAGAGCAGCGCCTGCTGTGCTTCGGCTGGAACGGTGACAAACACGCCCTCGTCCCGCGCCTGGCGACTCCATGTCTCCACGCGCGTAAACCACTCCGGAGGCGGGGGATTGGTAACTCCGCGCAGGAAGGCGACAATCAGAACGTAATGGGCAGATTGGCTCTCGGGAAGGTCTGGATGCACCCACAATCTATCGCCGGGCTGCAGGTTCGGCACCTCGCTTATGGGCAAAGTAACCTGCCCGCGCTTCACATGCACGTCTACCTTTGGTCCTGCAAGATCGAATGCCGGGGCATCGGCGGAGAGTGCGGACGATGCAAAGAAAAAGAACAACAAGAGCGGCAGGCAACGACGCATAGCTTCTATTGTACGAACTCCCGGTCGCAAAAAACAGCAACCGGGCCGCGCAACTTTCTTTCGCAATCGGGGTTGCCGATGTGTGGCCGGGGAGCAAACTTGTCTGCTTTGCGACCGCGCAAAACCTCATTATCGGGTACACTGTCGGTTGTATAGCTTGGAGCCGGGGATTAGTTTAGAGTGTTTCTCAAATCCCTGCAGGGAACAAGATACGCGCGTAAGATGGCTCCTATTTGTAAAACGAGCCACGAAATTGCCTTACAGAACACGCTGAGAATCACCACAAGTTCTATCCACTTTATTATCGTTGGATAACCTTGGCAGCCAATTGAAGGTACCTGGCCTCGCATGGAGACATGCGGGGGATGGGGATGATTTAGAACGCAAGCTGCACTTCTTCGCGCGGCACGGCGAATGTTCCGAGGGGCCGCCGAGCCACTGGATATTGCGTTGCGCGGGATCACGAAGGGTGCGGCATACGGAGAAGAATATGAAATCGATAAGAGCTGCGCAGAGCGGCGTAGATGTAAGCAACCTCAGCATTCCAGACGCCGAAGAGATTATTGAAGAAGCATTGAACGAGCTGGCATTTTCAGCCGACCCCGGCCTGGCGCGGGTGCTGCATTTTCTAGCTCCGCCGGGTTACCAGGCCATTGTGGAGTTATGCAGCGAGAACGGCCGCAGCAAGCGGCGCAATGCCCCAGCAGATAGCTGGTCTCCGGAAGAGGATGAAGTGCGCATCTACTTCGAGCGCGCCGACGATGCCGAGGGCGTCCCCCATTCAGAAGGCGCACCGCGTGCCGCGCGCGCGCCGCGGGCGGTCGTCGAACACACTTTCGACGACGAGGACGACGACGGCCAGGAGGCGCAAATCCCCGCCGATCTCGACGCTCGCGTGAAAGAGCTATGCGCAGCGCTGGCCGAAGCCGAGCGCGGCGGCCATGCATTTATTGCGCTCAAGTGGTTTCGGGACTCGTTTTTGCCCCGCAAGGCCTTTCGCTGGAATCAGAATCCCGAGTCGCGCCAGGCGGTGCTGGCGGAAGCAATCCAGCGCGGCGTGGTGCTTACCAGCAAGATCGCCAACCCCAAGACGCCCGCCTATCCCACCACCACCATCCGCCTCAATCGTGCTGAAGCCGGCATGCCCGAGGAGGCGCAGCGCTTCCATCCCGTCGCCGTCCATGGCGACTCCATTGCCGAGGCTATTGAAGAGGAACGGGGGAACCTGTGAGCTGCTATTTCCTGGAGTCCACGGCGTTCGCCAAGCTGTTCGTCCAGGAACAGGGAACGGACGCGTTGATCCGCCTGATGGAGGCCGTGGAGGACAACCGCAAGCTCATCTCCGCCTCCACGCCGCTGGAGGTTTACGCCGCCATCCGCCGCCGCGAGCGTGCAGGCGGCATCTCTGCTGAAGACGCCACGGCCGCTCTGGATATTCTGCGCCTGGAAGCCGCGCGCATGGTGCAGGAGCCGCTCAACCCAGCCGTGCTCGAAGCCGCTCGACAGCTTCTCGACCGCACCTCCCTGCGCTGGCCGGACACGCTGCAGCTTGCCGCAGCCCTGGTAGCCCGCGACATGTTCCAGAACACCGAAATCATCTTCGTGTCGGCATCGCCGCAGTTGCTGGAGGCCGCCAAGGTCGAGGGGTTCCATACGCTCGACCCGGCGAAGGAAGCGGTCGAGACAGCCAAGGCAGCGGAGTAAACCGGCCAGGGCTTTGAATGAAATCGGTCTGCATGCTTCTTTGCTCTCTTGGGTTGGCGTACAATGTGCGTACGGGGTAGCTATGCCAGTAGCGAATCGAAAAGAGCATCGGCTTCATCTGCGCGCCTCGGAGCGCGCGGTGTCCACGATCAGCCGGGCTGCGGCCTCCGCCGGAGTCAGCGTGAGCACTTTCATCCTGGAGAGCGCCTCGGAGCGCGCCGAGCGCATGCTGGCAGACCAAACGCATTTCGTGCTTTCTAAAAAGGATTGGCAGGCCTTCACCGAGGCGCTCGATCAGCCTGCACGTCATCTTCCGCGCCTGGGAAAACTGTTGCGGGAGCCTTCGGTCCTTGACAGGGCCTGAGTTGCATAACGCGCCGCTCTCGCGGATCGAGCCCCTAGCCCGGACCCACGATGTGAATTCGTTTGACTGCGGTGATCACGCGTCGCTGAGTAACTGGCTGAAGCTCTTTGCCTGGACAAATCAACAGAATGAAACCTCGCGCACGTATGTGGTTCACCGCGCCAACCGCGTGGTCGCCTATTATTCAATCGCTGCAGGGAGCACGAGCCGGGAAGACGTACCTGTACGGGTGGCGAAGGGGCTGGCAAATCACCCGGTTCCTGTAATTGTGCTGACCCGGTTGGCCGTGGATTCAACTGAGCAGGGCTCCGGCCTGGGTAGGGCTATCCTCAGGGACGCGCTGGTTCGCATCACCAGCGCAGCGGACATCGTGGGCGCACGCGCTGTCCTGGTTCACGCAATCGACGCTCGGGCAGCCGAGTTTTATCGGCGCTTCGACTTTGTATCTTGTCCCGGAAATGATCTCCACCTGATGCTGCTGATGAAGGATCTGCGGCTGGCATGCGCAAAATGAGCTTTCTCCTCCATTTGGGTGAACTCGAGAAGCTATGCCCCGCAGAGTCTTTATTCCCGGCGGAAGCGGTTGGCCTGCTCAAACTCATCCCGGAGACCCGGCGTGCGCAGGTTTTCGCGTAGATGCGCGAGGCGCAGTTCGAGGGCGTGCAGCGCGGCCTCGACAGCCGCGGTATTGGTATAGGCGATGTCGCGCCACATGGAGTAAGGGCTGGCGCCGAGGCGCGTCATTTCGCGCAGCGCGCGTCCGCCCACGTCTTTCAGCTCCGGCGCGTCGCCCACTTCTTCCTCCAGCAGCGCGCTCAGGGCGGTGGCTACAAACTGCGGCAGATGGCTGACCCAGCCCACCAGCTCGTCGTGGCGCGCGGCGTCAATATCGATGGTCTTCGAGCCCATGGCTCCGACCCATTTGCGCCAGTCTTCGGCGAGGACCGCCGATGCGGGCGAGCGCTGCCAGGCGGGGTCGTCGGTAAAGAGCCACACCGCGCCGCGGAATAGATTCGCGTCAGCCAGCGCCGCGCCGCCGCGTTCCTTGCCGGCCATGGGATGTCCGGGCAGAAACGCCGCGCGTTCGTGCGTGTTGAATAGTCGATCTGCCGCAGCGGTGATCTGCACCTTGGTGCTGCCTACATCGGTGATCAGATGGTCCGGGCCGAGAACCGGCGCCAGTTGCTCCATCCAATCCAAAGTGGCGTAGATGGGCACTGCCAGCAGCACCACCTGGCTGTCGCGCGCGGCCTGAAGGGCATCTGTGGCGATTGAGTCGATCGCGCCCATGGAGAGCGCGGTCTGCGCGCCTTCCGCGCCGCGATTCCAGCCGGTAATGGAGCCGTCGAATCCCGCCGCGCGCAACGCCAGCCCCGCGGATGTGCCCAGCAGGCCGGTGCCGAAGATGGCGATGCGGTCGATCATTGGTCTTTCGTCGCTCCGGCTTCTTTGGAAGGGCATGGCTTCAGCCGTGCCGTAATGCAACTAGAGAAAGGACTAGGGCTTCAGCCCCTGAGGGAACTTCCTTTGCGGCAATGCACATTCCCTCGGCGGCCAAAGCCGCATCCTTCTGGAGGTTCTTGTGGCACGGCTAAAGCCGTGCCCTTTCAAAACTACAGCGTTCTCCCCACCGCCGCCGCAATCACCCGCAGCTCGCTCACCAGCTTCTCAAATTGATCGAAGAACAACGTCTGCGCCGCGTCCGAGGCTGCCTTGTCCGCATTGGGATGAATCTCGATCAGCAACGCATCAGCCCCTGCGGCCACCGCGGCCTTGGCCATTGCCGGAACCATGTCGCGCCGGCCGGTGCCGTGCGAGGGATCGGCGGTGATGGGCAGGTGCGAGAGCTTGTGAATCACCGGAATGGCCGAGATATCCATGGTGTTGCGCGTCGACGTTTCATAGGTGCGGATGCCGCGCTCGCAGAGGATCACGTCGTAGTTGCCGCCGGAGAGAATGTACTCGCTCGAAAGCAGCAGCTCCTCCAGTGTGGCCGCGATGCCACGCTTGAGCAGGATGGGCTTGCGCACCTGGCCCAGTTCGCGCAGCAGGTTGAAGTTCTGCATGTTGCGCGCGCCTACCTGGAAGCAGTCCACATAGGGCAGCATGGCGTCGATCTGCGCAATCTCCATGACCTCGCTCACAGTGAGCAAGCCGTGGGCTTGCGCGGCCTCGTGCATCAGCTGCAGGCCGGGAATGCCGAGGCCCTGAAATGCATAAGGAGAACTGCGCGGCTTGAAGGCTCCGCCGCGCAAAAAGCCGCCGCCCGCGGCCTCGACGCACGCGGCGATGGCGAAGATCTGTTCGCGGCTTTCAATGGCGCACGGCCCGGCGATGATGGCCACCTGCTCGCCGCCGATTTTGGCGCCATTGGGAAATTCGATTACCGTGCCTTCGGGACGGAACGCGCGCCCGGCCAGCTTGTACGGCGCTGTAATCCTGTGCACGTAAAGCACGCCCGAGAGCAGCTCGAATTTGCGCAAATCCACGCCCGCAGTGGGGCCCACTCCGGCAAGAATAGTCTGGCTCGCCCCCGTGGTTCGATGAACGTTGACTCCGGCTTCCACCATCTGATCGATCACGGCATCGATCTGTTCCTCGGTGGCCTTCTCCTGCATGGCTACGATCATTGCTTGTTCCCTGTCCCGGCGTCTGAAGCGCCTGCGTCATGGCCCCGGTCTTGTGCCTGGGCGTTCCTCTCCGATGCCAACTCGTCCCTCTGCAGGGCCCGCATCACGTCGATGATGCGCTCGTAGATATGCGTCAGCTCGATGTCCGGCAGCGGGCCCTTGTTGGCCGCGCGCACGTTGGAGTAGATCACCTTCTCGCGTGCCGGCTCATACACCGGCAACTGCGTGGCGGCCTTCAGATGACCGATCATCTGCGCGGCGCGCGCCCGCTCGCTGAGCAGCTCCACCAGTTGCCGGTCAAGAGCATCGATTTGATTGCGCAATTCTTCCAGCGTCATTGCAGTCCTCGTGCTGCGCCCCGTGCGTTGTTTGTCGGATACCGGGCCTGCTTCGCTTTGCAGACCCGCACTCATTGCGCGGGAGCAGGAGTTGGTTACCTTTATGCGGCTATGCGGACTCCACAGCCACCAGCGGGGGATCTTTTGCCGGGCCGGCGCTGTCTGCCGCGGCGGACAGGTGCAGGCCCTTGATAAATCGGGCCACGGCTCCGGGAGCATCTGCCTCTGTTGACCGCTCAATGAGCTCCACAATCGCGCTGCCGATCACCGCCGCATCCGCGAACTGCGCCACTTGGGCCACGTGCTCGCTCGTAGAGATGCCGAACCCCACGACAATCGGCAGGGCTTTTCCATCGGCTCCAGGCCATCGGCGAAGACGCGCAACCAGCGACGCGGCATCGGCTGTCATACTATGCTGCTTGCCCGTAATGCCGACGCGGGAGATGGCGTAAATGAAACCCTTGGAGTGTTTCGCGATCGCCCCAAGCCGCTCGTCGGGACTGGTGGGCGCGGCCAAAAAAATCGGCGCAAGCTTCACGCGCTCCATCTCGGCCAGGTATTCGGTCGCTTCTTCCACGATGAGATCGATCACCAGCACGCCGTCGGCACCTGCCGCTGCCGCTTCGTCGGCAAACTTGTGCATGCCGTAACGCAGAATGGGATTCAGATAAGTGAAGATCACCAGTCCCGCATTGGGACGAGCCGCACGAATCTCCGCCGCCAGTGCAAGCACATCCTTCAGCCGCGTTCCTCGCGCCACGGCGCGCTCACAGGCGCGTTGAATCACCGGACCGTCGCCCAGCGGGTCGCTGAACGGCACGCCCAGCTCGATCAGGTCCGCCCCCGCGTCGATGGCTTCAAGCGCAATCGCCTTGGTTGCCTCGAGGCTCGGGTCGCCAGCCGTCAGATAGACGACCAGTCCGGGTTTGTGATGAAAGACGATCGGCATTGGAATCGAGACTCGCTATGGAACCTCTGAAGCAGTATCCAGTTGAATCAGACATTCTCTCAGGGGTTAAAGCCCTCGTTTATTTTGCTGCCTTTACGGCACGACTGAAGTCGTGCCCTTTCAAAACCGCGACTTGATCGGAGGTTCCCTAGAGCTTCAACTCGCGCGCCAAAATTCCCATGTCCTTGTCGCCGCGTCCAGAGAGGTTGATTACCAGTATGTCATGCGCAGCCATCGTAGGAGCAAGCGTGAGAGCCTCGGCCACCGCGTGCGCGCTTTCAAGCGCGGGAAGAATCCCCTCTGTCCGCGCCAGCCTCACCACTGCGTCGAGCGCCGCCGCGTCGTCCTGCGAGACATACTCGGCGCGGCCTGAATCGTGCAGCGCCGCGTGCTCGGGGCCAATGGAAGCGTAGTCCAATCCCGCCGAGACGGAATGCGTCAGCGCAATCTGCCCGTCCTCATCTTGCAACACGTAAGAAAACGTCCCCTGCAGCACGCCCGGCGATCCGCCGCGGAAGCGCACCGCATGTTCACCCAGTTCCGTCCCCCTCCCGCCAGCCTCCACGCCAATCAAGCGCACCTTGCGGTCGGGAATGAATTCGTAGAAGGCTCCAATCGCGTTCGACCCGCCGCCCACGCACGCAATCACAGCCGTCGGCAGCCGGCCTTCCTTTTCGAGAATCTGCTCCTTCATCTCGCGGCTGATGCAGCGATGGAAATCCCGAACCATGGTGGGATAGGGATGCGCCCCCAGCGCGCTGCCGAGCAGATAATATGTGGTCCGAACGTTGGTTACCCAGTCGCGCATGGCCTCGCTGATGGCGTCTTTGAGCGTCTTCGACCCTGCGCTGACGCCGCGGACTTCGGCGCCAAGCAGCCTCATGCGCAGTACATTCAATTCCTGGCGCTCCATGTCCACGGCGCCCATGTAAATCACGCATTCCAGGCCCAGCAGCGCGCATACCGTGGCCGTGGCCACGCCGTGCTGGCCCGCGCCGGTCTCGGCGATGATACGCTTCTTGCCCATCCGCCTGGCCAACAGCCCCTGGCCCAGCGCGTTGTTGATCTTGTGCGCACCGGTATGCAGCAGGTCTTCGCGCTTCATGTAGATCTTCGCCCCGCCCAACTGCTCGGTAAGTCGCTTGGCAAAGTAAAGCGGAGTAGGCCGTCCTGCATAGTCCTTCAGCAGCCCGGCCAGCTCCGCGTGAAACGCCGCGTCATTCTTAGCGACATCGTACTCGTGCTCCAGTTCCACCAGCGCCGCCATCAGCGTCTCCGGCACATACCGCCCGCCATAGATGCCAAACCGCCCCGGCCGCGATTCCGACGGAACTGAAGGAAGAATTACCGATGCCATTTGTGGGGCCTCCAGCGCGTTCTTGAATGGGTAACACTCCAGTGTACCGGTGCGCCCAGTCGGCGTGAAGAGAAGGGACGCTTCCGGAAAAGGCGACGCTTGGAACCAGCAACTTCAGGCCGTGGCCAGGGCTCGCGCCGCATCCCCGCCCCTCGATTCCTCGCCGAATGCTAGGCGCTCGATGGTCACCACGGTGATGTCGTCTTCCTGGCCGAACTGGCGGGCCGCCTCCACGATCGCGGCTGCTGGCTGCGTGGAAATGGCCCTTCCCCGCTCGAATCCGAAGAGCTCGCCCTTCTCGTTTTGGGCCTCAATCACGCCGTCGGAGTAGAACGTCAACCGGCTGCCCTGGGGCAAGTGGAAATGGGTGACCTGATACGCGGCATTCTTGACAACGCCGAGCGGCAATGCGCCCTGCAACTCGATCTCCCGGCCATCGAGATAAGGCGACAGATGGCCGGCGTTAGCGATAGTCACGCTGCCATCTGCGGCGATGCGAGCCACTAACGCGGTCGAGAAGCCGCCGTGGGTGCGGCCGATAAGCCGGTCATTGAGGCTGGCGAGAAGTTCTGCGGGATCCTTGGTGTATTCGGCCACGCCGCGAATCGCGCCTACCAGCACGGACACGAGCATGGCGGCGGGCAATCCCTTGCCGGCGACG
>JBEKFD010000041.1:0-26296 GCA_050013495.1 Occallatibacter sp. | reverse complement strand
TCGAGGCGGCACTTGCGGTCGTGGGAAAGCTGCGCGCGACCGGGCACGAGGCCTATCTGGCTGGCGGCTGTGTGCGCGATCTGCTGCTGGGCCGGGAGCCTTCGGATTTTGACGTCGCGACCAGCGCAACGCCGGATGTGGTGCTGGGCATGTTCGACAGGACGTTTGCGGTGGGGGCGCACTTTGGCGTGGTCCTGGTTGCGCATGACGAGGGTGACAGCTACTTCACGACAGAGGTGGCGACGTTCCGCTCCGATGGGGCTTATTCGGACGGGCGGCATCCGGATGCGGTGCGGTATACGACCAGCGCCGAAGAGGACGTGAAGCGGAGGGATTTTTCTATCAACGGGCTGCTGATTGATCCGGAGCGTCTGTTCCCTCGGGGGCTAAAGCACGATTCATTGGTTGGGGTAGAAGTACGGGCTGAAGCCCGTACCCTTCAGGCCGTACTTGATCATGTTGGCGGGCTGGCCGATCTCGACGCCGGCGTGGTTCGGGCAATCGGCAACGCGAACGAGCGGTTTGAGGAAGATCATCTGCGCATGCTGCGCGGAGTACGGTTCGCTGCGCGGTTTGGCTTCGAGCTGGAGACGGGGACGAGGTTAGCAATTCGCCGGCTGGCGAAGAAGATTGCCACTGTGAGCCGGGAGCGGGTTCGCGACGAGTTGACGAAAATGCTAACGGAGGGCCGGGCGCGGGGAGCCTTTGAGCTGCTGGACGAGACCGGACTGCTGGACGAGGTGCTGCCGGAAGTGGCGCGGATGAAGGGCGTGGAGCAGCCTCCGCAGTACCATCCCGAGGGCGACGTTTGGGTGCACACGCTGGGACTGCTGGCCCAACTTGAAGAGGGTTGCAGCATGACCTTGGCGTGGGGCGCCTTGCTGCATGACGTGGGCAAGCCGCCCACGTTTCGTCGTGCGCCGGACCGGATTCGCTTTGATGGGCACGTGGAGGTAGGTGTGGCCATGGCCGCCGACATCCTCCGGCGCTTCCGGTTTTCGAACGAGGAGACGCGGCAGATTCTGGCGCTGGTCGACAACCACATGCGATTTGCGGATGCCGAGCGGATGAAGGCTTCAACCCTGAAGCGGTTTTTCAGGCTGGACGGGTTTGAAGAGCACCTTGCGCTGCATCGCATGGATTGCCTGGCGGGGAGCGGGAATCTGGATCACTGGCAGTTTGTGCTCGGACGGTGGCAGGCGATGCCGGAGGAGGCAGTTCGTCCCAAGCCGCTGATTACCGGTCGCGAGCTGATTGCTGCCGGACATGTGCCGGGACCGGCGTTCAAGCAGATGCTGCGCGCGGTAGAAGATGCGCAATTGGAGGGAACGATTTCAACGCCGGAGGAGGCGCTGCAACTGGTGCGGGAACGATTCCAGTGAGAGTCAAAAAAGATTGCCGGCAACCTGCTCCGATGCGGTGTAGGCTTTCTCTTTCAAAGACATGCGGGTAAGAATCAGGTCGTCTTTAAGCGTGGTGCTGACGGTGATGGTGAAAAGCTGATCGCGGACTCGGCCCACCACCAGCTCGCTCAGGCCGGAGCTGCGTGTATCGAGAGCGCACATCGATGCTTCATTGCCGATGGCCTGGATGGGCGCGGCGTTCTTTCCGCAGGCCTGCTCGGCCGCTTGCAGGCGGACATGTGTGTCCGGCGTTACCTCAACGGTAATGCGCAATGTGCGCATGAAGTTGGCGCCAGTCTGCGTGAATGTGCACACGGCGGCCTGGCCTGCCGAGGCTGCGGTGAACTCGCCCACCGCCTCGCCGCCCAGCAGGCCTCCGGCGGTTGCTTCATTGATCCATGGGCAATTGTTCTTCGCCTGACAATTGGTTGCCCATCCGAACAGGATCGGCAACAGCACGGCGAGAACAATTGGCGATTTAGATTTCATTCCTGCAATCGGGTTACTTGCCATTTTGCGGACCTGCAGAATCTCCCACGAGATCGGAGTGAATGTGCCATGGGATGCTCTCAGTGGATATCTCGGGGTGGACGCGGAGATAGTTGAGCGAGTAAGTGGGCGCTCCGGGGTCGACCTTCTTGTCGACAAACATCGCCTGTTGTACAGCAGCCTCTTTGGTCTTGCCCATGCGGCGGTAAAGAATGGACAGGTTGTAATGCGCTGTCAGGTCATCCGGGTCGATGCGCTGAAGAGCTTCAAATTGTTCGAGCGCTGCAGGATTGTCGTTCTTCTGGTAATAAGTGATGCCCAACTCGCGGCGGGCATCGCGCGACTCGGGAAACATCTCGACCACCTTGTGGAAGTCGGCAATCTCGCGCTCCGTATTGCCGGCGCGGCGTTGCAGCAGGCCATCGTAGTAGATTGCGCGGGCACTGCTGGGATTGAGGGAAAGCGCCTTGTTAATGGCTTTGCGCGCAGACTCATACTTCTCCCACACAATCTCCGTTAGGCCGATATTGGTGTAGCCGTCGGCATAGTCGGGGCGAAGTTTTACCCCCTCATGAAATGCCTGAACCGATTCCATGTACTGGAACTGATCGAGCAGTGAAATGCCGAGGTTATTCCAGCGCATCCAGTCCGGGTTGTCCGCGGGGTCAACTGGCTCCGGCTTGTTTTCGCCAATGTTGAGCACCCGGGTGCGGGTGGCAATCTCCACAATGGGATACGCAGGGTGATCGTCTTTGCCGAAGATGTTATTGAGATAACTCTGGCGAAGATGGCGATAGTTCACTCGCGCCGTAATGGTTATATTGCCGCTAACATCGCTGGGCATGCGGAACTGGTATCGCACCAGCACCGATCGGCCGGCTTGCACTGTGTTGTCATAAGCAAGCGAATGAATAGTCCATACCTTGTGATTGTCGACAAACTCGCCTTCGTCGGTGACTGGGCGGTTGGTAAAGCTGTGGGCACGAGGATCCAATGCTCCGTCGGGTTTGAGGAAGCCGCTGTGATAGATCTCCTTGCCGCTTGGATCCTTCACGATGAACTCGGTCCACGCCTCGTAAAGATCCCGCACCTCGGGGATGAGAGAGTGGCCGATGTTCTTGTTCTGAATGACGACGTAGGTTTCGACCACATCGTTGGGAGCGAGGTTATAGGCGACTCTGCCCAACGGAGCGATCAGCTTATCGCTGCCCACTTTCTGGATGCCGAAGATATCGACGTTGAGATAGTTGCCCGCGCGGAGAAACTCGATGGTTTTCTTCAATTGCTCATCGAAGCCGTAATAGAAAGGAACGGCGGTATTGCCGGCCAGCCAGCGATGCGACACCAGCGTGCCGTCTTTGGCTCCGTAATCGGGAAGGGTGATGGCCGAGCGCTTCATGTGGCATCCCTGGCAGGTGGTAAAGTCCGCGGTGTAAAAGGTGAGCGGGTTGCGCTGGGAGAATTTCGATTGCTGCCACTCGTCGAAGGCGGTGAAGGCGCGAAGGAACTTGTAGTCGTTGAGCGGGTCGGGCAGGTTGGCCTTGTGGCAGGCGGCGCAGAACTCCGGCTTGTGAAGGAAGTCATGCATCACGGCCTTGGAGTGGCGCTCGGGGTGGCGAAGGATCATGTCGAAGGGGACCTCGCCGGGAATGCGGTTTCCGTTCTCGTCTACAAGCGCAGAGGGAACGCCCATCTGCACGCTGGCATTGCCGTTGGTTGAGTCGAGGCTGAGGACAGAGTGGCAGGTGGTGCAGGTGAGACCGTCGGCGTCAAAGCGCGCGCGGTCCACCTTGGAATCCTCGGTAAGCGCTGCGCCCAGCACCCCGATGGGGTTGTGGCAACTGTCGCAGTGGCGGGCGAAGGCGATGCCGCGAGTCTTGTCGCGAATCAGCAGATTGACGCTGGTGCGGTAGAAGGGAGTGCGGAAGGCGTTGGAGTGCAGCGCCTGACGCCACTGCTTATAGGCCTCCTGGTGGCAAGTGCCGCAATACTCCGCCGAAGGGAATGCGCCGGGCTGAATAAATCCTTCCCCCTGAACCTTGACGTTACCAGGAGTGAAGGGATTCAGTTTTCCATAGTGAAAGTTATAGGCAGGAGTTACAAGGTCGTTATGCGCCTTTCGGGCAGCATCGGTAGCCTGATCCGCCCTGGCTTTCCAGCGAGCGATCGCATCGCGCTGCGCCGGCGTATCTTCAACCGGAGGCGCGCCTTTGGGCGGAGCCGTGTAGGCCGGCGGCGGTGTAAGTGTTGCCGCGTCGGGCGTGGGCTGGCCTGCGGCCTGCCCTTCGGAGGCCTGCTGGGTCTGTTCCTGCTGCGCCCAAACAGGAGCGATCCAATGGCCCGCGAACAGGGCCACGGCAATCAAAATCGCAGCACTGACAAACTTTCTCATTAGAACTCCGTCCGGAACCGCTCTGCCAAGGCCGAGCCGTCCCGGTCCCATCCGATCTGTTCTTGCTTACTTACCTTTTTGCGGACTGCCCGGCTTGCTTTGCGCCCGAGCCGCGGCAATAGAGTCATACACGCTGGGCACAATGCCCTTACCCTCTTCAATGGCAAAATAGCGGTCCACGCTGGGCAGATTGTAAGTCTCCTTCGCGCCGTCTGGCCAGCGAATTTCAACCTTGTCGACCGCGGTGGTTTCTCCCAGGCCAAAGTGGACGCGAAAATCGTTGGATGACTCGAAGCTTCCGCCGCTCATTACGTCGCCGCGCTGGCGCTGGCCGCCCGCCGTCAGATAGACGGTTGAGCCCACCGCGTCGCGCGGGCTCTTCGGTCCGCCAATGAGCAGCAGTCCGACCCAATGGTTGTGGTCGTTGTTGACGTTGCGCAGCAGTACCGGAGTGTGGTCAAGGCAGTTGATGACAACGTCGATTTTGCCGTCGTTGAACAGGTCTCCGAAGGCCGCGCCTCGGGCCGGAATCACGTCCGCCAGGCCGGTGCCTTCGACCGGCGGAATAATCTCAAACTTCTTCCCGTGATCCAGATTGTGAAACAGCAGCGGCCGTTCCGCGAACGAAGTTCCCCAATCGTGCTTGTCGACCTGCGGGTAGACATGCCCGCTGACGAACATAAGGTCTTTCCAGCCGTCGTTGTCGTAGTCAAAGAACTGTGTGCCCCAACTGAGGAAAGGATAGGTGCCTTCGGCGATTCCCATCTGCGGGGTTATGTCCACGAAGTTGCCGTCGCCGTCGTTGCGGTAGAGGGTCTTGTAGTCGTCGGAGAAGGTCGTTGTGTAGAGATCGAGCTTGCCGTTGTTCATGTAGTCGCCGACGGCCAGGCCCATGGACGCGGTTTCGCGCGCGTCCTGGTTGAGGGCAAAGCCGGAGTAGAAGCTCGCGTCCTGAAAGGTGCCGTCGCCCTTGTTGATATAGAGATAGTTGGGCGAGGAGTCGTCGGTAACCAGCAGGTCCACCTTGCCGTCGTTGTCGATGTCGACAAAGGTGGAAGAGAAGCCGTAGTAGCGGCGCTTGTCGCTCACACCGGCCTTTTCGCTCACGTCGGTAAACGTCCCGTCCCCATTGTTGTGGAACAGGTGGTCGGGTTCTCCCTGCAGCCCGCGCGGGCCGCACATGGTTTGCGCGCCGCGAAACTGGCAATTGCCGAATCCCACTGCTTTGCTTCCGGCCATGGGCAAATTATTCATGTCCCAGTGGATGTAGCCGGGAACGAAGAGATCGAGGAGCCCGTCGCCGTCGTAGTCGCCGAAGCTGGGCCCCGTGGACCAGTTGCCGAGTGTGACGCCCGCCTTTTCCGCAACGTCGGTGAAAGTGCCGTCGTGGTTGTTGTGATAGAGGCGATTCTTGCCGTAGTTGGCCACGTAGAGGTCGGGCCAGCCGTCATTGTCAAAATCGCCCACGGCTACGCCGAAACCCCAGCGGTCATTGGTCACGCCGGCCTTTTCAGCCACGTTAGTGAAGGTGCCATCGTGGTTGTTGTGGAACAGCGCGGCGTGGGGCGGCTCTGCTTTGCCGTCGAGAGCGTCGTACGTCGATCCATTGACAATGTAGATGTCGAGCCAGCCATCGTGGTCATAGTCCAGCAGGGCCACGCCGGAGCCGATGGTCTCCAGGATGTAGGGCTTCTCAGGCGTGCCCATCTTGTGCGTCCACTTGGTGAGTCCGGCCTGCGCGGAAATGTCTTGGAAGATGACGGGGCCGGTCTTGACGAACCCGCCGGCCGTAATGGGACGATGCTCGGAATCGAGGACTGGGGCAAAGACGCCGCCTGTGGCTGATCCGCCCTGTTGCTGCGGAGGCGCCTCGGCAGCGCTACCGCCGTAGAGCGGGGATTGGGAAGGCGGCGTTGCCTGGGGAAATGCGATTGCACAATTAAGCACCAACGCGGCGGGCAGAACTGCTGAACTCGCGCGCCGAAGGGCGAGGGAAATAGAAGAACGGATCAAGATACGACCTCACGAGAGGGGAAAATCAGTTACTTCGATTGTCGCGCGCCTGATCGACGGTGTCTACGCTCTCTGGGGGGACAAGACTCTCATACTATTGGACGAGAAAACGCACGGATTAGACAACAAAGTCCACAAAACGTGTATCTTGCCGAGCCAGGATCGACCTCTTTCCGAATTCGCACGCTTATGGAAATCGAATTCGCTTTTTATTCTCATCTAAAAGGTTGGATCAAATGCCCATCTTTGGACCATTGTGTATGCCGCAATGGGTAGTTGAGCATGGATGGAGCGCAAAGGAAGAAGCGTCCTGATCGCAACGGTCAGTTTCCCCTACCAATACAGGTATTTGAATCGGATCGCACCCAGGACTGTTGCCAGGTTCTCACGGCAAGTTGAAATCGCGAGACACGTAAATCGATGCAGACGAATAGCTCCCCAAATGACGGGAATCCTTGAATGAGAGCAAAACCACGCAAGACCGCAGGCTTCGTGGCTCGAATAGCGATGCAGGCAGCAGGCTCATCCGCAGGGGCGTTGTCTTCGTTGCTGATTGCTGGATGCATCGCGGCCCTGCCCCTCATTGCGCCCGGCCAGGGAACACAGTCCGCTATCCATGCCCGATCGCTCATTCAGCAGCACTATGACGCTGCGTTCCGGCTTCAGCAAGAGGGAAATTCATCGCAGGCGGATTCGGAGTACAGGCTCTTCCTTGCCATGACGATGCATCGAATGGCCATTGGACACGCCAACTTGGGCGACTATGCTCGCGCGGCATCGCTCTACGAGGAGGCGCTGCGACTGACGCCGAACGATCAAAGCGTGCAACTGGACTATGCTTCCGCAGCTCTCGATGCATCCGATTGGAAGAAAGCCAAATCCATGGCAGCCTCCGTTCTGGATTCGCGCAAAAGCGCCGCGCAACCCCCTGATTTGCGCGCTATTTCCGCACTTGCCAAGTCTCTTTTGGAGTTGGGTGAAATCCAGGAGGCTCTGCACCAATTCAAGGCCGGCGCCGAGTTGCACCCCGGCTTCGACACCGATTTTGAATTGGCAGGCGCTTACCTGATTGTTGGGGATCATTCGAACGCCGCGAAGATTCTGGATGGGCTGCCGCAAAGATACGTGGATACGGCGGCGCTTCACATGAAATTAGGCAGCTTGTATGGCAGCACGAAATTCTTCGATGAAGCAATTGCGGAGTTCAACAAAGCGCTGGCGATGGAGCCCGGCTTGAAAGGCGTGCATTATTCGCTGGGCGCCACTTACATGATGCTGTCAGGCGAGCCCAGCTTTATGAAGGCAGAAGCTGAGTTTTTCAAAGAGATCGCCCTCGACCCCAATAACTCGCTTGTTTACATGCCACTGGGGCGGATCGCGTTTGCCCAGCACAGATACAGGGAAGCGGAGACTTATTTCAAGCGCGCCATTGAACTGAATCGGCAAAGCGCCGCAAACTACCTTTCCCTTGGTCAGCTTTACAAGGAGACGGGAAGAATTCCGGAAGCGGAAACTGCGTTCCGCAAAGCAATTATCCTCACGCTGGACCCCTCGAAAAATGGCTACGAAGTGGAACAAGCCCATTTCTGGCTTGGCAGACTCCTGATGCAGGACGGCTGTTCCGCAGAGGGCCGCAGGGAACTGGATATTTCACGGAACCTGCTCTACCTGAAAGAGCAACAGGTCGAGTCAAGGCTGGCGGGAAACGCATTTCAAGCTGCGCTGGACAAAACCCATGAGGCCGATGCGGCGGACCTGGCTGCAGAGAAGGCAATCGAGAAACAGGCTGCGGCACCGATTGCGAGCAGCTACGACAATCTTGGCGTCAACGCGGCGAACGCAGGCGACCTTGCAAGTGCGTCGAGGTACTTTGAGCACGCCGCGGAGTGGAATCCTGCGCTGAACAACGTGGACAGGAATTGGGGCCGGGCGGCTTTTGCGGCGAGAGACTACGAGCAGGCCGTGAAGCCGTTGAGCCGGGTCTTAGCGCAGGCTCCGGAAGACCCGCATGTGCGGGCGATGCTCGGCTTGAGCCTGTGCATGATCCACGACTACGCCCGGACCTTGCAGGTGTTGCGGCCGATTGAAGCGAAGCTGGGTGCGAATCCTGAACTTGCCATCGCCTACGCGGGTTCAATGGCGATGACTGGGGATTACGACCAGGGGTTGGCCCGGCTTATTTCGTTCGAAAGCTCCAATCCGGACCTGGCGCTTGTTCACGCTTTGCTGGGCGAGGTCTACGCAAGCCGAAAGAACTACGGTCCATCCGCCGACGAACTGCACATTGCGGTGCGGCTTGACCCATCCAACATGGACGTAAGGAATGCGCTGGCTCTTACCGACGTGGAGCTCGGTGAAAAGGCCGAAGCATTGCAGCTGCTTTCGCAAATTGCGGAATCCGGATCAAAGGATGGGGGCATTTATTTCCGGCTGGCGCAATTACAAATCGAAGCCGGCTCCGCCAAGGCCGCAATTGAGAGCATGGAAGCCGCTATCCGCCTGAACCCCATGGACGCCTCGTACCACCAGGAATTGGTTGAGGCCTATCGACGCAATGCGCAGCCGGCGGAAGCGGAGCGCGAGGTCCAGCATTGGGAGACACTTCAGGCCCAAAGCGAGTTCAGCGAACAATCAGGCACCGTAAATTAGGCTTCGGACACCATCCCAGGAATCGCCGAATTGCATCGATCAACGGATGCCGAGGCCAGATGTGATCGAGCGCACTGCCAGGTGTGCTGGCGGATGCGATAAGAAAAGTGGCATTTCTTCGGCTTTCACACGGTTGTTTTCGGCGGGAGAGTTGCATGGTTGGCGGCTTCCCGCCTTTTTGCCACGAGTCTCGAATAAAGGCACATCATTTCAGGAAAAACGACTATGGCTACGGCGGTGGTTGCGGACGGGTTTGTTGATTTCCAAACGGGTTGGGCGGAATTGGAGTTGCCCGAAGCGGTGCGCGAAGTTTTGCGTTCGGCACCGCTTGTGCAGGCGCCGGAGACGCGCGCGCAGTTGATGGATTGGGCTCTGGGCCGGTCGTCGGGAGATACCGATTGGACGCTGGGCAACAGAGACGACCATGGCCAGTATGAGGCGGTCTTCCAGGCGGCGGGGCCCGCGGGAAGCGTGGGGCGGATTGTGGAGGCGGTCATTACCAAGGCGCGGAACGGCCTGGCGATCAACTTTCCCGATCCGGCAATGCGCCGCCGCGATCCGGACGCGATGGTGATCGGAGACAACCTGCCGACGGACAAACCCACTTATGAAGGGCGGTTTGGGGAAACATTCGGGCGGACTCGGGCCGCGACGTTGGACTGGCTCAAGACGCAGGAGCTTGTCGCGATGCCGTTTTATGCCGGCACCGACGCGCTGGGGTATGGGAGTCTGTTGATTGTGCCGCGCCAGGCAGCGTTTTTCGCCGCGGCGCTGGCCGATTTGCAGGGCATGATTCCGCGCAGCCGGATGCGGGCGGACTTCAAGGTTACCGGCGGCGTGCTGTTTGTTGCTCCCCCGTTCAGGCATACGCATTTCGGCGGCCGGCAGGTGGTGGTGCACGACCGGCAGGCGACCCACCAGGAGATATTTGCTTACAACCTGTATCCGGGGCCGAGCGCCAAAAAGGGCGTGTATTCCATGCTGCTGGACAAAGGCGAGCGCGAGGGCTGGACGACCAACCACTGCGCGGCTGTAGCGGTGGTGACTCCGTATGAGAATCAGCTGATCCTGATGCACGAAGGAGCCAGCGGCGGCGGCAAGAGCGAGATGACGGAGCACATTCACCGCATGGAAGACGGGCGGTTGCTGATCGGCAAGAACGTAGTGACGCATGAAGAGCGGACGTTGAACCTGCCCGAGGCCTGCCATCTGCGGCCGATTGCGGACGATATGGCCTGTGCGCATCCGTCGAACCAAGGCTCCGGCGGAAGGCTGACGGTGGCCGATGCGGAAAACGGCTGGTTTGTGCGCGTGGACCACATCCATAGCTACGGAACCGCGCCGAGCCTGGAGCGGCTTTGCATCGATCCGCCGGAGCCGCTGATTTTCTTGAACCATTACATCGTGCCGGGCGGAACCTGCCTGACTTGGGAGCATGTTGAAGATGCGCCGGGAAAGCTGTGCCCCAACCCGAGGGTGATTTTGCCCCGCCGCATGCTGGAAGACGTTCTGGACGGCCCGCAGCGCGTAGACGTGCGCAGCTTCGGCGTGCGCTGCCCGGCAACGCACCGCGACAACCAGCTTTATGGGATTCTGGCCATGATTCATGTGCTGAGCCCGGCGCTTGCCTGGCTGTGGCGGATGGTTGCGCCGCGGGGGCACGCGAATCCGAGCATTCAGACGCAGATGTGCGTGGGGATGCAGAGCGAGGGTGTGGGTTCGTACTGGGCGTTTGCGACGGGACGCCGGGTTGACCAGGCAAACCTGCTGCTGCGCCAGATTGTGGAGACGCCTGAAACTCGCTATGTGCTGCTGCCCAATCAGCACATCGGCGCGTGGAAGGTGGGGTTCATGGCGGAGTGGATTGCACGCGAGTATCTGGCGCGTCGCGGCAGCGCAAAGTTTGCCCGCGAGCAGGTGCGCGAAGCAATTTGCCCGCTGCTGGGGTACATTCCCCACCAGTTGCGGATTGAGGGGTCCATGATTCCGCGCGTGTTTCTCGCCGTTGAAGAACAGATTCAGGGCGGAATGGACGTCTACGAAGAAGGCGCGCGGCAATGGCGGGAGTTCTTCGCGGGGGAGCTTAAGCAATTCATGGTGCCCGACCTCGATCCTCTGGGCAGGGAAATCATCGAGGCGTGTCTGGATGGAGCGCACCAGGAGGATTATCGGCGGCTGATTCCGCATCCGATGTTCCGCGATGACGGATGAGAAAATCAGGGATCAGGGATTAGGGAACAGGGATCAGTTGACGGCACTGGCCTGGAGCTTCGCGGTTGTGCGGCTATTCTGGACGAGACCCAATGCCGCCAGCTCCGCACCAATTCGATGTGTTGGTTCTCGGCGCGGGAGCGGCGGGGCTGATGTGCGCGGCGACTGCGGGGCAGCGGGGGCGGCGCGTGGCGCTGCTGGAGCATGGCGGGCAGCCGGGGCGGAAGATCCTCATTTCCGGCGGCGGACGGTGCAACTTCACCAATCTGCACTGCGGCCCGGGGAATTTCATCTCCAACAACAAGCATTTTGCCAAGTCGGCGCTGGCGCTCTATCAGCCGCGGCACTTCATCGAACTTGTCGACCGGTATGGCATCCGATGGCATGAGAAGACGCTGGGTCAGCTGTTCTGCGACGGGTCGGCGCGGGCCATTCTGGACATGTTGCTGGCGGAGTGTGCGCTTGGCGGCGCGGAACTGGTGCTGAATGCGCGAGGCATTTCTGTAGAGCGCGATTCGGCTGGCGGGTTCAGCGTGGCTTGTTCGGCGGGGGAGTTTGGGGCTGAGTCGGTGGTTGTGGCTACCGGAGGGTTGTCGATTGCGAAGATGGGGGCGACCGGGCTAGCGTATGAAATCGCCGCGCAGTTCGGGTTGAAGGTGGTGACGCCGAGACCGGGGCTCGTGCCGCTCGTGCTGGGTGGGGATGAGGCGACGTGGACGGAACTGGCTGGGGTGTCGACAGAGGTGAAGGCGTGGTCTGATGGCGACGGTCCCTCAGGGGCTAAAGCCCACCGTCCTCGTGCGGGGTCTGTTGTCGGGGTTAAAACCCCGACCTACCAGCCCGTACCCTTCAAAGAGAAAATGCTGGTGACCCATCGTGGGCTGAGCGGGCCGGCGGTGTTGCAGGCATCGTCCTATTGGCGGGAGGGGGATGAGCTTGTATTGGATTTGGCGCCGGATTCCTGGCCCGATTCCGGAATGCCGGGTGGTGTGGTTTCGTCGTTGCTGAAGCCGCAAGCCACGCGGGATGCAACAGCTCTGAAGGGCGCGCTCCGTGGGGTCTTGCCGCAGCGTCTGGCGGCGTTCCTCGCAGAGACGGCGCCGCCGGCGGGATGGGGGAACGCGGCACTGGAGGCTTATGAAGAGAGACTGCATGCTTGGCGGCTTCATCCGGTGGGGACGGAAGGGTTCGAGAAGGCCGAAGTGACCGCAGGCGGGATAGATACGGATGGGCTCCATGCGCGGACCATGGAAGCGCGAACCGTGCCGGGGCTCTTTTTTATCGGCGAGGCGGTGGATGTGACCGGGTGGCTGGGCGGGTTCAACTTTCAGTGGGCCTGGGCCTCGGGGGTGGCGGCGGGGAATGCGTGTTAGGGTCTGAGGTAAAAGGTAAAAGGGAATAAGGGACTCGGGACTGTGCGGCTGCGAAGCGAAAGACGGCGCGAGACAGGGCCGGTTAGGCGCCCGACGCGGGTTCAAAGGAACTGGCGTGATAGATCACGTAATTCGGGTAAGTGTATTCCGTTTCGCGGAAGACCTTGAAGCCGCTGTGGGGCCACACATTGCGAAACGGCGCACTGTAATAGACCACATACACCTCGCGAGGGTGGCGGCGTACCGATTCCTTGAGGTTCTCGGCAACCGGCTGCATCACATCCGGGGAAAACGGGTTGTACATGAACAGCACCAGCGGATCGAGGGGAAAATCAAACTCCCGGACGTCGCAGCACACGGTTTCGCCGACCGCGCCGGTAATCGCCATGTTCCTGTCCGCGATGCGGAGCAGTTGCGACGATATGTCCACGCCGATTGCCTTTTTGAAGCCCATATCCGCGGCAAGCAGCAGGGTTCGGCCTTTCCCGCAGCCGAAATCCAGATAGGTAAAACGCGAAGGATCAATCGGCAGATGCTTCATCATCAGCTTCCAAGCCCGCGGGGGAGTGCCCACGTAATGCCTGCCACGGCCTTCCATCTCAGGCAGGTCAATTACGCCGCTTGTATCCACTTTGTGCCTGGCGTCGAAAACCGTATCGGAGATTTTATATAGCAGGAGATTGATGCGCGGGTGACCGACCGGACTCATGCCAAAGACGGTTGTGCCAACCCGTCTGACCAGGCACTCAAGAAACGGAATTGGCCCTTCGTTGAGGAGCAGCCTCCGATATCGCGCAAAAGCTGTCTGAGCTCTTTTCCCCAGACTCGTTGATGGCATCGGTGCACCCCAAAAACTCAAAAAGACGAGTTTCGCATCCTGCTCCATAGTGGAACACATTCGAGGCGGACCTGGTCTTCATTGCTGCTGTGGGGATTGCTGTTCTGCGGGTGGTGCGCCGGGTTTCGCCGGGGGCGTCAGGACGAAGCCCTTCCGCACCAGCGCGAACCCCTGTTGGGGTAACTCAGCCTGAAGGAGTTGATTCTCCGGGCCAGAGAATAGCTCGGACTTGGCGCCGGCGATGGTTGCCACAAGATGGTGGACGGTGGTGGGTTTACCGTCCAGGGTCCCTTGCTCGTCGGCAAAGGTGGCGAGCAGGATGGGAACGATCGAGGCATCCTGCACACCGGACTTCTTGGGGATGACGGCCCACAGGCTGCGATTGTTCTGGGTAACGGCGAGGGCCAATAGCGTGTCGAATGCGCCGGGGTCGAAGTCGGGCAGGAATACGGCTCCAGGGTGCGATTCCAAACGGGTGGTGGTGCTTTTGCCGTTCGAGGAGATGTTGAGCAGAATCTGGGCAGCGTCCGGCGCGGCGGTCAGGTTGACGGCAGAGCTGTTGACCGTGGCGCTGAGCTGGACGTGGCGAAGCTGGTTGGCCGAGGTGAGCTGCTCGGTTTTGGAGAAGTTGTAATTGAGCCCCTGCATGGCGACGCGGACGACAGAAGTGGTGTCGTAGCCCTTTGGGTCGGCGGAAAAGGTAACGGCGGCGGTGCCTACCGGCTTGCCGTTCTGAGCAATGATGAAGCTGCCAGATTGGGCCATTGCAGGTAGCGGGGCTATCGAGAGCAGGGCGGCAAGAGCGATGGGAGCGAAGGTGCGTTTGCGCGGATTCATCTTCACGCATGATTAGACGCGGGTTTGCGCGGGGGAGTTGCGGTTGGGGTTTTGCAAGGGGAGCTAACAGCCGACCGGGGGAGGATCGTGGTCTCCCACCCTTCCGCGATTAGACTGCGGAAGGATGGGGCACGTGGATTTCAAGCATGGTCCTTGGACCTTTGTTCCTTTAGTCCCTATTCCCTAGTCCTTTAGTCCCTGCTTCTTCAGCCTTTGGCGACACCGAAGCGCTTGTTCACTTCAGCCCAGTTGACGACGTTCCACCAGGCCTCAAGGTACTTGGGGCGAAGGTTCTGATACTTGAGGTAATAAGCGTGCTCCCAGACGTCGTTGCCGAGGATGGGATAAAGGCCCTGGCTCAAGGGCGAGTCCTGATTGGCGGTGGTGATGACCTTGAGCTTGCCGCCGGTGAACACCAGCCATCCCCAGCCGGAGCCGAACTGCTTGGCCGTGGTCTCGTTGAAGGCCTTCTTGAAGGCCTCGAAGTCGCCGAAGTCGGCAGTGATCTGGTGGGCGATGGGTCCGGTGGGAGCGCCTCCGATGCCTGCCGAGCCGACGTGGCCCATGAGCGTCCAGAAGGCGGTGTGGTTCGAGTGGCCTCCGCCGTTGTTGCGGACCACGCCGCGAATGTCTCCAGGGACGTCGGCCAGGCCGCGGATGAGATCGTCGACCGACTTGGCCGCAAGGTCGGGGTGGCTGGCCAGGGCGGCGTTGACATTGGTGATGTAAGTCTGGTGATGCTTGTCGTGGTGCAGCTTCATGGTCTCCGCATCGATAAAAGGCTCGAGCGCGGCATAGTCGTAAGGCAGCGGTGGAAGTTCGTAGGCCATTTGGGGAAATCTCCTTCGATTGGAATTATAGGTTGGCGGTTCGGCCCGGGAGTGCTCAGAAAAGGACAGCGGCCCTGATCAAAGGACAGCGGCCCTGATCCCCAGGATCGAAGCTAGATCTTTACACACGACACCTGGTGCGTATGTTTGGATGGATGCTTGTCGCCATGGGTTGGGTGCGGGGAAAAGAGCGGGGACTGAGGGACTGAGGGAATAGGGACTAGGGGCTAGGAACTAGGCAATAGGCACTAGGGAACAGGGACTTGGGGGCTTTCGTCTGGAAATTTGCGGAGGTGAAACCTTCTTGACACAGGGAACATCGATACAATGGACGGCGTTGCGCGGCTTCCCTGCCTTTCGTTCCTTGATTCGCGCCCTGGGTCCCAATTTCCCCAATCTGAAATGAGTGATGTCACGATGAGCAATCAGCCGTTGTACCGCTGGCTTGACCAGCAGGGCGAGGCGTTTGGCGGGCCGGGCTCGGAGCCTCGGTGGACTTCGAGCGTGAAGGACGCGGTGGGCACGGCCTATGCGGCGTCAAGCCGCATCTGGTTCACGTGCTCGCACGGGATTCTGAACGAGGTTTATCATCCCACGATCGACCGGGCGCAGGTGCGCGACATGGAGTTCCTGGTGACCGACGGGGAGACGTTTTTCCACGAGGAGAAGCGCGACCTGGAGACGACCTTCGAATACATCCACGAAGAGGCGCTGGGGGTGCGGTATGTGAACCGCGACCCGAAGGGGCGTTACAAGCTGACCAAGGAGATCATCTGCGATCCGCACCACGCGGTGATTCTGAATCATGTGCGCATTGAAGGCGACAAGGATCTGTTGCCGCGGCTGAAGGTGTATGCGCTGCTTGCGCCGCATCTGGATGGCGGCGGGGCGGGCAACTCAGCGCGTGCGGTGGACCTTGCCGGGCGCAAAGTGCTGCTGGCATGGAAGAACGAATATTCGCTGGCCATGGCGGCGCATTGCGGTCCATCCGGGATCGGATTCTCTCGGGTGAGCTGCGGGTTTGTGGGCCATAGCGACGGCTGGCGCGACCTGGTGGATAACTTCCAGATGGATTGGGAGTTTGGCTCGGCGACTGACGGCAACATTGCTGTGATGGGCGAGCTGGACCTGGATGGGATGGGCAACGACGGGGCACTCGAGTTTACGGTTGCGTTCGGCATCGGCGTGGGCCATCATACGGCGGCGCAGAAAACGGTGGGAGCGCTGGCGACTCCATTTACCGAGCACCGCGAACGCTACATTACGCAGTGGAAACGGGCCGCGAATCCGGCCTTTCTGGCCGCCAAGGCCTGCGATGGCGGCAAGCTGATGGGCGCCAGCCATAACGTGCTGCTAGCTCACGAGGACAAGACGTATTCAGGAGCGTTTGTGGCGTCGGCTTCGATTCCCTGGGGCCAATCGAAGGGTGACGACGACCTGGGCGGATACCACCTGGTGTGGACGCGCGACATGGTGCAGACGGCGACGGCCCTGCTGGCCTGCGGACGGGCAGAGACGGCGCGCCGTGCGCTGGTATACCTGGCCTGCACGCAGCAGCCGGACGGCGGCTTTGCGCAGAACTTCTGGATCGACGGAACCCCTTATTGGCGCGGCCTGCAATTGGACGAGGTAGCGTTTCCGATCATTCTGGCCTGGCGCTTGTGGAAGGCGGACGCGCTGGGCGAGCTGAGGATGTTTCCGTTTGTGGAGCGGGCAGCAGGGTTCCTGGTGCGCCATGCGCCCATTACCAACCAGGAACGCTGGGAGGAGAATGCGGGCTATTCGCCTTCGACGCTGGCGGCGGTGATTGCCGGCTTGATTTGCGCCGCTGAGATTTCGCGGGCGCACGACTCGATGGAGCTGGCCGTATTTCTGGAAGAATATGCCGACTGGATCGAGAAGCACCTGGAAGACTGGACGGTGACGAACGACGGAGTTCTGCTGCCGGAAGTGAAGCGCCACTACATGCGCATTCGCCCGCCGGAGAAAGGCGAGGCGTACGCCTGCGAGGATTGCGGCAGGGAAACCATCCGCCTGAACAACCGGCCGCCGGGAACGCGCACTGAATTTGAGGCGCGAGAGATCATCGATGGCGGATTTCTGGAGCTTGTGCGCTACGGCGTGCGGCGTGCCGACGATCCACTGATGGGCGACTCGCTGAAGGTCGTGGATGCCGTGTTGAAGAAGGACCTCCCCCAGGGGCCAGGCTGGCTGCGCTACAACTACGACGGCTATGGCGACCGCCCGGATGGAGGCCCGTTTCTGGGTTGGGGCCAGGGGCGCGTGTGGCCGCTGCTCACCGGGGAGCGCGCTCACTATGAACTGGCGGCGGGAAAGGACATTACCGAGTTGATCAGGACGTATGAGCGGTTTGCCACCTGCGGCCAGATGATGCCGGAGCAGGTGTGGGATGAGCCGAACCTGGCCGGTACAAGCCTGAAGCTGGGAATGCCCGGAGGCTCGGCGGTTCCGCTGGTGTGGGCTCATGCGGAGTACCTGAAGCTGCTGCGCTCGGCGGTAGACGGTAAGGTCTTCGACCGCATCGACGCTGTCTATGAGAGGTATTGCGAGCCCGAAGGCAGAAAACGGCTGCGCCGCGACATGGAAATCTACTCACGCTTGCGGCCGATTCAAAGGATAGGCGCGGGTGAGACGCTGCGGATTCTCGATGAGAAGCGGTTTGACCTTCTGTGGACGGCGGACGGCTGGCACACGACGCAGACGACAATGAGCCACAGCCTGGGCAGCGCGGGGTTCAGCGCTGAGATTGCCAATGGGGCTAAAGGTGGCCAGATTGAATGGACCATGCATTGGACGGAGCAGAACACCTGGCTTGGATACAATGTGGTGGTGAAAGTTGAATAGGCAATAAACCCTGGAACAGCAATACCTGGACCGGAACGACCTGGAAAGGATACGCACAACCTTATGACTTCAAGCATTGCGGGACTTTCAATCGACGAACTTTCAATTGATACATTGCGGCTGCTTGCAGTGGACACGGTGGAAAAGGCCAATAGCGGTCATCCGGGCGCTCCGTTGGGCTGCGCGCCCATTGCTTACCTGCTCTATCACAGGCTGATGAAGCACAATCCCAAGCACTGGAAGTGGGTGGACCGCGATCGCTTTGTGCTCTCCAACGGGCACGCATCGGCGCTGCTGTATGGGGTGCTGTATCTCACCGGTTACAAATTGACACTGGACGACCTGAAGAGCTTCCGGCAATGGGAATCGATTACGCCGGGGCACCCCGAGTATGGGGATACCGAGGGCGTGGAAGTAACCACCGGCCCGCTGGGGCAGGGCATCGCGATGTCTGTTGGCATGGCCATTGCGGAGCGGCACCTGGCAGCCATCTACAACAAGCCTGGCTTTGAGATTGTGAATCACCACACCTATGCGCTGTGCGGCGACGGCGACCTGATGGAGGGCGTGAGCCACGAGGCCGCCGCTCTGGCCGGAACGCTGAAACTGGGCAAGCTGATCTGGATCTACGACGACAATCTCATTTCGCTCGATGGACCTACGGAGCTGAGTTACAACGACGACGTTCTGGAGCGCTTCAAGGCCTACCACTGGCACACGCAACGCGTGAAGGACGGCAACGATTTGAAGGCCATTGAAGAGGCCATTGAAAATGCCAAAGCCGAGACCGAGCGGCCGTCGATCATTGCCGTGCGCACGGTGATTGGCTACGGCAGCCCGAAGGCCGGAACCAACAAGGTGCATGGCGAAGCGATGGGTGCGGAAGCCGTGGCGGCGACAAAGAAGTTCTTCGGCTTCCCTGAGGACCAAAGCTTTTACGTGCCGGAGGATGCGCTGGCCAACTGGCGCAAGGCGATTGATCGCGGCGCGGAGCTTGAAGCGGCGTGGGACAGGAGATTCGAAGGCTATAAATCAGCCAATCCGGAACTGGCGGCGGAGTTCGAGCGCACCCAGAGCGATGTGCGCAAGGACGGCTGGATCAAAGCCATTCCCTCGTATCCCGCAGGCAAGCCGGTGGCCACACGCAACGCTGGCGGAGCGGTGATGAACGCGATTGCCGACCTGGTGCCGGAGCTGTTTGGCGGGGCGGCGGATCTGACCTCTTCCACCAAGACGATCTTCAAGCCTGGCGCCAGCTTCCATGTCGATCCGGCGGGGCGAAACGTGTTCTTCGGGGTGCGCGAGTTCGGCATGTGCGCGGCGGTGAACGGGATTGCGGCGCATGGCGGACTGATTCCGTTTGGGTCGACCTTCTTCACTTTCTCCGATTACTGCAAGCCGGCCATCCGGCTGGCCGCGCTGATGAAGATTCGCTCGCTGTTTGTGTTCACGCATGACTCGATTGGCCTGGGTGAAGACGGGCCGACTCACCAGCCCGTGGAGCAACTGATGATGCTGCGCGCCGTACCCGGCCTCACTGATTTTCGTCCCGCGGACGCGAACGAGACCGCGGCCGCGTGGCGGCTGGCGCTCGAGCGCAGCGGGCCAAGTTTCTTCGCCTTGAGCCGCCAGGATTTGCCGGTGATTGATCCGACTGCTGTCGACGTGTACGGCGGCGTCAGCAAGGGAGCTTACGTGCTGCAGGATGCCGACAACGCGCAGGTGGTGTTGATCGGCACGGGCTCAGAGGTGTCGGCAGCGAACGACGCGGCGAAGCTTCTCTCCGGAGAAGGAATCCGCGTGCGGGTGGTAAGCATGCCTAGCTGGAAGATATATGAAGAGCAGTCGGCGGAGTACAAGGCCAGCGTGCTGCCCGCGAACGTGCCCAGGCTTGCGGTTGAGGCAGGAGCAACGTTGGGCTGGTGGAAGTATGTCGGCCTGGACGGCGACGTGGTTGGACTGGACAGGTTTGGTGCTTCCGCGCCGGGCAAGATTGTTCTGGAGAAGCTGGGATTTGGAGCCGCGAGCATTGCCGCGCGGGCCAAAAAGCTGGTGAAGTGAGATAGGGACTGAGGGACTAGGGACGTAGGGACCAGGGACTGAGGAACAATGGGTTAGCGGAAAGAATCCGCAAGTTGGGGAAACGCTTCGAACAACGACTGCCTATCAGATTAGGAGAGGATTTAGTCCCTAGTCCCTACGTCCCTAGTCCCTAGTCCCTGAACTCCAAAGGAGCGTCATGAAGTTAGTCATCGCATCCGACCACGCAGGGTTTCCGCTCAAGGAAGAGGTCCGCGGCTACCTCGAAAAAGCCGGCAACGAGATGGTGGACCTGGGGGCTTACACTGTGGATCCGCTGGACGACTATCCCGACTTTGCCGAGAAGGTGGGCCTGGCGTTGAGGCGGGGAGATGCGCCGCGCGGGATTCTCATCTGCGGCTCGGGCGTGGGTGTGTGCGTGGCGGCCAACAAAATTCCCGGAATTCGCGCCGGCATGTGTCACGATACCTACTCGGCACACCAGGGCGTGGAGCACGACGATATGAACGTGATTGTGCTGGGCGCGCGCATTATTGGCTCTTCGCTGGCATTCGAAGTAGTGGATGCATTTATCCGCGCAAAATTCATTTCCAATGAGGAGCGATTTACAAGACGGTTCAAGAAAGTGCTGGCCATCGAGGCGAAGTACCAGTGCGGCGATGGCTCGGCCAACCCGGCTTAGGATGTGCCCGCCGGCGGGCCGTGGGGAGGTCCACGGTCGGCGGCGGGAATGCAGATAACTTCATCAAGAATTCATGACAGAAACATAGAGTGAAAGGCGCCGATGTTCCCCTTCGACGTGATTCTTTTCGATGTAGGCGGAGTGCTGCTGACCAACGGTTGGGATCATGGCGAGCGCGCGGCCGCCATGGAGCATTTTCATCTTGACCTGGGCGCCTTCGAGGCCCGCCATGCTGCTCCCTATGATGCCTGGGAGCGAGGCATCCTTCCGCTAAAGGCATACCTGGATACAACCGTCTTTTACGAGCCGCGCAGTTTTACCCGCGACGAGTTTTTCGAATTCATGTTGAGCCAATCGAAGGTGCTTCCCGATGGCGCGCTGGGAATCCTCGCTGAGCTTGCAGCTTCGGACAAGTGCCTGGTAGGCGTGCTGAACAACGAGGCGCGCGAGACAAACGAATATCGCTTCGACAGGTTCGGAGTTCGGGCGCTGGCGAGTGTTGCGCTCAGTTCGTGCTATCTTGGCTTGCGCAAGCCCGACCTGGCGATTTACAAGCGGGCGCTGGATATTCTGGGAAGGCCGGCAGGGCGGATTCTGTTTATCGACGACCGTGAAGAAAATGTGGCGGGAGCGGTGTGCGTGGGGATGAAGGGGATTCGGTTTAGAGGCGCGGATGCTTTGCGCGCCTCTCTCGCGGGCCTAGGAGTTATGTAGAGAATGGAGACGATATGCAACTTGGGCTGATTGGCTTAGGCAAGATGGGCGGTAATATGGCGGAGCGGCTCCGACTGGGCGGTCACCAGGTGGTGGGCTTCGACTTCAACGCAGACGCGGTTGCCAAGTTGAGTGCGTCCGGCAACGTGGGCGCTTCCACGCTGGATGACTTAACCGCGAAGCTGGAAGGCCGCAAGGCGATCTGGATCATGGTGCCACAAGGCAAGCCTGTCGACGATACCATCGCCAAGCTCGAGCCGCATTTGAATCCCGGCGATATTTTGATCGACGGCGGCAACTCGAATTACAAGGACACTATGCGGCGTCACGACGAAATTGCGAACAAGCACTTTCACTTCGTGGATGTGGGCACTTCCGGCGGCGTGTGGGGTTTGAAGGAGGGCTACAGCATGATGATCGGCGGCGACGATGAGCCAGTCGAGTATCTGCGCCCAATCTTCGAGACGCTCGCGCCTGCCGCCGACAAAGGTTGGGGCCACGTGGGCCCCGGCGGCTCGGGGCACTTTGTGAAGATGATTCACAATGGGATTGAATACGGCATGATGCAGGCCTTCGCCGAAGGCTTCACGATCATGGAGAAGAAAGAGGAGTTCCACCTGGACTTGCCGCAGATCGCCGAGATATGGCGCTATGGCAGCGTGGTGCGGAGCTGGCTGCTCGATCTGACCGCCGAAGCACTTAAAAAGAATCCGACGCTCGATGGGCTTGAAGCATTTGTCGAAGACTCGGGCGAAGGCCGTTGGACCGTGATTGAAGCGATTGATTTGAATGTTTCGGCGCCGATTATCACCGAGTCGCTGATGCGCCGAATCCGTTCGCGGGAAGAGAATAACTTCACTGACCGTATGCTGGCGATTATGCGCAACGCGTTTGGCGGACATGCGGTGAAGAAGGACTGAGGGACAAGTTCACAGTTCTTAGTTCGCAGTTCATAGTTGCGAACTCCGGAAAGCTGGACTGGCTTATCGGTCGAGGCCGGGTACTAGCACGACGGGCGAATTGCCAACTGGCTGCGAACTTTGAACTAAGAACTGTGAACTGCAAGCTGAGGAGGCTCGACGATGGCGACGATGCAGATGAGTGTTAAGCCGGAGGATCTTTCCAAGGTCCCTCACGGGCGTGAAACGATTCCCGATCCGGGGATTCTGGTGATCTTTGGCGCTTCGGGCGACTTGACCAAGCGCAAGCTGCTGCCGGCGCTGTTTCATCTGCGCCAGAACAAGCTGCTGCCGGAGAAGTTTTCCATCGTGGGCGTGGCGCGGCGTCCGCTGGGCGACGAGTTTGCGGCGGACATGCGCGACGGCATTATCGAGTTTGGAGGCGTGCAGGCGGGCGACCCCATGCTGGATGACTTTGTGAAGCAGATCAGTTACTTTCCCCTTAACTTCGACGATCCGGCAAGTTATGCCGGACTTAAGGTGGAGTTAGAGCGAATTGACGCCGAGAAAGGGCTCGGCGGCGACCGGCTTTTCTATCTGGCCACTGCGCCGGAGTTCTTTGCCGGCATTGTGGAGAACCTGGGTGCGCAGGGCATGGCGAATCCTGAAAGAGGGAAGACGGCGGTGGTGATTGAGAAGCCGTTCGGGCACGATCTGGATTCGGCGCGCGAGTTGAATCACCAGGTCAATGCCGTCTTCCACGAGAACCAGGTCTTCCGCATCGACCACTATCTCGGCAAGGAAACGGTACAGAACATCTTGGTGTTCCGTTTTGCGAACGGAATCTTCGAGCCCATCTGGAACCGTAACTACATCGACCACGTGCAGATCACCGCGGCCGAGACGCTGGGCGTAGAGGGTCGCGGACCGTTTTACGAAAAAGCTGGCGCGCTCCGCGACGTGGTGCAGAACCACATGATGGAGTTGCTGAGCTTTGTGACCATGGAGCCACCGTCGAGCTTTGAGTCGGAGAGCGTGCGCCAGGAGAAGCTGAAAGTCTGGAAGTCGATGCCGCCGATTCCGATTTTGAATGCCGTGCGCGGCCAGTACGGGCCCGGGGTCATCAACGGACAACGCGTGGTCGGCTATCGCGATGAGGAGCGGGTGAATCCCGAATCGGGCACCGAGACCTATGCGGCAATCCGCCTCCAAATCGAGAACTGGCGTTGGGCGGGCGTGCCGATTTATTTGCGCGCCGGCAAGCGGCTCAAGCAGCAGGCCACCGAGGTCAGCATCCAGTTCAAGCAGCCGCCCCTGCTGATCTTCAACCGGCTGCAGAACACTGGGCCCTGCCAGGACATTCAGCCCAACCTGCTCACCATCCGCATCCAGCCGGATGAAGGAATCGCGCTGCGCTTCGGAGCCAAGGTGCCGACCTCGTCGGACATGTCAGTGTGCCCGGTGAATATGGACTTCGACTACGAAGCAGCCTTCGGGAAATCGAGCGCCAACGGCTATGAACGGCTGCTCCTTGAAGCGATGCTGGGCGATCAAACCTTATTCGCACATCGCGACGGCGTGGAGACGACCTGGGCGCTGTACACGCCGATTCTTGAAGCCTGGGCGGCGAAAAAGCCGGAAGTCTTCCCCAATTACTTTGCCGGCAAGTGGGGACCGGAGTGCTCCGACCGGCTGCTCGAGCGCGAAGGGCATGCCTGGCGGAACGATCTGGGGCGGAGGGTGTAACAGGCAGATTGCAGATGACAGGTGACAGATTGCAGCCTTGATCTTCCGTGCATTGGCGACCTTATCTCCTGGGTCTTAGTAGCGAGCCCCTTCGACAAGTTCAGGGCAGGCTCTGGTGCACCCGCGGGTTCCCACTCGGCGATTGAAGAGCGCATGCATCGGCAGTAAGCTGAAGCTATGCGCTCTCTCATTTTTGGAGTCATGATTCTGGCGTCCTCGGTGTTCGTCCACGCCCAGAAGACGATTCGGCAGGTGGATTTCAAGAATTTCTCCTACCAATTGAGCAGCCATCTGCTTGGTCATGCGCGCCTGCAATGGCTAGACGTGTCGCCGGGAGGAACGATCAAGGGCCAGACTGTCCGGTTGGTCAATGGGGTCACCGGGAAGTATGCCGCTGGGTCGCCTGGTTTTACCTTGCAGTCTATTGAGTACGCCGATGTGACTGGAGACGGCAAGGAAGACGCGATCGTGGTTCTGCGCTACGACAGCGGCAGCACACAGAACACGCATTACATATACATCTATTCAATGGCCAACGGACATCCGAAGCTGCTGGCCTATTGTCATACCGGCGGCGGCACGAATTTAGGCCTGCACAAGGCTTACGGCGAGCAGGCCGAGCTGGTGATCGAGATGCTCGACCGACAGAATCTTCTTGGGAATTGCTGCACAACAGGGTTTGTGCGCCTGCGCTACAAGTGGCACGATGGAGGCTTTCAGATATCCGGCGCACCAGAGCATGGGACGTTGAAACAGCCTTGAGCTTTTATTCGCGAATGACTTTTACGAAGATGCCGTCCGGTAGTTCGCCTTCCAGCAGGTGCACGACGCCGTCTTTAACATAGCCTTCAATGACTTGGCGGGGAGGCTTGACGGCGGATGGGCCAGGCATTGCTGGAGGGCGAAGCGGAGCATCGCTGACGCGGCGCGCGGCGGCCTCGGTGGCTTGCTGGGCCGGGGTGCGGCCCATGCCTTTGTCCATGGCTTCGTTGGCCAGGCGATCGGCTTCCTGGTTGCCGCCCCGCAACGTGTGGCGCATCTCAAATTTTTCCAGTCGCGCGGCCAGCCGTCGAGCCTGCTCGTAGAGCGGGCGCAGCACCGGGCTTGCAACCTTGTACTGGCCCTTCATTTGCTTGACCATTAGCTCGGAATCGGAAACCACGCGGAGGTGCTTCGCACCGTTCTCGATGGCCCATTTCAGAACCGCCAGAAGGCCGGAGTATTCGGCGTAGTTATTGGTCTGGATGCCCAGGAACTGCGCCAGCCGGGCGACGATGCGGCCCTGCGGGTCTTCTACCACCGCGCCATAGCCGGAGGGGCCGGGGTTGCCGCGCGATCCGCCGTCGCAGTGAGCGGTGAACCAGCCTGCCTGGGCCGGAGAGTCGGGAGCGTCGAACAGATTTCCGGTCATCGAGTTTTAGTGTAATGGGGTCAGGCGCTGGCCGTAAATTTGATACCGTTATTGGGTCTGGAGCATCTGAAGGGGTATGAGCATGGAAAAGGCGACGTTTGGAGCAGGATGTTTTTGGGGCGTGGAGGCGGCGTTCGCAGCCATTCCGGGAGTAATTAAAACAGAGGTGGGCTACGAAGGCGGGAGCCTCGAGCGGCCCAGCTACAAGGACGTGTGCACGGATTCGACCGGGCACGCGGAAGTGGTGGAGCTGGACTTCGATCCGGCATTGGTGACCTACGAGCAGTTACTGGACGCGTTCTTCGCGCTTCACGATCCGACTACGCTGAACCGCCAGGGGCCGGACTGGGGCGCGCAGTACCGATCGGCGATTTTCTTCCACTCGCCTGAGCAGCAGGCCGAGGCGCAGGCCAAGATTGAGCAACTGACGGCCGAGGGGCGATTCAAGCCCAAGCGGATTGTCACAAAGGTCGAGCCGGCGCAGACCTTCTGGCGTGCCGAGGAATACCACCAGAAATACCTGGAGAAGCGCGGCCAGGCAAGCTGCCATATTTAGGGGCCAGGGACTAAGGGACTAGGGACTTAGGGACTAGGGACTAGGGACTTAGGGACCGCTTATCCTTGCGTGCTACTCCTGTGGTTCGGGTTCCGCTGCACCGGGTGTTTCGATTGGCTCCGCATCCGCCGCCTGTTCGGCCGCTTCTGCGTCCTCGGTGAGTACATATTCCGGCTTGGGCGTGAGGTTCTGCGGCGGCTCCGCTGCATTGGCTCCCGGTTCGTCGATCCACAGGCAGGCGATCCACCAGATGACAATGGCAATGTAGATTGCGCCGTTGGCATTGAACATTTTGTCGCGCAGGCCCATGATGCGGTCGTACTCCGCCTGCGAGTGGGGAGCGGCGCT
>JBEKFD010000040.1:0-27105 GCA_050013495.1 Occallatibacter sp. | reverse complement strand
AACAGCGTGAAGATGAGAAATGGAATGGAGCCGGCGAAGCCCACCACGCCTAGCCAGAATGCAGAACCGGTGAGCGAGAGCACCAGCCATCCCTGCGCCACGTTCTGCATCCAAGTGCCGATGTTGGAGAGGAAATTCCCGCTCCAGAAGAGGCGGAAGTTGGGATTGCGGAGCGCGCGAACAATCTGCGGAAGCTTGCTGTCTTGCTGGTCGGGGAACGCCTGCGTGGCCGCGGCGGCCTCTTCGACCGCGAGGCTCAATGGTTCCCGATTCAACTCGCGGTCCGCGCTCAGATGAAGTGTCCCCTGCCCTTTAGTGTAAGCTTTTGCTTAATTCCTGCTTCCCCGTCGGTTCAGGTTCGCATTCTAAATTACGGGAAACTCGATCACTCCTTTCAAAGGGAACTCGCGAATGATTCTTCGCACTCTGTCCGCTTTTTTTATGCTTCCGGCTCTAGCGTCAGCGCTGCTTCAGGCCCAATCCGCACCCGCAACGGTCTTCGGCTATGTGGACTTTTCAGCCGAGTCCAAGATCGAACAGGAGTTTCTCGCCGTGCCGGACGCCAAGCTGGCCGGCCAGCACCTGAAGACGCTCACTGCCGAGCCTCATCTAGCCGCTACGCCTGAAGATCGCAAGACCGCCGAATATGTTGCCGAGAAGTTTCGCGCCGCTGGCCTGGATACGGAGATTGTCCCCTACCGCGTGCTGTTGAACTGGCCCAAAGTGGTGCGCATGGAGGCCTTCGACCCGAGCGGCAAGCTGCTCATCAGCGGGCCGACGCGCGAGCACGTGGTCGGCGACCCAGGCCAGGACGATCCGCGGGTGGTGATGCCCTTCAACGGGTCTTCCGGCTCGGGAGACGTAACCGGAGAAGTGATCTATGCCAACTACGGCAGGCTGGAAGATTTCGATCAGCTCGCCGCTCAGCATGTCGACCTGCACGGAAAGATCGTGCTGGTGCGCTACGGAGGAAACTTTCGCGGGGTCAAGGTTTACATCGCCGAGCAACGAGGCGCGGCGGGTGTGCTTATCTACTCCGATCCGCAGGACGACGGATACTACAAGGGCGACCCGTGGCCTATCGGCCCATGGCGTCCCGACACCGGTGTGCAGCGCGGTTCGGTTCAGTTCCTGTTTAAATATCCCGGCGACCCGGAGACGCCCGGCGTGGCCTCCACGCCCGACCTTCCCGACTCGGCGCGCATCTCACCCGAGGGCAACCAGCCGCGCATCATCTCCATCCCGATCAGCTACCACGACGCTTCGCCCATCCTGAAAGCGCTGCAAGGACCCGGTGTTCCGCAGGGCTGGCAGGGCGCGCTGCCCTTCCGCTATCACCTTGGGCCGGGAGGCGTGAAAGTCCATCTTGTTTCGGACCAGGATTATCAGCGCCGCATCATCTGGGACGTGATCGGCAAAGTGAAAGGCGCCGAGTATCCAGACGACTGGGTGGTCGCCGGCAATCACCGCGATGCATGGGTCTATGGGGCTGTCGATCCCAACAGCGGCACGGCGGCCATGCTCGAAGCCGTGCATGGCATTGGCGTGCTGCTCAAGCAGGGGTGGCGGCCTAAGCGGACCGTTGTGTTCTGCAGTTGGGACGCCGAGGAAGAAGGCCTGATCGGCTCGACGGAATGGGTGGAGGCGCACGCCAAAACCCTGGAGCGCGCCGTAGCCTACTTCAATGTGGACGTAGCTGTGGCCGGCCCGGATTTCTCCGCCGCGGCTGTGCCGTCGCTGAAGCAGTTTGTTCGCGAACTGACCCGCTCAGTTCCCAGCCCGCTCGGCGCCACGGTCTACGACCAATGGAAGAATGCCAAGCTGGAAGGCAACGAGCATCGCGGCTCCAATGCGCCGGCGGAAAATGAAGATGTGCATGTGGGCGACCTGGGCTCCGGCTCCGACTTCACGCCTTTCCTGCAGCACATCGGCGTGCCCTCCACCGACATCGGCTCGAGCGGACCTTATGGCGTATATCACTCCGCGTTCGACGACTACGCATGGTACGTGCAGAATGCCGATCCGCACTTTGTCTATCTGCAGGAGATGGCGCGTGTCTTCGGTCTGGAAGCCTTGCGCATGGCGGACACCGACGTGCTTCCGTACGACTATGTGACATACGCAAAGGCCATCGACACCTATATTGTTGCGGCCCGGCGCAAGGCGTCGGATGACGGCTTGACTTCTCTTGACTTTGCCGCTGCGGAAGTTGCCGCCGGCCGCTTTGTGGCCGCCGCACAGAGAGTCCACGATCTGCAGACCGCCGGCAAAGGCGACCTGGGCAAGCTCAATACCGCGCTGCGTGGAACCGAGGGTGATCTGGTCTCCGATGCCGGCCTGCCCAATCGCCCCTGGTACCGTCACACAATCTATGCGCCGGGGGAGTTCACCGGCTATGCGGCAGTCGTGATCCCCGGCGTGAATGAGGCAATCGACGCCAAAGACCCGAGCCGCGCAGCGCAGCAGTTGACGGTGCTGACGCAGTCACTGGATCGCGCCGCACACACGCTGGAGACAGCGCAGTAACTCGAACCGGCTAACTCCTGAACAAACGCACGCCGGAGTATTGATCCAATGCGCGGGCAAACTCTTTCGAACCGTGCTAGAATGTAGAAACGTTGCTACATGGGAGGCGCCTCGTGCCCATCACCACTTTATCAAGCCGGGAATTCAATCAGGACACCAGTCGGGCCAAGAAAGCGGCTCGCAAAGGGCCGGTGTTTATCACCGACCGCGGCCGGCCCGCGCACGTGCTGCTGTCGATCCGGGAATATCAGAAGATCACGAAAAAGCGGGAGAGTATTCTCGACATGCTGGCCATGCCTGGAGTGGGGGACATAGACTTTGAACCGCCGCGCTTGGGCGGCAAACTCTTCCGTCCTGCCGACTTCTCATGATGTATCTCTTGGATACCAACGTCGTATCCGAGATGCGGAAGGCTTTTCCTGCGCGAAATCGGCCGGCAAAGATCGACAGGCACGTTCAGTCCTGGGTCGTCTCCGTCACCGCTTCCGATCTTTATTTGTCTGCCATGACGATTTTGGAGCTGGAACTTGGCTTCCTACTCCTTGAGCGCCGAGACCCAGCGCAAGGCGCTTTGCTCCGTTCATGGGTACGGGGCCCGGTACTTGAATCTTTCGCCGGGCGCATTCTTGCCGTGGACGTCGCCATTGCACAACGTTGCGCGGCCCTGAATGTTCCGAATCCATTGGAAGATCGCGATGCCCTCATCGCCGCGACCGCTCTCGTTCACGGGATGACTGTCGTTACCCGCAATGTCACCCATTTCCAATCCACCGGCGTCCCGATCATCAACCCGTGGGACTGATATTACGGCTAAGCCATCCTGATTGATTTAGACTTGCCCTTCGATTGAATCGGAGGTCAAGTCATGCGGTTATCAGCCTTTCGAACTACCGCGCTTACCGCTTTCGTTCTTCTATTCACTGTCGCCCCTCGCGCACAGCAGCCAGCCGCGCCCGGCCCGGACCTCAGCTTTCCGACCGTGCTTTACGGGGCTGCGTACTACAACGAGTACATGCCGCAGGACATGCCCGGCGGCCAGGCTGCGCGGCTCGACAAGGACGTCGCCTTGATGAAAGGTGCGGGGCTGAATGTCGTACGCATGGGCGAATCCACCTGGAGCCTGTGGGAGCCCGAGGACGGCCGATTTGAGTACGCATGGATGGACCGCGTCGTGGACGCGATGGGCAAGGCCGGAATCAAGGTCATCCTCGGGACGCCGACATATTCCATTCCCGCATGGATGGCGCACCAGCATCCGGAGATTTTCGCTGAGCGCATTCCTTCCGGCATGTTTGGGGGCAAGCCCATTGCGAGCACCTACGGCCTGAGGCAGAACATGGACACAGATTCGCCCGCGTATAGGTTCTACGCCGAGCGGCTGATTCGCCGCATCGTTGCCCATTACAAAGACAATCCAACTGTCATTGGATGGCAACTCGATAACGAAACCGGCAGCTACGACGCCGCCAACACGGATGTCTTCATTGGCTTCCAGCATTATCTGGAGAAAAAATTCGGAACGCCGGAAGCGCTCTCGAAAGCATGGTTCCTCAATTACTGGGGCGAGGATCTGCATACCTGGGAAGACCTGCCCCGGCGCGACGGGACTATCTCCACCGGTTACAAGCTGGAGTGGACGCGCTGGAGCCAGATGCGCGTTACGGACTTTCTCCATTGGCAGGCGGTATTGGTGCGCGAATGTGCCGACCCCGCGCAGTTCATCACCACCGACTACGGCGGCATGATGAAGCGCGACGTAAATGAAGAGGCGATTGCCGGCTCGCTCGACATTGTGGCCGACAACATCTATCACGGAACGCAGGACCACTACGACGGTTCCTTCCAGGCGCTGCAGGCGGACTTTTCCCGTTCCCTCCGCCACACGAATTTTCTGGTAACCGAGACCAACGCGCAGACGATCGGCTGGACCTCCGGCAGCCAGTTTCCTCCATACGACGGCCAGATTCGCGAAGATGTCTACACCTACCTTGCCGGCGGCGCCAACATGGTCGAGTACTGGCATTGGGCCTCCATCCACGGCAATCAGGAGACTTATTGGAAGGGCATCCTTTCGCATGACCTCGAACCCAATCGCGTGTACGCCGAGGTGAGCCGAACCGCACACGAACTGCAGAAAATCGGGCCGCGCCTCGTTGATCTGCATGTCCATAACCAGGTGGCTATACTCTGGAGCCGCGACTCGGCGAATGCAATCAGTTTCATGCCCTACGGAGGCGGCGTACCGGCAAGAAGCTGGACGGGAGAGCCCGATGGCTACGCCTCGCTTGTGCAGCAGATGCACAAGTCGCTCTACGACCTGAATGTGGGCGCGGATTTTGTCTTCCCCGAGACGCAGGACTTTTCGCAATACAAGCTACTCATCGTGCCCGCGCTCTACGTTGCCGACGACGCGCTGCTCGAACGGATCTCGGACTACGTGAAAAATGGCGGACACGTCGTCATGACTTTCAAGAGCGGGTTCGCCAACGAGAACTCTGCTGTCCGCTGGGTGCGCGCGCCTGGGCCTTTGCGCGAGGCAGCCGGCCTGAGTTACCAGGAGTTTTCAAACCTCGAACATCCGCTCGCTCTGAAGGACGATCCGTTCCACGCAGGCGCCGATAACAAGGTTTCATATTGGGCCGAATTTCTTATGCCCGAACATGCCAGGGCTATCGCCTATTATGACCATCCTTTCTTTGGAAAATGGCCGGCGATCACGCAGAACGAGTTCGGCAAAGGAGCGCTGCTTTATGAAGGGACCTACTTGTCGGACGCTCTGCAGGCTGCGGTGCTCAAGGCCGAGTTGGAAAAAGCGGGGCTCACCGGCTCCGATCAGCAACTGCCACAGGCTGTTCATGTGCAGCACGGTGTCAACCGCGTGGGCAAGCGGCTGCATTACTACTTCAACTACTCCAGCGTCGAAGTGAAACTCACTTACAGCTATGCCTCCGGCACCAATTTGCTCGATGGGAAGTCCGTGGCTCACGCCGCAAATGTCACGCTGGCGCCATGGGATTTGGCTATCATCGAAGAGCCATAGCGTTTTTCCGGGAGACGCACGTCTTCCGCCGAAGAAGTTCAAGGAGAAGTTGCTTGTGAACACGGAACTGCAGGGGCCGCCATTGGCCAAAAAGAAGATTGTTCAAACCCGGTTGCACGGCATCGACCTGCTTCTGAATCCGCGGCTCAGCAAGGGCACTGCCTTCACGGAAGAGGAGCGCGATGCCTTCGGGCTTCACGGCCTGTTGCCGCCCCACATCGGAACGCTTGAAGATCAGCGCGCGCGGAGAATGCGTGTGCTTGCCAGCCGCGATACGGCTTTTGGCAAGTACAGCAACATGCGCGATTTGCAGGACAACAACGAGACGCTGTTTTACTCGCTGATTGCCGAGCACACGGAGGAGCTGCTGCCCATCGTCTATACGCCGGCTGTTGGCGAGGGTTGCCAGCGTTTCAGCGAGATTTGGCGCAAACCGCGCGGGTTATTCATCAGCTATCCAAACCGGGATCGCATGGACCAGATTCTTTCCGCGTCCCGCTATGACGATGTGCGCTGCATCGTGGTCTCGGATGGCGAGCGCATTCTCGGACTCGGCGACCAGGGCGCCGGCGGCATGGGTATTCCCATCGGCAAAATGGCTCTCTACACGGCCCTGGCGGGGATTCCTCCGGAACATTGTTTGCCTGTGCTGCTTGATGTGGGCACTGATAACGAAGCGCTGCTCCGCGACCCAATCTACATCGGCTGGCAGCACCATCGCGTTCGCGGTCAGGAGTACGACGACTTTGTGGAGGCCTTCGTCACCTCAGTCGGGCGCCGTTGGCCGCACATCCTTCTGCAGTGGGAGGACTTTGCGGGGACCAACGCCGCGAGGCTGCTGGAGCGCTACCGCGATCGCCTATGCACCTTCAACGACGACATTCAGGGCACAGCCGCAGTTACCACGGCAACGCTGCTGGCCGCAGTGAACGCGACCGGCATTCTGCTCAAAGAGCAGAAGATCGCGCTGTTCGGTTCAGGCGGCGCGGGCGTGGGTATCGCCAACCTGCTGGTCGCTGCGATGCAGGAAGAAGGCTTGAGCAAAGCGCAGGCCCGTAGCCGCATCTACGCGTTCAATCGCTATGGATTGCTGGTTGAAGGCGCACGGGGTATTCGCGAGAGCCAGCAGCCCTGGGTGCATCCACGCGCCGATGTAGCAGGCTGGCAGCTCTCCAGGGGGGGGAATATATCTCTGCTCGACGTGGTGCGCAACGCCCAGATTACGGCGCTGGTGGGAACGTCCGCGCAGGCGGGCGCATTTACGGAGGAGATTGTTCGCGCCATGGCCAGCCATACGCCGCGGCCCATCATCTTCCCGCTTTCGAATCCGACCTCGTGCGCCGAAGCCACGCCCGCTGATTTGTTGCACTGGACGGAGGGCCGCGCGCTCATAGGCACAGGCAGCCCCTTCGTGCCGGTCGAGGTGAATGGTAAGCTCATTCCCATCGCGCAGACCAACAACTCGTATATCTTTCCGGGCCTCGCGCTGGGCATCCTGGTCTCTCTCGCGCGACGCGTCACAGACAACATGATCATGGGCGCTGCAAAGGCGCTTGCCGCAATGTCTCCCGCGCGCGAAGACAAAAATGGGCGATTGCTCCCGCCGATTGGGGAATCGCGCAAGGTGGGCATGATCGTTGCGGAGGCCGTGGGACGGCAGGCCATTGCCGACGGAGTGGCAGCCATCGCGGACGGAGCGACCCTCAAGGAACAGCTTCGCGCCTACGTGTGGGAACCGGTGTATCAACCTTACGAACGGCTGCTCTGAACCTACGCGCTGGACGGCGTGCGCATCGCTTCCAGCGCGCCGGTCAAATCGCCGGCCAGGGATTGCTGAACCTCGTCGGACAGTTTCTTGTCGCGTCGCGTCAAGTAGAAGACGTCGATGGCGGTTTCGCCTTCGGTATCGATGAGGGCTACCTTGATGTCGCACTGGTGGGCGGCGAGCGAAAGGGCAATCTGGCGAAGCAGGCCGGGAACATCCTGGGAGATGACCTGCAACAGCGTGGAGTGCGTGGAGGATTCGGAGTCGAATTCTAGCCGCGTAGCGACCTCAACCTTGAGGTTGGAGGGGTGGTTCATATGGCGCCGCGCCTCGAGCAACTGCTTGACGGAGAGCTTTTGCGCTACCACGTCGTGAAGATTGGCGAGGAAGCGGTCTTTCTCGCTGGGGTTCAGTTCCAGGGTGTGGAAGACGTCAGTGAAATGAAAGCTGTCCACAATGACTCCGGCTTCGTTGGAGAAAGCGCCGGCTTTGACGATGTTCATGCCCCAGGCGGCCAGGGTTCCGGCCACGTCGGCGAACAGGCGGGTGCGGTCGCGGGTAATCACGGTCAGGTCGAACAGCTGGCGATTGGGCCGCAGGTCAAGCTGGACAGGGTCTTTTTCAAGATTGAGGGCCATCTGGAAGTGGTGGCGGATCTGCTCGGGAAGGCGGGTTTGCAGGTAGCGCTGAGGCAGGCCCTCAAGGAATTGCCGGAGCGACTCGTATTGCGCGGGAGGGACCATGGATCGGATGCGGTTGAGCAGGGTGGGGTCGATGGCGGCGTGGTAGCGGACCTCGTCGACAGAGCGGTCCATAAAGTTTGCGGTTGACATGTAGAACTGCCATAGGTTCTCGGCCTTCCAAGGCGTAAGAGCGTCGGGGTTGACGGCCTTGATGTCGGCGAAGGTCATGATGGTGAGCATCTTGAGCAACTGCGGGCTGCCGATTTTGTCGGCGAAACTGCGAACGTTTTCAATATCGAAGATGTCGCGGCGCAGGGCGAGCGACATTTCCAGATGCAGCCGGATGAGCTTGAGAATCGACTCGCGCTCCTCGGCGTCGAAGTCCAGGCGCGCGAGGAACGCATCGGCCAGTTCCACGCTCTGGCCGGCGTGTTCGCCGTTGCGGCGAGCCTTGCCGGTGTCGTGCAAGAGCAAGGCCAGGAGGAAAAGATCGAGGCGGTCGATTTCGGGCAGCAACTGAGCCAGGCGCTGCTCGTAGTCGTGCGTCGGCGCGCGCAGGCTGTGGACGTTGTCGATGGTGAGGAAGGTGTGCTCGTCGACGGTGTAGCGGTGGTAGCTGTCGCGAATCACCAGGGCGTCGATGCCATGAAACTCAGGGATCAGCATTTCCAGAACGCCGAGCGCGTGCATGGTGCGCAGCGACTGCGCGGCGTGGGGGCCGAGCAGCACTTCTCTCAGCGCGTTCCACAGGTACGGCCCCTCGGGGATGTGGATGGCCAGAGCGGGGAGGGCGTCGGTGATTCGATCTTCCGCAGCCTGCGAAAGGGTATAGCCGTGCGTGGCCATGAGCGAAAAGATGCGCAAGATGGCGGCGGTGTCATTGAACTGCGCGCCGGGAACGATATCGATGCGGCCCTGGTCGAGCAGGAAGTCAGTTCCGGCGATGGGGGTGCGGCGGCGACGGAACTGCTTATAGAAGCTGACCGGAGCAGGCAGGTGCTCCATCAAGAGGGCAGCACGGCGGTAGATGATGCGCGCGTGGCGATAGTAGGTCCGCATCCAGTAACTGGGGTCCGCCGTTCCGCGGGTTTCAAGGCCGATGCTGTTGGCGGCTGCCTCGTCCTGCGATTGCCAGTCCAACGTGTTGTCATCGCGGCCGTGGCGGAAGTGCAGAAAACATCGGGCGGCGGCGAGGAAGTCGAAGGCGGCTTCGGCGTCTCCGCGGGCGCTTTGGAAGACGCCGCCACGTTGGCGGGGCCATTCCTTGGTTTCCTTCAAGTGGAAGAGCAGGGCGAACCAAACGGCCAGGTGGTAGTCGCGCAGGCCGCCGGGACATTCCTTGAGGTTGGGTTCCAGGTGAAAGATGGTGTTGCCGTACTTGGCGTGGCGGGCGCGGGCAATCTCGCCCAGCTTCTGGGTAACGGTGTTCCACTCGCTCAGCACCAGGCCGGGGAGCACCGTTTGATGAAGTTGCTGATAAAGCGGAAACTGGCCGGCAAGGAAGCGGCGGTCGAGCGTGGCAAGCGTGAATTCGAGGTTGTCGGGGTCGAAGCGCCCGGCTTCCTTCACCGTCCGGGAACTGGGGCTCGCGCGCAGGCCGATGTCCCACATGCCCTGGATGATGGAGCGGACTGCCTCCTTGGAGTGCTCTTCGGTTTTCTCGTCGGCGAAAGCAAAGAGAACATCGATGTCGGAGTAAGGGAACAAATCCTTGCGGCCATATCCACCCAGGGCGAGAAGCGACACGTTGAGCGAGGGAAGTCCGGCAAAGGCTCTGCGCCACATTTCAATGAGGATACGGTCAACAACGGCAGAGCGGCGGCGGATGGCGGCAGTGCCGTCGCCGGTGCGCTCGCAGGTCTGGCGAACGAGCGCCATCTCCCGCGTATACTGCTCCCGAAGATCGTCAACCGCCAAAGCGACTGGATTCATAAGGGTTAAGGTGAGGCCTTGCCGAAGCAAGTAAGGAATTATTAACAGAATAAGCGATTTTCCTCTCGCTGGGGAGATTTGGGGCTGGATGGGGGCAAATCGTTTGCGCAGGCGGCCCATGAGCCTCCACTCCGGCCAAGGCCTGGCGCGCTCCGCGACTTGGTTGACATTTGCCCTGTATGCTCTTTCTTGCGAGCCTGGGGATTGGGCAAAGGAGCGCACCGGGGGATCAAAAGGCACGCCCTAAGCGGAGTTAGACAAGGGGACAAAATGAATCGGACGACGAGAGGGCTGGTCTTCGCGTGCTTGGGGCTAGCGCTGCTGGCGGCCAGGGTGGCGGGCGGGCAGTCGTTCGGGACGTTGGTGTTCAAAGACAAAGTAACCCTGATGCGCAAGCTTCCGGCAGCCGTTCATCTGACTGGCGCCACCATCAAGGTGAAGGTCACCGGCCACGATAACCAGAGCGACCTGATTCACGACTTGCAGGGGCTGCTGGAAACGGAATTGCTCAAGGACGATCCCCAGCTCCGGGCGGACGAAGTCGGCGCAGCGACCATCATCAGTTGCCAGATCGTTTCGTTCGCGCATCCTCAACCCACCGTAACTACGCGGCCGTCGCTGGCCACGGGCAAGAATGGGTCGAAGACACAGACCTATACGCGCGTCACCGGGGACCTTGGTGTTGCCTTCCAGGCCAGAAGCTCAGCCGGGCAGGCACTGGCTTCAGACAACGTACGCGCCAAGTACGACAAGGAGTTCGACAGCAACGGAAACAACGTGTCCAACGGCATTAAGGGAACTGTCGACAGCGCCTGGAGCCGGATCACGGGCAGCGCCGGCAGCGAGGATCTCAACCCTCCCACCGATGCGGAGCTGCGCGGCAAGCTGATTCAGGATGCGGTGCGCCAAATCGCCGAGCATATCGTCAACACCAGGGAGACGGTCGAGGTCTATCTGGCGCGGCAGAAGGGCGCTCTGGACGAGGGCGACAAGCTTGCGCAGGCTGGACTGTGGCAGCGGGCGCTCGAGACGTATGAGACGGCGGCGCCGCTTCCCAAGCCCCAGGACGATGCTTACCGCCTCTACAATATCGGCGTGGCCTATGAGGCTCTTGCCTATGCGGCAGAAGACGAGAAGTCGGCGATGAAATACCTCGATGAGGCCGCCATCGATTACGGCAAGGCCATCGACCAGAAGCCAGCGGAGAAGTATTTTCTTGAACCGCAAAAGCGCATTGAGACGGCCATTGCGCATTACAAGATGATCGAAGAACAGAAGAATCAGAAGGCCGTGCCGGCCTCGGCGGCCAAGGGCAGGCCCTCGGCGGGTGCGGCGGGAAGCAAAGCCGGCACGTCGGCAAAGGCCCTGACCAACGCCCAGATCGTCGCCATGGTGAAGTCCGGCATGGAAGACGATACGGTTACAACCGCAATCCGTTCGGCCAAAGCAGTCAACTTCGACCTGAGCGCCGCCGGCCAGCAGGATTTGACCGGCAATGGCGTAAGCGCGAAAGTGCTGGCAACCATGAAAGCGCGAGCGGCGAAGAAGCCGGCAGGACAGTGATGAAGAGCTGCTCCATCGCATTCCTCATGGCGCTGTCGGCCTTCCTCTCTGCTCCTGCTCGCGCACAAGGCCCCCGCTGTGGCGCAGGCAAAGATCTTGTGGTGCAGGCGCTGGAACGCGTGACCCCGCAAAGTGATCGCGGCGCCTTCGAAGATGCCTTGCAACTGCTCAAGCATGCTGTTTCCGAATGCAGCGAGTTGGGCGACGCGTGGTATTACCGCAGTCTCATGGAGCAACGCCTGGGCCACGACGCGCTGGCGAAATATGCGCTGGACAAGGCGCGCTTCAACGGCTCGGAAGCAATGCAGCAGGGGCTGAATCCGCTGGTGCTGGCTACGCCGGCGGGGCGTGGGTTTGCGGCGGTTGCCAGGCCAGGCGATTCAGGCGGAGCGAACGCGCCGGCAACGCAGCCGAGCGGCCCCGCAAAGCCGCCGGGACCGATCCAGCAGAAGTGGGCGCTGGTTGTCGGCATCGGCCGCTTCAGCGATCAGACCATTCCCAGGCTCAACTACACCACCTCCGACGCTTCGGCGTTTGCAGCGGAGCTGACCGATCCGGCGATTGGGCGCTTTCCGCCAACGCATGTCCATGTGCTCACCGACGATCAGGCGACGACCAGAAACATCAAGGAAGGCCTGAACTGGATTGCGCGCCACGCCGAGCCGGACGACCTGGTGCTGATCTACATGGCCACGCACGGCACCCCGCGCACTGCCGATTCCGCCGCCGGCGCGAACTACTTCATCACGTACGATACCGAAGTCAATTCCGGCGGCAACCTCGACGAAGACGCGCTCTACGCCACGGCCTATCCCATGGTGGAACTGGCAAACGCCGTGGCCACGCGCATGAAAGCGCTGCGCACGGCAGTCATTCTCGATACCTGCTATAGCGGCGGCTCACTCACCAACCAGTCGCCGTTGATGACCGCCGGCCTGGCCAACACCGCGCCTTCGGGCCCAATGCTGGAGCGGATGACCGAAGGCACGGGACGGATTGTGATGGCCGCCAGCCAAGTGGATGAGGAGTCGCTTGAGAGCCGCGAATTGCAGCATGGATATTTCACGTATTTTCTGCTGCAGGCCATCAAGGATGGGAAGGGAACCGCTCCGTTGAGCCAGGTGTTTAACGCGGCCGCGCAGCAGGTTGCGCAACGAGCCTCCGCGCAGGGCCTGCGGCAGCATCCCGTAATGAGCCGCAGCTCGGAAGATGCGGATTTTGCATTGGGGGTAACCGGGGCGCCGGCAAAGGCCGCGGAGTAAGAGACGCCAACACCTCCGAGCCAACACCTCCGACAGGAGACGCGGGCTTGTCCGAGAGGAGAAGCGGGGCTTGGGTTCGATAGCACCAGGTGCTACAATATGGCAGGAGCGAGTCAGGTTGGGATTTCGGGCCGGGTCTTTAGGACGGCTTGGTTCTCAAAAGCGGCGAAAAAGCGCATATCTCCGACGAAGAGCTCTGTTCAGCAATAGGGCAAATGGTTCTGGGCCAGGCAGACGACTTGGGCGGCGCGGTCTTCAAGAAGCGGCTCGGAAAAAATCTGTACCGCTCGATCGTCGTTGCCCGAGGCGGCCGTTACTGGTATATGCCTACCTATTCGCAAAGAAGGATCGGGCGAATATCGGAGACGATGAGTAGGTGGAATTCCGCGGCTTGGCGAGCCTCTATGCGGGTAAGACGGACGCCGATATTGCAAAGGAACTGCGGATCTCAGAACTTGAGGAGATATGTCTTGGCTAAGAAACTGAAATTCAAGAGTGACGCATTTGAGGCGATCCACAGCAGTGTTGCCGGCATGTACCGCGCTGGAACAATCGACAAGGCGACCATGCGCGAATTTGACGAGTCCTGCCTGTCTGTTCCCCCACGGATGGCCCCTGCGCGCATCCGGCGCATTCGAGAAAAGCAGCGGGTAAGCCAGCCAGTGTTTGCGCGACTCCTGAATACGAGCGAATCCACCGTAGAGAAGTGGGAAACGGGCGCCAAGAAGCCCAGCGGCATGGCGCTCAAACTACTGGACATCGTTGAGAAACATGGACTGAAAATTCTGGCCTGAACGCGGCGAACTGGCGCTGGAGGAATGCCGGCATGCCGGATCACATGCGCAGCAAGGGATGAGACCTCTGTGATCCACGTTTTCGGGATGCGGCTAGAGCGCAGTCTCTCCGCGCTCGTCGTTGCGGATACGGATGGCTTCGTCGATGCGGCTGACGAAAATTTTGCCGTCGCCGATGCGCCCGGTGCGGGCGGCAGAGCCGATTGCCGCGATGGCCCTGTCCTTCATCTCGTCCACCACGACCAGTTCGATCTTGACCTTGGGAAGAAGGTCTACGGTGTATTCGCGGCCGCGGTAGAACTCGGTGTGGCCCTTTTGGCGGCCATGGCCGCGGGCCTCAAGGATGGTCATGCCTTCGATGCCTGCTTCCAGCAGCGCATCCTTGACGGCGTCCAGCTTGGAAGGCTGGAGTATGGCTTCAATCTTGAGCATGGTTCAAAATGCCTCGTTTGACAGCGTAACAGGCCAAACCACCGGTTGGGCGATCTCCGCCAATCTTTTAAAGAACCCGGCTCAAGTGAGGACACAGGGTCAGGAGTTGAAGTCGTATCCCTCCTCATTGTGCTGGGAGAGGTCGAGGCCAGCGGCCTCTTGATCTGGAGAAACACGCAGCCCCATGACCTTGTCCACGACGAAGAGTAGGATGAGCGTGCCCACGATCGAGATGCCCCAGGCACTGGCGACGCCGGCAAGCTGGTTGAGCAACTGGCCCCAATGTCCGTCCATGACGCCGGTGGGGACATCCTTGCCGAAGGCTGGATTGATCAGGCGAGTGGCGAAGAGGCCGGTGAGCAGCGCGCCCAGGGTTCCACCGGCTCCGTGCACGCCAAAGGCGTCCAGCGAGTCGTCGTAACCGAAGAAGCTTTTGACCACGAAGACCATGAAGAAGCAGAACAGTCCGGCGAGGAAGCCGATGGCCAGCGCGGCCATGGGCTGAACGAAGCCGGAAGCGGGGGTGATGGCGACCAGGCCGGCGACCGCGCCGGAGATTGCGCCCAACGCGGTGGGCTTGCCGTTATGAATCAACTCGGCGATGGACCAACCGATGGCCGCTGCCGCGGCCGCAAAGTGGGTGTTCACAAAGGCGCTCGTAGCCAGTGAGTTTGCCGCCAGCGCGCTGCCGGCGTTGAAGCCAAACCAGCCCACCCACAGCAGGCACGCGCCAATGAAGCTGAGCACCATGGAGTGCGGCGCCATGTTGGTCTGCGGGTAGCCGATGCGCTTGCCCAGGTACAGACAGGTCACCAGCGCGGAAACGCCGGAAGTGACGTGGACTACGGTTCCACCGGCGAAGTCGAGCGAGGGGAAGTGGCCGCCGGTCGAGTTAAGGAAACCGCCCACGCCCCACACCATATGGGCCATGGGGCTATAGACGAACAGCGACCAGAGAGAGAGAAAAACAGCCATCGAGCTGAACTTCATGCGCTCGGCGAATGCGCCAGTGATCAGCGCCGGCGTGATGATGGCGAACATGAGCTGGTAAATCATATAGGTCTGGTGGGGAATGGTGGGTGCGTAGTCCGCGTTGGGCGTTAAACCAACGCCACGCAGAAAGACATGCTCGAATCCACCGATGAAGCTCGAGCCGTGGCCAAAGGCCAGCGAATATCCCACCGCCGCCCAGATCACCGTCACCAGCGCCATCATGGCAAAGCTCTGCATCATGGTGCCGAGGATGTTTTTCTTGCGCACCAAGCCGCCATAGAACAGCGCCAGTCCTGGCCCGGTCATGAGCAGGACCAGGGCCGCGGAAACCAGCATCCATGCGTTGTCGCCGGCCGACTGCGCGCTTTGCACTGCCTGTTGAAGTTGGGCGATTTGGGCCTGGGTGGCGGACGATGAACTCGGTGAGCCGGCTGACTGGGCGAATGCGAGTACCGAAGAGACCAGGACGGCTGGCGAGAGAAAAAGACGAATGCTGCGACTGCGCATGATTGTTACCGCTCCCGAATGGCTGTCCGCGCGTGAATCGCTGACGAGCAACAGTGATGATCTTGCAGTGACCTGCGAACCAAACCAGATGATTCGGTCGCGATCACACACCACCCTCGGCCGGCAGGCGCCGGAAACAGACAACATGGTCGAGGGGCTTTGATTTCGCTCAAACGATTTTCCTAGAGACGGGACGATTGTGCAAGTACCCTCGCGATTCTTGATGGAATCCTCATGCGAACCGTGGTAGTTTCAACGGACCTGGACTCGAATTCGCAGCAGTTTTTGCGGATTGATTGGAAAAGGAAAATGTGCGAGTGGAGAGCAATGAGGAACGCGCTCGTCGCGCTTCATTCCACCGCCGGCGCTCGATCTGAGCGATATCGGCAACCCGGACAGGGGCGGGACATCGAAAGCTGCAAATGGAATCCGCTGCGGTGAGCAAATCAGACCACATCCAACTTAGGGAAATCGGGGTATATTAAAGGAATGGCGGCCACACCAGAGCGGGACCACTACCTTTTCGGCGCGTTGGAGAGCAGCGCCAACAATCGCGTCAAGCTCAAGGAAGTGAGCTACGGGTATGAAGAGCCGGAGGGCGTATTTCTCACCTCGCTCGATTTCGCCGTGAACTGGATTAGAAAAAACTCTGTCTGGCCCATGACATTTGGTTTGGCCTGTTGCGCCATCGAGATGATGTCGATGGGCGCCTCGCGTTTCGATGTTGCACGGTTCGGGGCGGAGGTCTTTCGCCCCTCGCCGCGGCAGTCGGATTTGATGGTGGTGGCAGGCCGGGTTTCCAACAAGATGGCGCCGGTCATCCGCAGGCTCTATGACCAGATGCCGGAGCCAAAGTGGGTCATTTCGATGGGCGCCTGCGCCACTTCCGGCGGCGTATTCAATAACTACGCCCTGGTGCAAGGGGTCAACCAGGTGGTTCCCGTTGACGTGTATGTTCCTGGGTGTCCTCCACGGCCGGAGCAACTTTTGTACGCAATCACGCTTCTACAAGAGAAGATTCAGCGCGAGCCACGCAGCTTGCTCAAGACGTTGAATGCGGGATGAGCCGCGAGAGACCGCAGAAATCTCCACAACCAACGTTACCTAGGTAACCACCCCCGTGTATCGTAATCATTGAACAACTGGATACTGCTTCTTGCTGAAAAAAATGTTCTTTCGGAATTCACCTATGGTAAGTTAAATAGTGCCGTAGGGACACTTTTCGGTCCGATCCGTTGTGCGGATTCGAGTTAGTCCGAGCCAATCGCGAGCTCGAAACACCATTTATCTACTGGCGGTTAAGATCTGTTGCGGAGGAAAAACGCATGTCTTCTCGTGTTTCTAAGTCTGTGAGCTGGGCGCTAGCCCTGGCTTTTGTGGGTGCAATGCCCCTCGCCCTCGCGGCACAGGATTCAGCCAAACCTGCCAAGGCGGCCTCCGCAGAGGATTCCCCGTCAAAGTGGGACATTTTTGCCGGATACAGCTACCTGGCGCCGCACGGAACGGTCGGATCTTCCAACGCGCTGACGGCAAAGAGCATCAATTACGGCTCAATCATCAGTGTCGCGCGTTACTTCAATAAATACACCGGCCTGCAACTGGAAGCCGATGAGCACATCCCGAATGAGAATTCCTATTACCCGGGTTGCCCGAGTTGCGGCTCGACCTGGTCGAATGACGACTTCTCCGGCGGCAGCGGCGGCTTGATCTTTCGCTTTCCATCCGCGGACGTAACGCCGTTCGTGCACGCCCTGGTGGGTTTGGAGTACGCAGGAACGCTGCACTCGCCCAACGACACCTTTGGCGCGGTTTTGACCGCGGGCGGCGGCATGGACTACGCAACGCCCTTCTTCAACCATCATCTGGCCATTCGCGTCTTCCAGGCGGATTACCAATACACCCATGAAAACTGGCCATCTGGACGCGGCAGCTTCAACATGGCGCGTTTGAGCGCGGGCTTTGTGTATCACGTGGGGAACATTACGCCGCCGCCGCCAGTGACCCTGGCCTGCTCGGCGAGCCCGGCATCCATCTACCCCGGCGATCCGGTCACAGTCACCGCGACTGCTGGAGCTCTCGATCCGAAGCTCAGTGCGGTTTATTCCTGGTCAGGAACCGGGGTCACGGGTACCGGGACCACCGTAACGGTGGCCACCGCCTCGCTGGCCGCCGGCACCTACACGGTGAAGGCCACTGTGAAGGAAGGCAAGCCCGGCAAGGAAGGCTTGAAGCCCGGAGAGACGGCGGATTGCTCAGCCAGTTTCTCGGTCAAGGCCTATGAGCCGCCCACCATCAGCTGCACGGCGAGCCCCAGCACCATCAAGCCGGGCGAAACCAGCACCGTGACTTCCATGGGCATGAGTCCGCAGAATCGCCCGCTGACCTACACCTACTCGGCGTCGGCTGGCTCGGTGAGCGGCAGCGGCACAACGGCAACGTTCTCTTCCGCCGGCGCGCCGACTGGTGCGGTGGGGATAACCTGCAACGTGTCAGATGACAAGGGTCAAACAGCTACCGCCAGCACCAGCGTGACCATTACGGCCCCGTATGTTGCACCGGTTCCGCATACCCAGGCGCTTTGCTCCATCAGCTTCGGCAAGGACAAGGAACGCCCAACCCGCGTGGACAACGAAGCCAAGGCCTGCCTGGACGAAGTTGCTCTTGACCTGCAGCGTCAGTCTGACGCCAAGGCTGTGATCGTCGGCGAGTCGGATGCCAAAGAGAAGGCCAGGACCGCCAAGGAAGAGGCGATGGAGGCCAAGCACAAGCACCCCAAGACGGTCATCGACGACGGGGCGCAGCGCGCGGTCAACACAAAGGAATACCTGGTGACCGAGAAGGGCATTGATGCTTCGCGCATCAGCGTCGCCGTCGGATCTACCGATGGTCAGACGGTGGAAGACTACCTGGTGCCTTCAGGAGCGACCTTCACGGCAGACGTGAATGGAACCACTGCGGTAGATGAGACAGCGGTGAAGCCCATAGCGCGCAAGCCACTCGGCGCCATGCACCACGCGCACCACAAGAAGGCGGAGAAGTAGAGGCAGCCCATCGGGTCCTCGCAGGCAGCGAACCAGTTCCCCGAGCTTTCCCTTGATTTACGGGAAAGTTCGGGGACAAAAAAGGCAGAGTGAATTCTCCTGCAACGAATTGAGGCTGACCGGCAAGCTGGTCGGCCTCATCAATTTTGAAAAGCCTAATTTATCCATAATTGTTCTCGTTCTCCGGGAGCTTGTTATTTGAATGGGCCGTATGCGGATTTGTCTTGAATTCCAGAGCCGGCGCGGAAGCCTCGTGCGGGCCATAACTTTTCTGTTGATCGCGATTGCTTTCCCTAAGCTGCCCGCACAGGCATTTTGGAGCGCTGTCGGTCCGGCCGGCGGAGACGCCCGGGCCTTTGCATCGGTCTCAGGACAGCCGAATCACCTTTACCTTGGCACACTCGACAGCTGGATTTACGAATCCGTGGATAGAGGCGCGTCCTGGCGCAGGCTGGCGAAGCTGGGCCACACCGACGATATGGTCATCGACAACATAGTTGTCGATGAGGCCAATCCGGCCACAGTCTACGTGGCTGCGTGGAAGCTGGATGAGACCGGCGGCGGATTGTGGACCAGCCGTGACGGGGGCAGGAACTGGAAAGATGCCGATGGCCTGCGTGGGCAGTCAATTCGCGCTTTTGCGCAGGCGCCTTCTAATCCCAGCGTGCTTTACGCGGGAAGTCTCGAAGGGGTTTTCCGCTCTGGCGACGCGGGCGCGTCGTGGAAGCTGATCAGCCCGCCGGATAGCAAGGAGATTCACGAAATCGAGTCGCTTGCCGTAGACCCTGGCGATCCCGATGTAATTTATGCCGGCACGTGGCATTTGCCATGGAAGACCGAGGACGGCGGCAGGAATTGGAAGAACATCAAGGAGGGTGTAATTGAAGACTCCGACGTGTTTTCCATTATTGTCGACCCGGAAAAGCCCAGCTCGGTTTTTCTGAGCGCGTGCAGCGGCATCTACAAGAGCGAAAACGGCGGCGCGCTGTTTCATCGAATCGAAGGCATCCCCGCGGACGCGCGCCGAACGCGTGTTCTCATGCAAGACCCCAATCAACCCGAAGTGGTGTACGCCGGAACCACGCAGGGCCTTTACAAGACCACCGACAGCGGCAAGAGCTTCCAGGCCATGACCGGGGCCGACGTGATTGTGAACGACGTTTACGTCGATCCGTCCGACTCGAACCATGTGCTGCTGGCCACCGATCGCGGCGGCGTGCTTGCATCGAGCGATGCCGGAGCGACGTTTGCGGCCTCGAACGCGGGCTTCTCCGAGCGCAAGGTGGATGCATTGCTGGTGGACCACGCGGATCCCGCGCGACTCTATGCGGGCGTGGTAAACGACAAGAGCTACGGCGGCGTGTTTGTTACCCTCAACGGCGGCGCGACCTGGGACCAGATTGGCGACGGCCTCGAGGGGCGCGACGTATTCGCCCTGGCGCAGGCTCAGGATGGAACCGTGGTGGCTGGGACCAGTCACGGCATCTTCGCTCTGGTCCAGGACCTTGCGGCGGGCGTATCGCCGCATTGGGAACCGCGAAACATCATCGCCAACACGATAGTCAGAAGGGCCGCGGAGACCGTAAAAGGCCGGCGCGTCAACGTGGAGAAGAGGGACAAACTGCCGGTGATCGAGTTGGCGAGCCGCGTAAATGCGCTCGATTTGAGCGGAGAAAGGTGGCTGGCCTCTACCAGTATCGGCCTGCTGACCAGCAAAGACCAGGGCGCCACCTGGCAAGGCGGCATGGTCATGGATTCGGGAGACTACCAATCCGTCTCCTCGCTTGGTGCGACCATGGCAGCGGCGCGGCCCGACGGCGTGGTGATCACCAGCAACGCCGGCTTGACCTGGACGCCGCTGCGCATCCCGTCGATGCTCACCGTGATTCATCGCGTGGCTTTCTCCCCGGATGGAACCATCTGGCTGGGAGCGCGCGAAGGCGTCTACTTCACACATGACCAAGGCAGAACGTGGCTGTGGATTGAGCGGCTGCCGTTCCGCGATGTTGACGACCTCTCGTACGATCCGGGCCTGGGGAAGGTGCTGGCGAGTTCGCGGTCAAGCGATCAGATTTACGCCATCGATCCGAAGACGTCGAACTGGAAGTGGTGGCAAACCGGCTACCGCATCGGCCTGGTGCGCGCCGCGGGAAAACGCATGGTGGCTGCGTCTCTGTACGACGGCGTGCTAGTGGAACCGCTGGCGGGCGGAGTGCAGAGCGGGCAAAAGTGAATCGGCTCGCTTGAATTCTGTATCATCTTGATATGCAGACTGAGATTGCGGAAACCCGTCAACCCAGCGCTTTCCAGACCCATGCGTTTCAAACGCACGATCCGCGGCTTGAGCCCATCGCCGCCAAGGTGCTTGCGGGCGAACGGCTCGACTTCAACGACGGGCTTGCGCTTTACGGCTCGCGGGATGTGCTGGCGGTTGGCTGGCTGGCCAACCATGTGCGCGAGCGGATGCACGGCGATGTGACGTACTTCAACGTCAATCGCCACATCAACCCCACCAATGTGTGCGTGGCGGCGTGCAAACTGTGCGCTTTCGGACGCAAGAAGGGCGATCCGGCCGGCTACACAATGGCGCTTGAAGAGGCATTTGAGACGGCGGCTTCCGGATATTCCGAGGCGGTCACGGAGTTCCACATTGTCGGCGGCTTGCACCCCGACCTGCTGTTCGAATATTTTCTCGACCTGGTCAGCGGGCTCAAGCAGCGCTTCCCCAAGGTGCATATCAAGGCCTTCACCATGGTCGAGGTTGCGTACCTGGCGCGGCGCGCGAAACTGACCATCGAACAGACGCTCATCAAGCTGCGCGAGGCAGGCGTGGATTCCATGCCGGGCGGCGGGGCGGAGATTTTTGCGGCGCGCGTGCGGTCGATCATCTGCGACCACAAGATCGACGGCGAAGAGTGGCTAGAGACGGCGCGCCTGGCGCACAAGCTCGGTTTCAAGTCGAATGCGACCATGTTGTACGGACACATTGAGAACGACGAAGACCGCGTGGACCACCTGCTCAAACTGCGCGCGGTACAGGACGAGACGGGCGGCTTTCAGACCTTCATTCCGCTTGCCTTTCATCCTGAAAATACGCCGCTCGACCACCTGCCGGTGACCACGGGACTGACGGACATCCGGCAGATTGCGGTGAGCCGGTTGCTGCTGGATAACTTCCCGCACATCAAGGCCTACTGGCAGATGATGACGCCGAAGATTGCGCAAATCGCGTTGCGGTTCGGCGCGGACGACCTGGACGGCACGGTGATCGAAGAGAAGATTTACCACGACGCCGGCGCCACCACGCCGCAGGGAATGACGCGCAAGGAGCTTTGCCGGCTGATCACCGAAGCCGGGCGCGTGCCGGTGGAACGCGATACGCTTTACCACGCGGTGACGCGGACCGAGGACAGCTTTACGGTCGCAGTGTAGATCCGTATACGCTCAAGTTCGGAGCGCGGGAAAGGACGTGCGCGATGGGTTTTGGTCCGGCCGCGGTCATGGGTCTGTGCATCGGGTTCCTGTGGGGCATTGGCTGCTCGCTGGCCATCCTTTACTCGATCTACCTGGGCGGGTATCGCAAAGCGGTCGAGGATTCTCTTCTGCCGGAAAAGTCCAAGCGCTGGCGGGAGACGCTCAAGAAGATCGAGGAGCGAGGCGCTCAGACGGCGTTGAATGCCTCGCGCAAGTGAGGTGTTTTTCGGGCTGATTCCCGTGCATCTGAGCCAGGTGTTGCCGCGGATTCAGGCGAAACAGCTATTCTTTGCGGGACCTAAGTCCTTTGTTTGAGTGGGTAATTTCTGGTTTTTTGATACTAACCTTATTTTTTTCATCGAGATGCGGCAAAAGTGGGGGAGGGGTGGGGTAAAAGGCTTTGGGTACGGACCGGGCACATCCCTGACACTTTGAACCGGGATATATTTGAGGCTGCGATAACCTGTCGGATGGCGCGGCGAGACCCCGTTGCAGTCTTCTTTAGATCCATTGTGCGCGTATGGGACCAAATAATCTGCAAAAAAGAAGAGGGTCTACTATCTCATGTCTCCAAAGCGAGAACATGGGGCACCCGGCATACTTCCTATATAGCTCCTGAACTCAGGACCCCGAGCGGCGCGCACGAAGCTGCAAGCTGGTCTACTTGTTACATTTGGGATGGTGGGGCTTGTATACAATTTCGAGCGGCAGCCAGTCCGACAAGCGCTTCGCGTCCGCCTGGGGAATGTCGGCCTGGGGGTTGAGCGACGATCTGGCGAGAGCAACGGAGACATTGACTTTTCCCTTGAGGCAGTAGGTTTCAAGATAGTCCGACAGACCTTTCCTTGCTCTTTCCATATAATCCTCGGGAAGCGTTCCCTCTTCCCCGTGGATATCCACCGCAGACCCGATTATCAGGTGCTCGACCGGGTCTTTGTCCGCCGCGCCTGAAGCGGTGAAGCGGATGATGAGAAGGGCTCTTGTCTCCAGCGCGTCAGGGTTGGCTGTGAACTTGACCGCCGGAATTTGAACGCCCGTCGGGCTGGGCTTGGCCGCCTTAGTGTCAAAAGCAATCCGATACGGAGTCCCCTTCCATTTCGGTTGAACCGGAATGCCGGCGCCCTTGTCCTTTTCGTTTCCGCACCCCGCCAGCAGCAGCAGGCCCCCGATCACCAAAATGATGCCTTTTCTCACGTCATCCTCCTCGTTCTTTTGAAAATGATGGGGAAGAGTAGCACTCCTGTGGTTCTCTGGAATGTGATCGCGGACAGTGTTAACCGGAGTGGCTAGCCACTCGGCTTGGTTTCAGCTCTTAAGGGTGCGATTGCAACGGAAGTTGGTGTCGCTGGTGGATCGTGCGGGACATGGATGGTTGGCGATTTGTTGCTAGCTCCGGCGCCCCCGTGCAGGTAGGCTGGTGGCCGGAAAAGCGAGTTCTGTCCGGTTAGCCGGGCAACCGCCCGGAATCTGATCTGTTGGCTTTTCTGCCCCTTCGGTGCTGGCTGAGTGCTTTGGCGCAAACAGCGTGCGAATGGCGGTTGCCTCACCTTTGCGGAAACATCAGAACCGGCTATGCTTATCTCCATTCCGGTTCTCCTGCTCGCCGAGGTTCTTGATGAGGAACTGGCTTCTCGCCGCCATCGTCGCTTTGCCTGTCTCGCTCTGTGCGCAGGCCATCGTGAATGTTCCGCCCGAGCAGTGCGTTTACAAAGTCGGCGACGATCCACGCTGGGCGGCGGCCGATCTCGACGAGAGTGGCTGGACGCCGGAGACCCAGTACAAGCTGACTGGCGATATGACGGTTGTTTGGCTGCGCTGCCACACCAACACGAATCTCGAAGGCGCGCAGCAACCGGCGGTCTTGATTGTCGCACTCGACTCCACGGCGCAGGCATTCGTCAATGGCCAGCCCATTGGCGGAATTGCCGGTCCAGTGGCGGGGTTCGCCTCCGAAAAGACCTTTGAAAAGGAAGTTTTCCCGCTGCCTCCAGGCCTGGCGTTCCCGGTGCGCACCATCTCGGTGCGAGTTACTCGTGGCAGGATCAGGGCGGCCAGCCCCGTTTTCCCGATTATTGCCGCCACCTTCCCTGGCGATCGCGAATCCCTGGTCAACCTGGCAGTTCGGACTGTGGACCATTTTTGGGGAGAAATACCCGTATATTCCTGCTTTTTGGTGATCGGCTCTGCCGGCCTCTTCCTGCTCGGGCTCTTCTTATTCGATCGTTCGCAGAAGCCCGCGCTTTGGCTTGGCATCTACTGCTGCTCGGTGAGTCTCGCCCGGGTCACTTCGCTTTGCATGGCGCAAGCGCCACAGATTCCGATGTGGGTGGACGAGATCGTGTGGGCCGCTTGCAACATCGAATCCTACGCGCTGGTGCTCGTCATCTTCGCCCTGGTAGACCGCCGCGTGCCCCGCATCTACTGGATCTTGCCGGCAACGGCCCTCGTTCTAACCATTGGCAGCATCGCCGCAATTCTGCTGCCGCCGCATTGGGCGCTGCCCCTTTCGCTGTTTGTGCAGGTCACATGCTTCAAGCCGATGTGGTCCATCTTCGCATTTTCCGGCACGGCTCCGTTCGTGGCCTTCTGGCCCTGGGCCAAGGTCCGGGGCCGCATGAGGATCGTGGCCCCGTTGTGCGCGCTCTGGGGGCTGCTCGAAGCCGCCTTTTACCTGGGCCAGGTCATCTTTGGCCGCGATAGCTGGCACGGCCCGATACAAACCTGGTGGTCCATCTCGATCCTGATCGTTATCGTGGCGTTAGTTGGTTACATCTTTCAGGACCAGCGCGCCACCGCGGACCAGCGCGCGCAACTGGGCGGCGAACTCGCTGCCGCCCGCCAGGTGCAGCGCACGCTCATGCCTGAAAAACTGGACGTCGCGCCGGGTATGTCTCTAAGCGCCGCCTTCCTGCCCGCCAGCGAGGTGGGAGGCGACTTCTACCGCTGCCGCACGCTGAAGGACGGCAGCCAACGGGTGCTTCTCGGCGACGTCAGCGGCAAAGGCGTTGCAGCCGCTTTGACCTCGGCTCTGCTCCTTGGAGCCGCGGATCGCTGCGACGATCTTCCCCCCGCGTCCGTTCTGAAAGTGCTCAACCTTGCCCTCCGCCAAAGTGCGATTGGCGGATTCACCACCTGTCTCTGCGCCGATGTCTCGCCCGAAGGGAAAATGCGCATTGCCAATGCCGGACACCTCGCCCCTTATCGCAATGGCGAGGAACTCCCGGTCAGCAACGGCCTTCCGCTCGGGCTGGTGGATCGTATCGACTACCCGCAAACACCCCTGCATCTCGCGCCCGGCGATACGCTTACGTTTCTATCCGACGGGGTTGTGGAAGCACGCAACGGGAATCGCGAGTTGTTTGGCTTCGAACGCACACGGCAAATGAGCACACTCTCGGCTCAGGAACTGGCCGAGGCGGCGCGGCAGTTCGGGCAGGAGGACGATATTACGGTATTAACGCTCACTTTGACGGGTGCGGCGGTCCCTGCAATAGTCCTCCTCTAACCTTATCGCCAACGAGCAACTCCAGGCGGAAATCTCAACTCGCTATGCTTATCAAATGCTCTCTCACGGAGTCGGACAGGCAGGCGATTTCTGGGTTCCGGTTGTGTGGTCGCCAATCCGGACAGAACTCCATTTTCGGGGTTACGTCCGGATTGCCGGTCAACCAACCGATCGCCAGAAATATCTATGTTTTCCCCGCCTGACTATTGCTTTTGGATTGACAACCAGATTTAATTGGGTGAACGATCGGCCCCGTATAACCCCTAAGAACCGCATTGAAATGATTAAACTGTAAGGAGTGATCGATGAAGCTCGTCGCAGTGGCACTTCTCGTATTTGGAATGTTGAGTAATTCCATGTTGGCGATGGCGGAGGGTCCTGTTCCTTTCAGGGCATTGATGCAGACTGCGAGCGCACAGCCCACCACGACTCCGATCACCGCTTCACAGGACCAACCCACCGCTGTATCAACTCAACCGGCTCATAGGCCAATGACCAGCGGCGGCAAGATCATGACCGGCGCCGGTATTGCCCTATGTGTAATCGGGGGAGTCGTCCTTGTCGGATCTGCGGCATTGAACAATGTGTGGGGCTTTTCTCCATCCGACAAAGCCAAGCTCTATGGTGCCGGCGGCGGAGCAGTGGCGGGCGGAGTCGTATTGATCGTTCTTGGCGGCCATCACCGGCGTTCAGCAAGGTGAGAAAATAAGCAGAATGGCACGCAGCGGACGCATGTCTCTGGTGCGTAGACTGATTCGTCAGTTTTTAAGCCAGGCGCGGCTATAGCGGCTGGTTAGGGCCAACTCGGACATTACCCCATTTTCGAGTTCTGTACGGATTGCCGGCGGAATACCACTTTAGCCATCAACTCCCGCAATTCTGAGGCAAGTCCCATCGATCCAGATGAGGTCGGATCAGAATGGCGCAAGGCAGACATGTCCATGTATTTGCCCCATCCGCGGCTGAGTTCGCCCATGAGCCCGGTTGGAGAATAAGCGAGATGCGACGCTTTTCAATCACTTGTGAGATCACACAAAAATCACTTAGAAGCAGCATCAGGGCAATTGATCGTTCCTCGCGTTCGTGCCATCCTTCTTCTTGACGACCGACAAGTTAAGAAAGGACGTAACAGATGGGCTGGAATATTCAGAGCATCAACAAGGGCGGCGTGTCAACGGGACCTGGGGTCGTTACTGTGGGAGCCGTTGCCATCGATGGACACGAACTCTGCGTCACCGCCTACAACGATCAGCTGCACTTCACCTACATCGATGCCGACGGTGCAGTTCAGGACGTGTGGCAAGGGTCGGACCGGGAGTGGCATCTGCAGCAAATTGCAGGAACTCCCGTGCCCGGCGAGTACTATGTCGGCGTCGAAGTGAGCTCTGGCCTCCAGCCTTCGCAATCACCGTACTTTCAACGCAACATTGCGCCCGCGGCGGCGGGCAATCTGTTTGTTTCGGTTTACAGAGCCGGTACCGCAAATTCGGACAGGGGTATAAGTGGGGGTTCTGTTCTTCGGCAGCCTAAGATGGCTGAGAAGAGGAGAGCAGATGAGTAGACGTCCTCGCAGGAACCACACAGCGGT
>JBEKFD010000039.1:0-26555 GCA_050013495.1 Occallatibacter sp. | reverse complement strand
GCTCGCACATACTTCGTCATGATTGTCCTCATCTGATCGCTTCTCATCGAAGACGGGGGGAGCAGGGGCCTTCAGGCTCCTGAATTCAGCAGAACAATTCAGAGGCCTTCAGGCCCGGGCTCTTACCTTCAATGTTCCATCGCGCCCGTGCAAAGAGCCCGCGGCTAAAGCCGGTTGCATCGCACGGCTCATTCAGAGGCCTGAAGGCCTCTGCTCCCTCCATCTACCGAATCACCTTCAATGCCCCGCGGAACAGCCCATCGAAGTCCCCGGCCAGTGCCTTGTCCTTGGCCACAGCCTGCTCAATCGCCTTCTCCGCCGCAGGCCGTTGGTAGCCGAGATTCATCAGCGCTGAAAGCACATCGTCCACCGCCGCGCCCTGCACGCTGGTCTGCACCGGAGCAACGGCAAAATCGTCCAGCTTGTCTTTCAGCTCAACAACAAGCCGCTCCGCCAGCTTCTTACCCACGCCGGGAATGCGCGTCACCTGCGCATGATCCTGCCCGCGAATGGCCTGTACAGTGCGCTCGGTGGAGAGCCCGCTCAGGATTTTGATGGCCAGCTTCGGCCCCACGCCGCTGACCGTGATCAGCCGCTCAAACAGCCGCTTCTCCTCGCGCTCGAGAAACCCGAACAGCGCAATCTGGTCCTCGCTCACCTGCGTATGAATGTGCAGCGAAGCTTCCGCCCCCACACTTGGCAGCGCCGTAAATGTGGGCACCGAGATGGTCACGTCGTAGCCAACCCCCGCAGCCTCCACAACGGCCTGCCCCGGCTGCTTGTAAATCAGTTTTCCCCGCAAGTGAGCGATCATGCATCCTCTTTCATTGAAGCCTGTTCATCGTCTGGCTTTGAAAGGGCACGGCTTTAGTTGTCGTGCCCTTTCAAAACATCGACTTATTCAGAGTTTCCTTAATAAGCTTCCAAGTCAAGAAGGGGACAAGCCTCACAGTTTGTCCCCTTCGATTGGCAGTTCATTCGATTGATTCGCCCGACTTAGGATCCCAGATATTCCACGTGCACATAGGTGCCGAGGCGGACGTTGTAGGCAAGGTACCAACCGGGATGATCGGGATCCTCGTAGATCACGATGTCGTCCGAGTCCCACAGCCAGCCGTCGCAGAAGGCGATGTCGGCTGCGGCCACCGACCAATACCAGTTGTTGAACCAGAAGCGGTTGGGACCTCCGCCGGCAATACGCCACACGTGGCCTCGTCCAAAGCCGCCGGTAAAGTGACCGTGCTCCCAGGGGTTGTCCTGGTGGTAGCGCGCATCGGTGGGGCCGGTGTCGTGGCCTACCCAGGTCTTTCCATCCACGTGCGGAACGTTGGGATGGCCCGCTTTGTCACTGTAGTTGCGATTCGGTTGGACCGCGTGCGGCGTTCCGGCGGTCGGCTTGGGTCCACTCCGCGGAATGGCTTGATGCGTGGCCGCAGGACGCTGCGCAAACGCGGGGACAGCAAGAACGAGCAAAGTTGCAAAAGCTAACTTGAGAGTTGTCATGGGTTCCTCCGGATGACCTTTAGGACGGCGGCTATTCTTTGCCGACTTGATCTCAGGAACGGGTCATCGCCAACAACAATAAATCAGACACGGCGGCGTATTGCAAGTTGCGGTTGGATGGGTTTGGGAGGACTCGATTTGCTGCGCAAATGCGTGCGCTTTCCGTGCTTGATTCAGGCCAGGGCCAGGGCGGCAGCGGAGAAACTCTTTGATGCGATTGCAGTTCGCGGGAAGCATGCCGCAGGGGCTGAAGCCCACGCCTGTTACGGAGCGCTTGCGGCACGACTGAAGCCGTGCCCTTTCAAAGCGGTTGCCTTTCAAGAAGGTCGAAGGCAAAGTCCATGCGATTTGTGCAGTGCTTAGACTCCCACGGCTACGGGGGCGCGACGCCAGGCGTAGAGCGGGAAGCGGTTGGCCAGCTCGGCCACTTCTTCGCGTATCCTGTCAAGCGCCGCGTCATCGCTGCGCTTGTCCAGGGCCTCGCTGATCCAGGCCGCAATCAGGCGCATCTCCGGCTCTTTCATGCCGCGCGTGGTGAGCGCGGGCGTGCCCACGCGAATGCCCGAAGGCTTGAGAGGAGGATTGGCATCGTAGGGAATCGAGTTCTTGTTTACTGTGATGCCGGCCTTGCCCAGAGCCAGCTCAGCTTCAGAGCCGAGAATACCCTTTTCGAATACATCCACCAGCATCAGGTGATTGTCGGTACCGCCGGAGATGATGCGGAAGCCGGCTTCCTGCAAGCCGAGCGCAAGAGTCTTCGCGTTCGCAACCGTCTGCGCGGCGTAGGTCTTGAATTCCGGGCGGAGCGCTTCGCCGAATGCCACCGCTTTGGCCGCCACAATGTGCATAAGCGGGCCGCCCTGCTGGCCGGGGAATACTGCTTTGTCGACAGCCTGAGCCAGATCCTGTCCGCAGATAATCATGCCGGCGCGGGGGCCACGCAGCGTCTTGTGCGTGGTGGTGGTGGTGATGTGCGCGTGGGGCACGGGCGAGGGATGCACGCCGCCTGCAACCAGGCCGGCTATGTGGGCCATGTCGAATACGTATACTGCGCCTACCTTGTCGGCGATCTGGCGCATGCGCTCGAAGTCCCACAGTCTTGGATAGGCGCTGCCGCCGCCGATGAGCACCTTGGGCTTTTCGCGCAGAGCAATCGCTTCCAACTCGTCGTAGTCGATCAGCTCGGTATCCTTGCGCACATGGTAGAAGGTGGGCCGGTAGAGCTTGCCGCTGAAGCTGAGCCGATGGCCGTGGGTGAGGTGGCCGCCATGGGAGAGATCGAGACCGAGAATCGTGTCGCCCGCCTGCAGAACCGCAGCATAGGCCGAAGCATTGGCCTGCGAGCCGGAGTGCGGCTGCACGTTGATGTGCTCCCCGCCGAAGAGCTGCTTGGCCCTGTCGCGCGCCAGATTTTCAACCACGTCAGCGTACTCGCAGCCGCCATAGTAACGACGGCCGGGGTAGCCCTCGGCATATTTGTTGGTGAAGATGGAGCCGGCAGCCTCAAGCACCGCCTCGGACACAAAGTTTTCGCTGGCGATCATCTCCAGCCCCTCGTGCTGGCGGAGAGTTTCATGGTCGAGGGCGGCGGCTACATCGGGGTCGGCCTGGGCGAGGGTGAGAGAGATGCGGTCAGTCATAGAGAGATTCTAGCCGTTTTTTGGGAAACTTTGATACTGAGATTGAGAGTTCCCCAAGCATTCCCCCAACCTGAGTAAACTTGTATCAATGTCCGAATTGCGGAACGAGGTCCTTGTGAATCCCTCCCCATCGAGTTCCCGTCGAATGCTGTTTCTGCTGCTGATGCTTGCAACCGTCTTGATTCCGGGCCTGGGGCAGGTTCCGGCAACGCAGCCCTCGGCAGTCGATCCGGCCTTGCTGGCGAAGGCTGCGGCGGGGGATGCTGCCGCGCAGGTTCATGCAGGCGATGCTTATGCCGCGGGCAAGGGTGTTCCACGGGAGCCGCGGCAACTGGCAGCCGATTACAAGCAGGCAGCCGAGTGGTATCGCAAGGCCGCCGACCAGGGGAACATTGTGGCGCAGATTCATCTTGGCGACCTTTATCGCGACGGCCGCGGCGTGGCCCGCGACATGGCGCAGGCGGTCGTCTGGTATCGCAAGGCCGCCGATCTTGGAGACGCCGGTGCGCAGGGCACGCTGGGGCTGCTTTATTCGGTCGGCATGGGCGTTCAGCGCGACGATGTGGAAGCCTACTACTGGCTCTGCCTGGCCGCCACGGTGAAGGGGCCGAATCAGGCAAAGTACATGGCCAACCGCCAGAGCGTGGGTGAACATATCACCACCGACCAGCAGACTGCGGTGGAAGACCGCGTAGCGGCGTGGCAGGCGGCGCATCCTAGGCCCGTTGGCAATCAATAGCCTGAGCCGCATTGAGCGTGTCCTGATTGGTTCAGAAACCGGCCTGGAGTTGGGCTTGCTCGGCGAGCGCAATTTGAGACCGCGCTTCGGTGACGGGCTCCTTGTAGTGAGCGGCGACCATGCGCGCGGTTTCGGTTCGATCCAGGAGCGGCTCGATGGCGGCTAGCTTGATGGTGGAGCGAGCGGCCATATGCGCCACGGCGGACTTGCTGGAGACGGATTGAACCAGGGAAAGCATGGCGCCGACTACAGTGGCTACCGCCTGGATTGCAAAGAGCGCGTGCTTCTGGCTGGCGAGGTCGCCGATTTTCGCGGCTTGCAGTACAGACGCGTTGACCTGCTGCTGGAAGGTGACAATCTGGCTTTGAATCTGCGCCAACAAGTCGGCTGACGGATTGGCCAGATAGGCTTTGGCCTGGGCTACGAGCAGATTGGACGCTACATCGAATCCGATGGTCGCGGCGGTGAAGATGGGCGCGTCGGCGGGAGCAAGCAGGGCGGCGGTTGAGTCGACCGTGGCGACGGCGCTCTGCAGGGTGGGGGTCCAGTTGACGATGTCCTGGGCGACGCTTACGCCGGAACAGCCGGTTGAGAATGGCAGCGGGAGAAGAATTGCGATGAGAGCCCAGGCGCCGAGCCGGGTGACCGAAGTGCTCGAAGGCGACATGCCGCCAGGGTCTTTGGCGAGCAGGCCGAGAAACGCGGTGGCGACAGCGCTGACCAGCGCGACTACGGTGCCGGATCCGGCGTGCCCCAGGTTGACGCCCTGCTGCGAAAGGACGCCTGCGATGGAGACGGTGGCGATGAGCAGGCCGGCGACGGAAGTCTTTGGGTGGTTCCAGATATTTGAGATGGAATTCATGGGAAGCTCCTTGCACGGAAAAGGGCAGCCAAGGCTGCCCAGGGGTTCAAGTTCGATTGATTGGAGATTGTTGAGCGCGTGGCCACAGTTCCACAAGTCGTGCAGCTAAAGTCGAAACGCGCAAGCGCTTTTCGGTGAAGAAGATGCACATGTTTCAAAACTGAAAACGGCGGAGTTTTTTATTTCGTTTCGCGTTCAATCCTGGCGGGCGGCCGGCTCCGCCCAGGGCCGTCCGCTCGATCAGGATTGGCTGCTCTCAATGCCGGGAAGTTGCCGTGGTTCCGATCTGGCTTCCTGGTGGAGAGTCCGCGCCATCCAGACAAAACCGGCTACCTTCCCCGGCGCAGCTCAGCCGGTTCCCCTGAGGGCGAGCTCAATCGCCGGGAGCGGCGATTCCGTTGTTTGCCTGGCTACTTTTAAGAGTAGGGGAATTGGCGAATCAATGTGCAAGGAAAGGGCTATTTGTAAGTGATTTGAAATAAGCGATTTAAGAGAAGACGCGGAGACTTGCGTCTTGACACGGTGTGGGGTGCACCCCTCGAGTGAGACAGATTGTGATTTGGCAGATTGCGGAAAAAGGGCCGGGTCGGGATTAAATCCGCAGAGAGCATGCCGCAGGGGCTAAAGCCCAGGGTTCTTTGGCTGCGTTGCGGCACGACTGAAGTCGTGCCCTGATACAAAGCGCTGGCAAGCCAGGGGACCAGACCTTAATCGACCCGTGGCAGAAAGCGGCGGCCACGGATTTCGTAGGCGCCGCTGGCAACGCGGGCAATGGCTTCGGTGTAGGCGAGATGCTCTTCGGCGAGGATGCGGGCGGCTAGGGAATGGGCGTCGTCGGTTTCGAGGACGGGGATAGCGCGCTGCAGGACGATGACGCCGTGGTCCAGGTGCTCGTCGACAAAATGGACGGTGCAGCCGACGACTTTGACGCCGTAATCGAAGGCCTGACGTTGGGACTCGAGACCTGGAAAGGCGGGGAGGAGGGATGGGTGGATGTTGAGGATTCGATTAGGGAAAGCGGCGATGAAGCCCAGCGAGAGGAGACGCATGTAGCCGGCAAGGCAGACCAGGTCGACATTGTGGGTGTGCAGGCAGGCGATGACGTCGGCGTCGTGGTCGGCGCGGGAGCGGCCTCGGGAGACCAGGAGCTGATGCGGTAAGCCGAGTTCGGCTGCAGCTGTTAAGCCTGGGGCATCGGCGACGTTGGAGATGACCACGGCGATTTCTACACCCGGCAGGCGGCTTTCGCGGATGGATTGGGCGATGGCCAGGAAGTTGGAGCCGCGGCCAGAAAGGAGAATTCCGAGGCGGGTTGGCGGAGCGTTGGAGGTGCGTTCCAAGATTCCCCTCAGGGGCTAAACAGGCTGCGGAAAAAGACACTGTTTCGGGCGAAATTCCCGAGGAGCATACCTCAGGGGCTAAAGCCCACATTGATTTAATTGGCCTTGTGCCGGGGATGAATCCCCGGCCTACCGCCCGAACGAGCTTTTCCGCAGGCTGTAAAGCCCCGCGTTTCATTGCTGGAGCTAATTCACGGGCTGAAGCCCGTACCCTTCAAGGAGGCCGATGCATTCAGCGGTTCCCTCGAGTTCACTCCGAGGCTAAAGCACGCGTCTTTTTTTCGCTACGATTCAGGGGCCTGAAGGCCCGTGCTCCATCCGCCGGCGCCCCCTACGCTGACTCCCTCGGGGCTAAAGCCCACATTTACTTACTTGCACTTGCGGCACGACTGAAGTCGTGTCCTTTCAAAACAATGACCTAATCAGAGGTTCCCTAGGTGTATTGCACGCGGCGGTCGCCTTTGACGATGCGGCCGATTACGTGGAACTTCTCTTCGGCGCGGTCGAGGACGGTTTTGGCGCGCGCGAATTTGGCCGCGGGGATGACAGCGATGAGGCCGATGCCCATGTTGAAGGTGCGCATCATCTCCTCCTGCGAGACCTGGCCGAGAGTGCGGAGGTGCTCGAAGATGGGCAGAACGGGCCAGGAGCCAATTTCGACTTGGGCGGCGGTGGCTTTGGGTAGAATCCGGGGCAGATTTTCGGTGATGCCGCCGCCGGTGATGTGGGCCATGCCAGTGGTGACGCCGGCGGTGACAAGCTTCTGAATAATCGCGAGATAGCTGCGGTGGGTCTTCATCAGGGCTGCGCCGGCCTTGTCCTTGATGGCGGAGACGAACTGGGTGGGCTTGTATCCGGCCACCTCAAAAAACAGCTTGCGGGCGAGGGAGTAGCCATTGGTATGCAGCCCGGTGGAATGCAGGCCGATGAGCACGTCGCCGGGCTTGATGCCGTCGCCGGTCACCAGTTTGTCGCGGTCGACGGCGCCCACGATGAAGCCAGCCAGGTCGTACTCGCCATCGGCGTAGAAGCCGGGCATCTGGGCGGTTTCGCCGCCGATGAGGACGCAGGCATTGGCCTTGCAGGCTTCGGCCAGGCCGGTGACGACGGATTCGGTGACCTCGGGATCGAGACGGCCGGTGGCCAGGTAATCGAGGAAAAACAAGGGGATAGCGCCTTGCACCGCGATGTCGTTGACGCAGTGGTTGACCAGGTCTGCGCCCACGGTGTGGTGCATGCCCAGCTCGAAAGCGACTTTAAGCTTGGTGCCTACGCCGTCCGCCGAGCTGACCAGGATTGGATTCTTCCAGCGCTGCATGTCCAGCCGGAACAGGGCGCCGAAGCCGCCGATGCTGCCCAGGACATTGCGGTTGAAGGTCTTCTGCGCCAAGTACTTGATGCGTTCCTTGGCGCGGTCGCCGGTGGAGATGTCTACGCCGGCGTCGGCGTAGGTGACGGGCTTGGATTTGGGTTCGTCTGGCACGGATGAGGGCTTTCTAAGAATGGATTCTGCGGCGGATCGACAGTGTGAACTGTCAGGCCGGAAAGGACGATTCTAGCAGGATTTGTGCTGTGCGTCGGTGCATTACAGAAAGCGCGAGCGTTCCTGCGCTGTGGGAATCGGGCAGGTTTCGAGGCGCCCCGAGACGCGATAGCGAAAGCGGGCGACGAGACGGTAACCGAGGTCGCGAAGGGGACGGGGAATCCAGCTCATGAGGGTGGCGACGGCCGGCCAGGGACGGGGCAACTGGCGCAGCATGGCGATCGAGGCGTTGGAGCGGACAAGCACCCGTTCGACAGGTGTATCAAGATTGCTGACAACGAGGATGGTGCTGGAGGCGAGGGTGGGGGAATGAAATCCATTTTCTGTTTCGACGATCTGATGGCGGGCGAGGAACGGAGCCACTTTTGGCGATTCGGAGGGGACGAAGCGGAGGCGGTCGAGGCGGTCACGGCTGAGGAACCAGCGGACGGCCCGATTGCAGAGTCCGCAGTGGCCATCGAAGATGACCAGAAGGCGGTTGCCGATTTGGGAGAGTTCGCTCACCTTATCTGGATGAAAGCACGATGGTATGCGATTCAATTCGGGGGTGCGAAGGCGGGTGGAATGGGGTTTACGTTGGGCAGGCGAAAGGAGTATTCGTGCCGTCCCTATGGGACGGCATCAGCTTTTGGGCACGCTTTCCCAGGCTTCACATCCGCTGTGGCGGACTCCAGCCAGGGCTATTTTCGATTCTCCCTGCCGGGAGAAGAGACAACGCAAACTCGCCCATGGCGGGCTTTTCACAAATTGATTGGGGTTAGCCGGTGGCTTCTATACTGAGGACACCATGAACTCGCCAATTTCAGCACTCGTCCACACTAGATCGCAGGCACTTCAACAGCGCGCGGAGCGCTTTTTTCCTGGCGGGGTGAACTCACCGGTGCGGGCGTTCCGGGCGGTTGGCGGTGCGCCTCCGTTTGTGGAGCGGGCGGAAGGCGCGTATCTGATCGACGCGGACGGCAACCGGTATATCGATTATTTCGGCTCGTGGGGGCCGATGATTCTGGGACACGCGTTTCCGCCGGTGGTGGAGGCGATTGAGCGGGCGGCGCGGAACTCGGCCAGCTTCGGGGCGTCGACTGCGGCAGAGGCGGACCTGGCGGAACGTGTGATTCAATGCTATCCGGCGATTGAGAAGATGCGCTTTGTGAGCTCGGGAACGGAGGCCACCATGTCGGCCATCCGCCTGGCGCGGGCGGCCACCGGGCGCAAGATCGTTGTGAAATTCGAGGGCTGCTACCACGGGCACTCGGACGGGCTGCTGGTCAAGGCCGGGTCGGGCGTGGCGACGTTTGGCATTCCCGGGTCGGCGGGCGTGCCGGAGGAGATTGCGGCGCTGACGCTGGCGCTGCCTTATAACGACATTGCAGCCGTCGAAGCCGCGTTCGACGCTCACCCTAACGAGATTGCGGCCATCATTGTTGAGCCAATCGTCGGAAATGCCGGCTGCATTCCGCCGGCCTTCGGCTATCAACCCCTTCTGAAGAAGCTTTACGAAGTCAACGCCAGATTCGGTGGAAAGATTCCGCCAGCCGAAGACTACCTCGACGGTCTGCGCCGGGTCACCAGAAAACACGGTGCGCTGCTCATCGTCGACGAGGTGATGACCGGCTTCCGTGTGGGCCTGGGTGGCGCATGCGAGATGTTCTCGCTGGATCCGGATATTGTCACACTGGGAAAAATCGTAGGTGGCGGGCTGCCTGTGGGGATTTTTGGGGGCAAGAGCATCTTCATGGACATGCTTGCGCCACTCGGCCCGGTCTACCAGGCAGGAACCCTGAGCGGCAACCCGCTTGCCATGGCTGCCGGCATTGCCACAATCGGCCATCTCCAAGCCAACGCGGGGCAAATCTATCCTCAGCTCCAGGCCACAGCTTCGGCCGTCGCCGATGGCGTAGTGAAGGAGGCCCAGCGAGCCGGCATCGCGGTAGGCCTCAACCAGGTTGGCGCCATGTGGACATGGTTCTTCACCTCGGGCCCGGTAACGAATTACGAGCAGGCGGCTAAGTCCGATACCGCGGCTTTCGCTCGCTTCCACCGCGCCATGCTGGATCGAGGAGTTTGGCTGCCGCCATCGCAATTTGAGGCGGCTTTTCTGGGGACGGCGCACGGGGATGCCGAAGTTGAAGCAACCATTGCGGCGGCGCGAGAGGCGTTTGCGGGGATGAGGCAAGGGACTAGGGACTAGGGACTGAGGGACTAGGGACTAGCTAGAGCAGGTGGTTGCCTCGGGGTATGGTCGGCTCCATTCCTCAAGCGTGACGAATCGATGGGTGAGCTTGTAGCGGGCGAGGAGCTGCGCGGCGGCGTTGATGGAGGGGGTGCGGTTGGTGCCCAGGCCTCGGTGGCCGCCGTCGTGGAGCACGATGTTGGCGGCGCGGCCTTTCTGGTGTAAATGATCGATCTTGCGGATCAGCCGGCCGGCGATGTTGTCCGCGGAGGGCTCGCTCCAGTCGGTTGTCATCGCGTTCCAGGTGACAGATTCCATTCCCAGTTGCCTGGCGGCGCGCAGGACGTGCGGGCGGCGCGCGCCGTAGGGCGGGCGGAAGTAGCGGATGGGCACGCCGGCGAGCTGCCGGAGGGTATCGCGGGTGCGGGTCAGCTCTTCGTCGACGCGGCGGGCGGAGGTGAGGGCCAGGTTGGGGTGCGACCAGGAGTGATTGCCGATGAGGTGGCCGGCGGCAAGGATGCGGCGGACCAGGCCGGGCTGCTGCTGGGCGAAGCTGCCAATTAGGAAGAACGTGGCGCGGACGTCGTGCTGCGCGAGAATGTCGAGCAGGCGCGGGGTGCAGGCGGGGTTGGGGCCATCGTCGAAGGTGAGCGCGAGTTCTCCGGGCCGGCCCGCAACATTGCGCGGAGCAGTCAGGGTGCGGCCGAAGAGCTGCGAACCGGGGCTCATGGCGGCATAGGCATAGCCGCCGGCGGCCACGCCGAGCGCGGCGGCTACGGGTAGTCCGGCGGAAATTCCTGTAGCCATCGGCGACAGCATGATGCTCTCAAGTGTCGGTTGTTACCCATGGAGTGGGCAAGCCGATTTGCGCCGGTCGGGGCTGTCGTCTCCCACCCTTTCCACAAAAACGAGAGCGTGGCAAGGATGAGGCACCCGGCAAGAGGTTTCCCACCCTTGCGCCAGAAAAAAGGCGCAAGGATGGGGCACGGAGATTGTTTGCTGAATGCCAGGAACGACGAAGGGCGGGGAAAACCGCAGCTACTCCGAGGTAGTGGGATCGATGATGGCGCGCACCTGCGAGACCTTGTTGGCGGGAAAGCCGCCGGACTTGGCATGCTCGAGGACGGTTGCTTCATCGGGGGCGATGTAGACGCAGTAGATCTTGTCGTCTGTAACGTAGCTGTGGAGCCACTGAATCTTCGGTCCCATGTTGCGCAGAACGCCGCATGACGTTTGCGAAACGGCTTTGAGCTGCTCCGGCGTCAGGTTGCCGGCTCCAGGAATTTCTCTTTCGATGACGAACTTGGGCATTTTCTTGTCGACCTCGCTCTTGAGTTGGCGCATGAATCAGGGTGCGAGGATTCTATCCATCCGACAGGCTTACGGGCAAGCAAATCGCGGAACCAATGAGCGGAATCGGCATCGAATATCAGAGCGGCGTTGCATTTGAGGCCGCCTTGGGGCGTATACTCACTTCTGTTCGGGTCGCATCCTGAGGGTACGGAGCGGCACTGGAGATAACCATGAGCGTTACCAACTTCCCCGGCGGGTCGAGCACCGCTTCGACCGGCATCCCCATCACAAAAGTCACCGTTCCCGCACTCGCCGAGATGAAGCGGCAGGGCAAGCCCATCTCTGCGCTTACAGCGTACGACTACTCGTCTTCGCGGCTGGCGGATGAGGCGGGCATCGACCTGCTGCTCGTGGGCGACTCGCTGGCCATGGTGGTGCTGGGGCATGAAAATACCCTGGCCGTGACGGTGGACGAGATGCTGCACCACACGCGTGCGGTGCGGCGGGCCGTGCGGCGGGCGCTGGTGGTGGCGGACATGCCGTTCGGCAGCTACCACGGGACGGTTGCAGAGGGCGTTGCCAATGCAGTCCGTTTTGTGAAGGAGGCGGGCGCCGAGGCGGTGAAGATCGAGGGGCCCCGCGTGGAATTGGTGCGCGCGCTGACCGAGGCGGAGATCCCCGTCATCGGACACCTTGGACTGACGCCGCAGAGCATTCATCGCATGGGCGGGTATCGGGTGCAGGCGCGGACGGCGGAGACGGCGAGCCGCCTGAAGGCCGATGCCTTGGCGCTGGCTGAGGCCGGGGCGGGAGCGGTGGTGCTGGAAGGGGTTCCGCGCGAGGTGGCTGCGGAGATTACGGCCGAGCTGCCGGTTCCGACCATTGGCATTGGGGCGGGGCCGGAGTGCGACGGGCAGATTCTTGTTTACCACGATTTGCTCAACCTGACGTTTGCGCCGGCGGCCAAATTTGTGCGGCGCTATGCGGATGCGGGAGGACTGATTCGCGCGGCGATCGAGCATTATCGCGAGGATGTGGAGCGCCGCGTGTTCCCCTCGGACGAGGAGAGCTATCATCTGACGGAAGCGGTACGCCGCGAGTTCGAAGACATCGACAAGGTCCGGTCTGTGTCAGAGCATGACTTTAGTCGTGCCGCAAACGTCGCGAAGTGAGCTTGGCTTTAGAGGCTTCTGAAAAAGTCCTTCGCCGGAACCAAGCGCGCGAAGAGCATGCCGCAGGGGCTAAAGCCCAATTCAGTAACTCGGCGCTTACGGCACGACTAAAGTCGTGCCCTTTCAAAGCAGGAGATCTGGACAAACCTTGATGGAGATTCTTCGCACCGCAGCCGAACTTCGCGAGTGGTCGCGCTGGGAACGCAATGATGGCGGCAACACCATTGGCCTGGTACCGACCATGGGCGCGCTCCATGAGGGACATGCTTCGCTGATTCGGGCAGCGAAGGCCTCGGTTGGATTTGTGGCCGTGAGCATTTTCGTCAATCCAACACAATTTGGGCCGAACGAGGATTTTGCGCGCTATCCGCTGACGTTTGAGGCGGACTGCGCACTGGCCAAGGCCGAAGGCGCCGACGTGGTGTTTGCGCCATCGGTGGAGGAGCTTTATCCGGCGGGCTCGGCCACTTTTATCGAAGTGCAAGGCCTGAGCGACCGCCTGGATGGCCAGTCGCGGCCGGGGCACTTTCGCGGCGTGGCCACGGTGGTGGCCAAGCTGATGATTGCGGCTGAGCCGGATCGCGCGTTTTTCGGGCAGAAGGACGCGGCGCAGGTTGCGGTGCTGCGGCGGATGGTTACAGATTTGCGGCTGGCGACGGAGATTGTGGTTTGCCCGATTGTGCGCGAGGCGGACGGGCTGGCGCTGAGTTCGCGCAATGTGTATCTGAGCGTCGAGGAGCGCACGTGGGCGCTCACCTTGAGCCGCGCGGTTCGCCAGACGGAGGCGTTATTTGCAGCGGGCGAGCGACGCGCCGCGAGGTTTACCCAGACCGCACGGATGACCTTTGCGGAGATGCCGCAGATTCGCGTGGACTATATTGCGCTGGTAGATTGGGCCACGTTGGAGCCGGTAGAGATGGCGGCGCCGAGTTCGCTGTTTGCCGTGGCTGCCTGGGTGGGAAGCACGCGGTTAATCGATAATGCAATCCTCAAATAAAAGCATGCGAGGCGGCGACGATGGGCCGTCTTACAGACATATCGTCGGGTTCGATGAGAGGTCTATGATGGTTCAGCATATGAATCAGAGCAAGCTCAAGATCGCCTCATCACCCGGACTAGGGGGTCAGGCATCAGTTCAATTCCTAAGTCCCCGACCGACCGTATTGTCCCGTTAATTAAGAGAAGACTTCCGTCTGTGACAGATCTGACCTCGGGCGTTATTTCCGTGAGTTCGAAAGATACCTGAGGGAAAAATCCTCCGGAATGAGGCCAGACGGTGATAATTCGCGAAAACTTCTCGTATCTATATACGGACGAAAAGGTCGTTCCCCATACGACTCTTAGTCCAATGTACTTCTCACGCGCGTGAGCCTTGTCGAATGGCAACGCAGCGCCTATTTCCTGCCAGATATGCTGTGGCGTTATCTCAGTCTGAGCCCACATATCAGTTTTTTCACCTTGTTCGTAGTGATGGTGTACCTCCCTGGTCTGGTTAATGTTTGCGCCAACGGCCACCTGAGAATCTTTGATCGAGCCAGACAAATCTGCGCTCACTGGAGAATCAATAGACAAGGGAGAGCTCTTTCCGGCGGTCACTTTATGGCCTTTGCTCCCACGATCCGGCTTCGACGAGAATCGCTGATACACGGCTATCCCGATGGCCACGACAACAGGTACAGCCAGCGCAAGCCAAGGCGAAGGTGAGCTGAACATGGAGCCATAATAGACGGTGTAAGACTCCGTAAACACTGAAAAAATTATGGATATCCTATGTGTCGATATTAACCCGTAACAGCATACCGCTGATTTTGGCAGTTGTTTATGCTTCGATCATTCTCTGTATGTTGCTGCGGGCAACCTTCTCGACGGATGAATTTGGCTACCGGTTTATTCCGGTCATGGTGGCAACCTCGCCGCTCAGCCACGTTGTTTTCCAAAACTCAGGCAATTCTGTTCCGATCCTCGTGGGCGGAGCGGTGAACACCCTTGTGCTGTTTGGCATTCTCAAGGGAGCCGCTTTGTTGATGGCGTCAAGAGCGGCGAAATAACGCACATCCGCCAGTCGCGGGGCGATGTTTGCCGCGGATCCGAGTGGACTTCGCCGCGACGCTACGGGGCGCGGGCCGGGCTGGGCACCATTTCCCAGGATTTCATCCTGGGCTATCTTCGTTTCCTCCCTGCCGGGAGGAACAGGGCTGTATCCGAGCCGCTGCGGGAGATCGTGCGGCCGGGAAGAACAAGCCTGCATCCGAGCCGCTGCGTGAGATCGTGCGGCCGGGAAGAACAGGGCTATATCCGAGCCGTTGCGGGAAATCTCGCTGCCGGGAGGAATTCAACCGGCTTCCCGGCGGCTAGAAATCGATTGCCACCGCAGGACGGCAGGATGCACTCTGGTAGACAATGCCGGAACTGCCTGACATTGCCGCCTACATTTCTGCGATCGAGGCGCGCATCCTGGGCCAGCCTCTGGAGCGGGTGCGGCTGGCGAGCGTGTTTCTGCTGAGAACGGTTGATCCTCCGCCCTCAAGCGTCGAAGGCCGCACCGTCGTCGCTTTGCGTCGCATCGGCAAGCGGATCGCCATCGGCGTTGACGGCGATCCTCCACCCCAACGACAAGGACCCGTCCTTGGGGGCCCCGGGCGAGTATGGCTGGTGCTGCACCTGATGATTGCGGGGAGGCTCCATTGGAAGTCGCCGCAGGCCAAGCTGGCGGGGCGAAATGCGCTGGCGGCGTTCGATTTTCCTGCCGGCTCGCTGACGCTTACGGAGGCAGGCAGCAAGCGGCGCGCTTCTCTGCACGTGGTGCGCGGCGAGGAGGGGCTCTACTCCATCGATCCGGGCGGGGTTGAGGTATTCGAGACGGACTTGGATGGTTTTCGCGCGGCGTTGATAGTTGAAAATCGCACGCTCAAGCGGGCATTGACTGATCCGCGGCTGGTGAGCGGGATTGGGAATGCTTATTCCGACGAGATTCTCCACGCAGCGCATATGTCTCCGGTGACGCTGACGCACAAGCTCAAGCCGGAAGAGTGGGAGCGGTTGTTTGCGGCCACGCGGTCCACGCTGAGCCTGTGGACGGAGCGGTTGCGCAAGGAGGCGGAGAAGTCTTTTCCCGAGGGCGTGACGGCATTTCGGCCTGAGTTTGCCGTGCACGGAAAGTTCGACCAGCCGTGCCCGCGATGCGGCGAAAAGGTGCAGCGGATTCGCTATGCGGACAACGAGACCAATTATTGCGCGCGCTGCCAGACGGGCGGCAAGGTGCTGGCGGATCGCAGCCTGTCGCGGCTGCTGGGGACGGATTGGCCGCGGACGCTGGATGAGCTGGAGGCGTTGAAGCGAAAGTGAGCCTCTCAGAACCTATCCGAGAACCGAGTTCATGGATGGCCGGTTGAGGTTTGTGGTCTCCCACCCATTCGCAAAAAAACGCGAATGGATGGGGCACGGAGGGTTTGCGAAGCGTTGAGAGTGGTCAAATCAAGTTTTTTGACAGGTTCTGAGAACAGGGCCCTGGGATTTTTTCTTGACACGGCGCGCTTTACTGCCGCAGAGTCAACTGCACGACTCCTAGCCGGTTGTTGTGCGAATCCCGCCCGGATTTCTCGAATCCTGGGTTGGGCGGAGCTAAATTCTGTCTGTGATGGAGGTTGCGATGCATGAACTTCACTTCAACCACTGGGCCATTCTGGTTTCAGCCGTGATCCAGTGGCTTCTGGGCGCGGTGTGGTATTCTCCGGCGCTGTTTGCCAAGCCGTGGGCGGCGATGGTGGGCATTTCCAAAGACTCGTCGAAAACCAGCAGCATGGTCATGGGCATGATCTCCTCGTTCATCGGCAGCGTGGTGACGTCGTTCGTCCTGGCGCACGTGGTGCTCTGGTCCGGCGGGCAGACGTTCGCCATCGGAGCGCTCATCGGGCTCATCATGTGGATGGGTTTTATTGCGGCGCCTCTATGGGCCAGCTACATCTACGAAGGGCGGGCTGCGATGCTCTTCGCCATCAACACCGGGTACTGGCTGGTGGCGCTGGTGATCTCCGGTGGGCTACTGGCGGTTTGGCGCTGAGGGCTGAATCGATGGGTCTTAAAGAAACAGGTTCGTAAGTTGGTGAGAAATAAGGACGGGCTCCGAGGTTCATGCCGGCCCACCCATCGGACAAAAAACAAAGACGTCCGATGGATGGGGCACAGTTTCGTTCCCTGCGGGTCGGCGAGGACAGTGGGGAACTAAAGGGAACTCGCTCGTAAGTTGCGGAGAAATCAGGACGGGCTTCCAGGTTCATGCCGGCCCACCCATCGGACAAAAACAAAGACGTCCGATGGATGGGGCACAGTTTCATTCCCTGCGGGTCGGCGAGGACAGTGGGGAACTAAAGGGAACTCGCTCGTAAGTTGCGGAGAAATCAAGACGGGCTTCCAGGTTCATGCCGGCCCACCCATCGGACAAAAACAAAGACGTCCGATGGATGGGGCACAGTTTCGTTCCCTGCGGGTCGGCAAGGCTGGTGGACTTCTGACACGCGGACGGCCTTTACAATGACTGCATGAGCAAAACGGCCATTCAAACCAATCAGGCGCCGGCGGCCATCGGACCTTATTCGCAGGGCATTCGCGTGGGGAGCCTGGTGTTCACGGCGGGGCAAATTGCGCTTGACCCTGCGACGCAGCAGGTGGTGGCGCCGGGTATTACGGAGCAGACGACGCGGGTGATGGAGAACCTGAAAGCGATTCTGGAAGCGGCTGGGTCGAGCCTGGCGCAGGTGGTCAAGGCGACCGTGTTCTTGAAAGACTTCAACGATTTTGCGGCCATGAATGCGGTGTACGGGGCCTATCTGGCTCCTGAGGGCGTGGCAGCGCCGGCGCGGTCCACGGTGGAGGTTTCGCGCCTGCCCAAGGATGTGCTGGTGGAGATCGAGCTGATTGCGGAGGTCTGACGGCCTGCCGCTGCCACTTTGCGATGGCGGCGTGCATCCAAGGAAGGCAAGCAGGAGGACACGATGAGCGAAGTTGCGGACAAGGTTGTGCGCACCGAGGCGGAGTGGCGCGCGGCGCTGACGCCGGAACAGTATCGGGTGCTGCGCGAGAAGGGCACGGAGCGGCCGTTTACCGGCGCGCTTACGCAAAACCACGAGACAGGGGACTATCACTGCGCCGGCTGCGGGGCCATGCTTTTCAAGAGCGATGCCAAGTTCGACTCGGGCTGCGGATGGCCGAGCTTTACGATTCCGGCGGATTCCAAGGTTGTGACGGAGCATGAAGATCGCACTTTTGGCATGAGGCGCGTTGAGGTGACGTGCGCGCGTTGCGGCGGGCATCTGGGGCACGTGTTTCCCGACGGGCCGCGGCCGACGGGACTGCGCTACTGCATCAACTCGGCTTCGCTGACGTTTGAACACGCGGAATAAAGGCGCTCTCCAGGTTCCGCGCCAGGTCCCTGGTTCCTGCATCTTCAACAACGAATTGCGCGCACAACAAACCCCGTCCGGAGAGGAACGGGGTTCGTGTGGTGCATAGGCTGAAATGAGGCGGAACTGCAGATGCTGCTGCTGTTACGCCTTGGCGATTTTGCCGGCCTTGATGCAACTGGTGCAGACGCGGATGCGCTTGGCAGCGCCGTTGACCAGGGCCTTGACGGCCTGCAGGTTGACGTTCCAGCGGCGGCGCGTAACGTTGTGCGCGTGAGAGATGTTGTTACCGAACTGCGGGCCTTTCCCGCAAATGTCGCATACCTGTGCCATGACTTCGCTCCAAACTGTGTTGTTTCGTGCTGCCGGGTTCAGCGCCTTTGGGGTGGTTGAAGAAAACCACTCAACCTGTCCAGAAACAACTCAAACCGAGGCGTCTTCGCCGGGAGGGCTATCGGGGCGCGTGGTACTACACCGCACCGGCAGCTTGCCGAATCTTCAGTATACCCGAAGTCGGGTTGGCCGCCAAGGCACTGGAGGTCAATGTTGCGGTTCTTTTCGGAGAGAGCAGGGGCATTCATGCCTCTAAACAGAGCGGCTTATCAGTGGGGCCTTCAGGCCCGGGGCTGAAGCCCGTTCCATCTCGGGCATTGGTTTCAGGGGCATGAATGCCCCTGCTCCCTCCACGAATAGCCCCGGCTCCTTGCGCGAATAGCCGCCGGTCCTTCCGCGAATAGCCGCTGCTCCTTGCGCGAATAGGAGCCGGTCCTTCCGCGAATTGCCCCTGCTATCCAACGAACAGAAATGGTACTTTCAGATGTGCCTAACGAGGGTAGACCGGTGGCGCTGACGGTTCAGGAACAATTCGGGCAGATCGATATCTATGTATTCGATCAAATTCTGCGTGGGAACATCGCGGCGGGAATGCGGGTGCTCGACGCCGGATGCGGGTATGGACGAAACCTGGTTCATCTGCTGCGCGAGGGGTGCGAGGTGTTCGCGCTGGACGCGGACCCGGCCGCCGTTGAGCATGTGCGGCAGCTTTCGGCTTCGCTGACGACAGGCTTGCCGGAAGAGAACTTTCAGGTGGGATCGATCGAGCAGATGCCGTTTCCGGGCGGATTTGCGGACGTGGCGATCTGCAATTCGGTGCTGCACTTTGCGCGGGATGAGGGGCATTTTCGGGCCATGCTGGCGGAGCTTTGGCGCGTGTTGCGGCCGGGGGGGATGCTGTTTTGCCGATTGGGCTCGCGCATTGGAATGGAATTCGAGCAGGTGGGGCCCAATATTTTCGTGGTCGGAGACGGCTCGGAGTGGTTCCTGGTGGATGAGGCGATGCTGCTGGAGCTGACCGCTGAACTGAACGCGGTGTTGGTTGATCCGCTGAAGACGACGATTGTGCAGGACTATCGCTGCATGACGACCTGGGTGATCAGGAAGCGATTCGACAAAGCTTGAGCAGCATGGCGCGCTCGCACAAGCCCGCTCCGAACCGGGCCGGGGAAAACCTTGCGGTTTTCCCCGAATCCGGCCTGCCCAGCCGTCTTCCCTGGATTGTCACAGCCAGTCGTCCCAATCCGGTGAAGTTGAACAGGTGTGGCCGTCGTTGTTGTACTCGGGCTGCGTGGCGTATACGTGCCCGTCAACATGCCAAATGGACGGGTTGAAATACACCGCCGTGGGGTAAAAGATGATGAACTCGCACTCATCGGCGATCTCACTGCCATAGAGGGCATTGGAGGCACCGTTCCACCACGCTGTTCCATCCGGATCGGTGATGGTTTCAAACGTCTCGTGAGAGAGAACGCTGTTGGTGGCGTCGACCAGCGGGCCGTTGGGTGAACCCGGCGGCACATTGCATCCGGAGACGTTCTGATACGGCTCGACCGTATACAGCACATGACCCACGTCAGTGAACGTGACGCTGCCGTGATAGGCGCAGAAGAAAAATGTGGCCGGGTTGTCGGGTGAGTAGCAGGTTGCGTAGGTGGCGTCGAAACACTCGTCGGTTCCGGGCGGAAGGAAGATGTGGTAAATGTTCCCGTATCCGGTGGGGAAGCCCAGCGAGGCGGCCACGGCGTGCACCAGCGCTTGCATGTCGGCATCTGTCAGTGCAGGGGGGAGCGGCGTGAAAGTGGCAAAAGCATCCGCGCCATTCGTATAACGGTCACGGTCGTAACGGCCGACATATTGATCGACCACGTGGATGAAGTCGCTCTTGCCGAGGTTTTTGAGGAAGTCTTCCGGACTTCCCCAGCAAGTGGGGATGGTGGCCTGAGTGCAGCCTGTTGTGCCGGTGAAGCTGTTCAGCACGTAGATGGCGTGGTAACGAGCGCGATCCACGGTCTCGCCACCCTGATAGGTGAGATCGCCGGGGTAGCGCCGGCCTTTGGGGAATGGGGTGATGGCGGGGCCGGTAACCGCCGGACCGGCAGTGGCTTCCTTTCCATAGGTCCCGGCAGCTTTGGTGTTTGCGAGGAGAGGGTGAATGACGCCTCCCTGTGCGGACTTGACCGCCAGGCGATCGGCGGCCGTGGGGGTGACCTCGTTCTTCTGGGCAACTGCGGATGTGACCAGGAGCGCGGCAAGCGCCGCGACTAAGAGAACTCGATTGCCTGTCATGCCTGTTTTCCTTTCGTTTGATTCGCGATGGAGGGGATTAGGAAGGATGGCTCAAGCGGAATTCAAGCATTGTCCCTGAACAACGTGGTCAAGTCAACTCGCAATGCGGAACCGAGCCGATTGAGGGTTCCAGGAGCACCTTGAGCGAGTGGATTGGTAGTCTCCCAGGTCTTCCGCCGCGGCGGAGGAGACATGGCGCCAAATTTAGAAACGGAATTACAGAATCAAAAGGTTGCGATCGCAGGACTGATTGCGATTTCAGGGGTGGAAGGCCGTCACATGGCGTTGTAATACCCGTCACAGACCCTGATTCGTGTGGCCTTCTAACTTGGCCGCATTCGAATGAAATTGGATAGAACCTCTCCAAAAATCAACCGAAGGGTCTTTGCGGCGCGATGCCGATGCCGCGTTGAGCCCGAAGGTGTGTGCGCGGGTACGTGGGCTGGAGCTGCGGAGAGGCTTGGGAAGTTGGGTAAATCAGGCGCAGCCGGCGGCAACGCGAGGCAGGGGATATGGAGCTGACTTGGATTGCAATCGCGGCGAGTTTGCTGATGGGCGGCGGCGCTCTGCTGATTTTTATCTGGTCGGTGCGCAGCCATCAGTTCAAGAGTTTTGAAGACGTGAAGTACCAGGTGTTCTGGTCGGATGCTCAGGATGCCCGAAGAAATCCCGAAAAGGAGCAGCAGCATGGGAGCAGCACCCAAGACGATTGAGCCCGGAAAGGCCCACGGCGAACACGACGACGCGCAAATTCCCCGGCGGAAATTTCTCGCCTGGTTGAGCGGCGCGGGTGTCGTGGGGTCGCTGATGGCGGGCGTCTATTCCACCTTCGTGTTTCTCAAGCCACGCGCCACATATGGGCAGCCGAACCGGTTCCTGATTGGACGGCCGGAGGAGTTTCCATCGGGCGCGCGGGTGGCGATTGACACCAAGCGCGTGTGCATTGTGCGCGAGGGCAACAAGGTCGCGGCCATCTCCACAACCTGCACACACCTGGGCTGCATCGTAGCGCCTTCGGCCACCGGCTTCCAGTGCCCCTGCCACGGCTCGCAGTTCGATGTGGACGGCAACGTGACGGGTGGTCCGGCGCCCAAGGCGCTCTCGTGGTTCCAGGTGTCGCTTACTCCCAGCGGCGAACTCGAAGTGGACAAGGACAACGAAATCCAGACGGGAACCTACCTGAGCGTATGAGCAACGAAGCGAAATCCAAGGGTCAGGGCGTGATGGACTTTCCCCGCAACGTGTGGAAGTCCATCTTCCGCAACCCCCTGCCGTCCAGCGACCGCGGGCGGGCTGCCACCAGCTTCAGCAACTTCTTCCTGCATATTCAGCCGGTGCGCGTAAGCCGCCAGGCGCTCAGGCCCACCTACACCATGGGACTGGGCCTGATCAGCTTCTTCCTCTTCCTGATCCTCACGGCGACCGGCGTTTTGCTGATGTTTTACTACGTGCCGTCGACCACGCAAGCCTACGACCGCATGCTCGATCTGCGCAGCTCCGTGGCCTTCGGGACCATCCTGCGGAATATGCACCGCTGGGCGGCGCACGCCATGGTGGCCGTGGTTTTCCTGCACATGTGCCGGGTGTTCTTTACCGGCTCTTACAAGGCGCCGCGCGAATTCAACTGGGTGATCGGCGTATCGCTGTTCCTGCTTACGCTGCTGTCGAGCTTCACCGGTTACCTGCTGCCCTGGGATCAACTGGCGTTCTGGGCCATCACCGTGGGCACATCGATTGCCGGCTACGCGCCTTTTGTGGGCAAGACCGTCAAGTTCATGCTGCTGGGCGACTCGACGGTGGGCCAGGAGGCTTTACTGCGCTTCTATGTGCTGCACGTTGTGGTTCTGCCGCTGGTGCTGACCATCTTGGTTGCGGTGCACTTCTGGCGAATTCGCAAGGATGGCGGGCTGGCCAAGCCGGAGGAAGCAGGAGCCGCGCCCCAACCAGCCGTGCGGGTGGAAGTGCTGGAGCCGGCGCCGGTGCTGGCCGCGGCGGGATCCGGCCCGGCGGCCGCTGAGCCGGGGCGACGGTTCAGTATCCAGGGCCTGGTACGCGGGCCGTTTGTCAAGGTGGGCAAGCTGGAGGAAGACACTTTCTTCAGCTGGCCCAATCTGCTGATCGCGGAGCTGTTCGTTCTGCTGCTGACGATTGCCGGAGTGCTGGCGGTCTCGTGGTTCTTCAACGCGCCGCTCGAGCAGCCAGTGAACGTGATGCATCCGCCCAACCCGGCCAAGGCGCCCTGGTACTTCCTGGGCTTGCAGGAGCAGGTGAGTTATTCGGCATTCTGGGGCGGTATCGGCGTGCCCGGCATCGAGCTGTTGCTGCTTTTACTCGTTCCCTATTTCGATCGCGGCAAGGCAGGCGTTGGGCGGTGGTTTGCGCGGCAGCGGATCCTGGCTAATTCCATCTTCCTGACATTTGTGATTGTCAACGTGGTTCTCATCGTCATCGGCACATTCTTCCGCGGCGCGAATTGGCAGTTCGTGTCGCCATTCTGAGGAGTCTCCTGTTATGCGCGTGGCCTTGGCCGTTGTAAGCCTGGTGGTATTAGTCGGGTGCGGCGTGGTGGTCTATGACCAGTTCCACAACCGCTGGGAAGACGACCAGACGGCCTACTTTCATGAGGCGCTTGAGCAGGCAAAGACGGATGCCGAGCGCGCCTCGCTCGAAGGCCGCCAGCCGAAGATCGAGCAGACCATCGTGACTCAATTCGCGGGCCAGCGCATCGACCGCTGCGAGAGCTGCCACATCGCCGTCGACGATCCGCGATTCAGTTCCGCCAGGCAGCCGCTCACCACGCATCCCTACTCTACGGAGATGGGCGACGTGTTCAAGAATGGCCATTGGGAGCGGCGGCACAAGTTCTCTGACTTTGGCTGCACAGGGTGCCACGATGGACAGGGACGCGGCCTTGAAGTTGCGGATGCGCACGGCGAAGACGAGTTCTGGCCCGACCCCATGCTGGGCTACACCATGCAGGCCAACTGGAGCAAGAACACGGCCTCTCATCTGCATGGCAAAGAATTCATGCAAGCCAACTGCGCGCAGTGCCACACCGGAAAAGACTTTGCCGGAACGCCGCAAATTGCCCGCGGCCGCGCGCTGTTCTTCAAGACGGGCTGCTTCGGTTGCCATCGGATTGAGGGGCTGTCGACCGGTACGCTGGGACCCGAGCTGACCGAAGTGGGCAAGGAGCGCAAGCTCGACTACCTGTGGGGCCACCTGGTGGATCCACGCGCCTACACACCAACTTCCATCATGCCGCAATTCAAGCTCAGCGACGACGACAAGAAGGCGCTGGTCATCTTTCTCAAGAGTCGCCGCGGCAGCAACATGGCTGAGTCGCCGGTTGAGGCCTTCAGGCTCAATGCAGCTGTGACATCGTCCGTGCCGGAGAGCGTGCTTCCTGCGGAAGGAACGGCGGCGGCGGCGCTCACCTCGGCGGCGCGCGGCGAAACACTCATCCAGCAGTACGCGTGCCTTTCCTGCCATAAGCTCGACGGCAAGGACGGCGGCATCTCGCCCGATCTCTCCTATGAAGGCCTGTTGCGCGACCAGCCATGGCTCATGGACCACTTCCACAATCCGCGCTCGCGGGTGCCCGACTCAAATATGCCGGCCTTTGGATTGCCCGAGAACGATTTCCAGGCGATGGCTGCTTACCTGCTTACACGCGCCACGCCGCCCCCCGCCATGACGCCGGCCGAGAGCTTCAAGACTCTGTGTGCCCGCTGCCACGGCGACAAAGGCGACGGCCAGGGCATCAACGCCATCTATCTCGATCCGGCGCCGCGCGACCTGACCAAGGCCGAGTTCATGACTAGCAAGCCGCAGGCGCGTTTCCTCGCTTCGATCACGCTGGGAGTACCGGGAACCTCGATGCCGGCGTGGGACAAGACGTTGAGCGGCGACCAGGCGAAGGGCTTGCTCGACTACGTTTTTCAGTCCTACGTGAAGGAGCCGAGCCGGCAGATGAAAGCGCGCAAGGTGCCCGAGACGAATCCTGTATCCATGTCGGCCGCATCGGCTGCGCGTGGCGAAGCAATCTTTCTACAACGCTGCACGGGTTGCCATGGGCGCAAAGCGGATGGCCGGGGACCGAACTCCCTGGACATTTCGCCGCGGCCGCGCAACCTGAGAAACTCCGCATTTATCCAGAACACTCCAGACCGGCGCCTGTTTGAGTCAGTGATGTACGGCGTCGAGGGCACGGCGATGCCCTCCTGGATGGACTACGGCCTCTCGCAAAACGAGGTCGGCGACATCGTCAACTACATTCGCAGTCTGAACGAAACAGGAAAGTGAGAGCCTGAAGAGCTCTCGGGAGGCTGTAATGGCAACACACGCAACCAGTGGATCCGCGGCAGTTCCGGCGGTGGCGGCCACGGGGGAGATTCATACCGACACCACGGTGAAATGGTTTGTCCTCGGCGCGGTGGGATACTTCGCGGTGGTCGGCATCATTGCGCTGATCATCGCGGCCAAGTTCGTGTGGCCGGATTTTCTGGGGACGATTCCCTATTTCACCTACGGACGCATGCGGCCCCTGCACGTGAACGGAATGCTATTCGGCTGGCTGCTGGCCGCCGACATCGGCCTCGCGTTCTTCATTGTTCCCCGCCTCTGCGGGGTCAAGCTATGGAGCGAGAAGCTGGGCGTGGCCACCGCGATCCTGTGGAACATCATTATCGTCAGCGCCATCTTCAGCCTGCTTGGGGGCTACCAGAAGGGCCTTGAGTACGCCGATCTTCCCACGCCGGTTGCCGTGCTGGTGGTGATTGCCTGGGTCATGTTCGGCATCAACATTTTTGCTACCATCGCTACGCGTAAATACAACCAGATGTATGTGTCCACCTGGTACCTGATGGGCACCATCCTGTGGACGGCCTTCGTTTATCTTACCGGCAACTTCGCCACGCTTCTGCCCGGCGTCACCGGCGTCAACCAGGCCAACCTGAACTGGATGTACACACACAATGCGGTGGGCCTGATCTTCACTCCGGCAGGGCTGGCCATCGCCTACTACTTCATTCCGCGCGCTTCGAATACGCCGCTCTACAGCCACAAGCTCTCCATGATCGGCTTCTGGTCGCTGGCGTTCGTCTACGTGTGGACCGGCGCCCACCACATGCTTCATGGGCCCATTTCGCAATGGCTGCAGACCATCTCCATTGTCTTCTCGGTCATGCTGCTGATTCCGGTTTGGGCGGTGGTCTACAACTTCATCGCAACGATGAAGGGGCAGTGGCACCAGTTGAACGATAATGTCTCGCTCAAGTTCCTCATGTCGGGCACCATCTTCTATCTGCTCACCTGCTTCCAGGGCCCGATGCACAGCCTGCGCTCAGTCAACGCCATCGTCTCCAAGACCGACTGGATTCCTGGCCACGCGCACATGGCGGTGCTGGGCACTTTCTCGTTCTTCACCATGGCCGGCGTCTACTACGTGATTCCGCGCGTGTTCGGCACCAAGCTGCACTCGGAATCGGCGGCCAACTGGAGCTTCTGGCTGTTCCTCATCGGCGGCCTGGGCATGTTCACTGCGCTTTGGCTGGGCGGTTTCTGGCAGGGCTTGCAGTGGAACAACCCGTCGATTCCGTTCATCGACACGGTGGTTGCGCTGAAGCCGGTGTGGATCGTGCGCTTCTTCTCCGGGATTCTGATCTTCTCGGGAATCGTGCTGTTCCTCTACAACATCCTGTCCACCGCACTGGGAAGCGGGCAGGCTAGAACCGAGCTGGCGCACTCGTAAGGGAAGGGAGATTTCATGCTGCATAAAACCGATTCCAACGCATTTTTGTTTGTAGGCGCCGCTCTGGGACTGTTTTTCATCGGCGGCCTGCTCACCACCGTGGCTCCGCCTCTGATCGACAAGAGCTGGAACAAGCCCTTCGAGAATCACGACGCAACCAAGGGCCCCACCGGCAAGCTGGTGGATTACACCGACCAGCAAAAGCGCGGCTACGCCATCTATATCCGCGAAGGCTGCAAGTACTGCCACACGCAACAGACGCGCACCCTGCTTGAAGACGTGAAGCGCTCCGGCTGGAAGGGCGTGGACTCGCCGGTTTCAACGCCGGACGAATTTGTTTACGACTATCGCCAGACCTTCGGCACCAAGCGCACCGGGCCGGATCTCTCGCGCGTGGGCGGCAAGTACAACAAGGAGTGGCATCGCGCGCACTTCCGTAATCCGCGCGACCTGGTTCCAGGCTCCATCATGCCGCCGTTCCCGTGGATCGCCAATAATCCCCAGGAGCTTGACGACCTGG
>JBEKFD010000038.1:0-26593 GCA_050013495.1 Occallatibacter sp. | reverse complement strand
CGATCTTGTCCAAAGCGACCGGCGAGATGGTCTCTTCGATCTGGCCGTACTCGGCTGGTGAGCCGGTTTTGGCGTCTTGAAACAGATGGTTGAGGCCGGGGAGTTCGTCCACTTCGGCGTGCTGGTTGCCGGCTTCGGCGAGGGCTTTGCGGATAGGGGGCAGGTTCTGCGCGGGCGGCACCTGCAGATCGAGTGAGCCGCTGAGCACAAGCACAGGGATGGTGAGCTTGCGCAGCGCGGTGGCGGGGTCGTAGTTGATGAAGAAGCGGAACCACGGCGAGTTGAGCTGCTTGATCTCCGCTCCAAGTTGGGCTTCGGGCACCCCCTCGGCAGCCAGTTTCACGCTCAAAAGCCGTTCCCGCGTGGCCGGGTCCTTTTCGTCCTTGACGACAGCGAGGGTCTCGGCCTCTTTCTGGGCATCGGCGTCTGCCTTCTCTTTGCTTTCCCCGGCAGCCTCTGAAATGAGGCGGGTCTGCTCGACAACGACCTGGTCTCCGGGCACGCCGGAGCCGGCCAACATGACCACAAAGGCGACATCGTGGTCGGCGGCAGCGACCATGGGCGCTACGATTCCGCCCTCGCTGTGTCCGATGAGACCTATCTTGCGCGAGTCGACTTCAGGGTGCGTCTTGAGATTGGCAACCCCGGCCTCGGCGTCGGTGGCGAAGTCGGCCGTAGTAGCTGCAATTAAGTCGCCGGTGGATCCGCCGATGCCGCGCTTGTCTGCGCGCAATACGACGATGCCCTTGCGGGTGAGGTAGTCCGACAGCACCAGAAATGGCTTGTGCCCCAGATGGCTCTCGTCCCGATCGTTCGGTCCCGAACCGGTAATAAGCAGGACCGCTGGAAACGGGCCCTTCCCGGAAGGAATGGTGATGCTGCCGGCGAGCGTATTGCCACCAGCCTTGTTCGGATAGGCGACTTCCTCCTCGCGATACGGGTAAGGTTTGACCGGAGTCTGCGGCCGTGGGGGCTCCAGTTCTGCCTGATTCTTGATGCGCTTGAAGTTCAATGGTAAGGGGTTGCCCATCTGGGTGAAGGTGCCGTCGATGGAACTCCCGTCAGCGGCAATCTTGGCCTCATAAACTGCTCCAAGTTTCGAGAGCGAAACGGTCAGGGTATTTTCCTTGCGGGTAACGGAGGATGCGGGCATCCAGGTGCTGCTCTGGTCCGGGCTTTGAATCTGTATATTCAGGCTTTCGGCTGTATTGAGGACCTTCAAGACAATGCGCAGCTTGATCGCGCCTGTATCAAGATTGCCGAGCCATGTGCCGTCAATGTCAGATCGCTCGGTTACCTGGGGCGCATCCTGAGTTGCAGCGCGTTTCAGGTTCAACGGCAACGGGTTGCCCATCTGCGTGAAGGTGCCGTCGATGGAGTTGAAGTCGGCGCCGATCTTGCCTTCGTAGACGACGCCGATTCCCTTGAACGTGACGGTCAGCGTGTTTTCGTTGCGCGTGGCGGAGGTCGCAGGCATCCAGTTCGGGCTCTGGTCCGGGCTTTGCAACTGTACAGTCAGGCCGTCGGTGGTGTTGACAATTTTGAGGACAATACGCAGTTTGATGGCGCCGGTATCAAGAGTGCCGAGCCATGTGCCGTCGATCTGACTGGGTGCGGCAGGCTTGGGTGCAGCAACCGCCGCGGCTCGCTTGAAGTTGAGCGGAATGTCCTGCCCTTGGGTGAAGGTGCCGTCGATTTCCGTGGCGTCTTTGTTGACTGCGCCTTCATAGGCGATGTGTGCCGCATCGACGGTGAAGGTGAGTTTGGAATCCTTGAGCGTGATGGCCGTGACCGGAATGCCCATGGCGCCCTGATCGATGCTGTCGAAGGTTGCAGTGAGGGACCCGTCTTTGGCTGCTGCGATGTGGAGTCCGAGGCGGAGTTGCGTGCCGGAAACGCTGAGCGTGCCTTGCCAGTCGCCGGCGACAGATGCCTGCGCGCAGGCGAGCGGAGCCATGGTTGCCGCGATCACGCCCGTCAGTGCGAGTTTGAAAAGAACATTACTTTTCATGCTTCACTTCCTTTTTGGGGAGAGCAATTCATCCCTACTCCGGTTTAACGTGTAGCCGCAGCCAGGCTGTGTCAGCTCCAGGTGCGGATTCCGATCACTCCCCACCACGCAAGGTACGCTGTGGCAAGGAGCAGGGCTGAGGTAACGGCGATGGAAAACCAGCGAACGAAGCCGCGGATGGGTTGTTTGCGTGCCTTCCAAAGTGCGAGAAGGCTTAAGAGAGAGAAGAGCGCGAAGATCAACGAGGTTAGAAAGAGGCCAACCGAGTAGACGGATACGCTGCCCAGCCGGGTGATGATATCGCTCGAAGACGCGATGAAGATTGCAACGAAGGCGAGCAGGCTGAGCGCGGCAAGCAGAGGCCTCAGGCGCATGCAACGCTCCACGGGGCGGCGGCGCTTTCTGAAAAATCCGCCGATGATCCAGAAGGGCGCGTAGAGAAGAACGGCGATGAGCGCAAGAAGGAACCAGGCGACCAGGGCGATCTCGCCGATAGCAAGCCAGGTGGGAATGCGCCGCAGGGTTCCACCGAGGTAGACGAACCGGCCCTCGGCATTGGGCGTGATCAAGGCGGCGGTCGCGATGGGCTCGGCATGGTCCTTTTTGGGCAGGTAGCGGAACTGTTCTCCGCTGACCGGTACAAAGGGTTGGCCTCTTTCACTCAGAGAGGAGATCAGCAGGTTGCCGCCACCAAAGCCGATTCGCTGCAGCCCTGTCAGGCGCTCGATGAAGTAAGTGAATTGATTGCGCGGCGATGCGGGCTCGTACCAGCCGGCGTATTGCTGTGCGTCGGCGGGCAGCGGAGCGGCGGCGGGGACGGGCTGTCTTTGCAAGGAGCGTGTGACGTAAGCGCGGATGGCGTCGCCGATTTTGCTGAACGCATCGCCATTGCCGGAGTTGATGCTGTAGAAGTACCCCACGCCGTATTCGGGCAGATAGGACATGTCCGTCAATCCGCCGTTCACGCCGCCATCGTGACCGTGATAAACAAAACCGTCGTGGATGGATGTGTAATTACTCAGGCCATAACCCGCTTTCAGTCCCTGCTGAGCTTCCCAGGTGCGAGTGGGCGTCTCCATGCGATCGATGAATGCCGCGGGCACCACTTGCACGGCGCCCACTGCGCCGCGATTGAGATAGAACTCGACGTATGCGGCCATGTCGTTGGCGGATGCGTTGATGGCGCCGGCGGGGCGCACCAGAATATTCCAATAGGGGTAAGGCGTTTTGCCGTCGTTTTGATAAAGCGTGGTGAGTTGAGGCGAGGGCTGCTCGAAGTAAGTGGCGGTCTTCATGCCGATGGGCAGGAAGAAATTCTGGGTCACATAATCTTCAAAGCGCTGGCCGGATATTTTCTCAACAATGTAGGCGGCCACCGGCGGCCCTGAATTGCAGTAGGACATGCGCGTTCCGGGGCGCCAGCGGGAGACGCGGGAGTGCTGGTAGAAGTCGAGCCCCTGCTTCAGGGTCATGCCTTTGGCGTCCTTGGCATATTCGGCCAGGTGCATGTCGTCCCAGCCGGTGGTGTGCTCGAGCAGATCGACAACGCGCACAGGATCGGTGGTTTCCCAGCGATTCTCAAACCAGATTTCAGGGACGAGTTTGTGCACGGGATCCTGCAGCGATAGCTTGCCTTCGCCGGCCAGCTTGAGGATCGAAAGCGAGGCGAAAGCCTTCGAAGTGGACCCGATGCGGAATAGCGTGTCGGGGCCGGCCGCTTGATTGGCTGCGACATTGGACTTGCCCAGGCCCGCAATCCATTCCGGGCCGTCGCGGTGCACAATGGCGACGGAGACTCCGGGGGTGTGCGTATCCGCGAGAATTCTCTCGATTTGCTGGCGAAGCTCCGCAATGCTCTGCGCGGGTTTGGGTGTGTCGTCCTTCTTGTTTTGAGCCAGGCCGGCGGTGGCCGGAATCAGCACGAGTAACACGAAAAGTGAGAGTTGCATGAACGGGGCGAACATCGGCTTCTTCATTGGCGAACTCCGAATAGACGATCCTGATTCGCACGTGATGGTACCACTTGTTTCCGCCGTTTCGTGTGATCAGGGCTTCTGCGCAATGTGACCGTCGAGTTCGCCGCGGTGTTCGAGTTGTTTGTAGTAGACAAGCGAATAAACGACGGAAGCCAGGGCAGCAGCGAGGAGGATGTAAAGCGGCCAACTGTCGAGTCCCGCGATAACCAGGACAAGACCGATCAGGCCGCCGGCCACGCACATCTTGCCCGCGAAGCGATGCGTGGCGTTCCACACGCGCTCGCTCGATAGCGTCCACGGCGTGCGCACGCCGATGAAGAAGTTGCGGCGGATTTTTCCCATCACGTTGCCGAGCAGAGCGATGAGTAGGCAGAGTCCGCCGCTGATGGCGCGCCCAATATCGATGGCGTGCCCGAAGGCCGACCAGAGCATGACCGCGGTGAGATAGGAGCAGAGCGCGAAGAGCATGAGCATGACCTGGCGATAGGTCGAGCGAAAGGCATCGATCTTGAAATTCTTCGGCGAGAGCCAGGGCAGCAGCACGGTGAGGAGCATTTGGGCGGCCATGCAACCGGGGCCGAGCAGGAACAGCTCCCATGCGGGGCCGAAACTGTCGGCATGGCCTTGGAGATTCCAATGGACGGGGATCCTTGCCGGTAGGCGGGGATAGACTGCGACGGTGGCCGCGAGCGCCGCCGCTGTGAGCAGGATTTCGAGGATGAAGATTTTGCGGGTCATTTCTTCTTGGCTCCCTTGCTGTTGTGTCCGTCGCCGATCAGGTCCATGGCCCAGGCCATCAGGTCCTGAACCACGGTGGTGTTGAGCGCATACCAGATCTGCTGGCCTTCGCGGCGGCTGGTAATGAGGTCCGCCTCTTTGAGAACGGCGAAATGGTGCGACATGGAGGGCTTGGTCATGTCGAACTCCTCGGCCAGCGCGCCGGCTGTCTGCTCGCCGCGGCGCAGCAGCGCGAGGATTTCGCGGCGGGTGGGATCGGCGAGTGCTTTGAAAGCTTCGTTGCTGCTCATGGGTAATTAGGCTCCCGCCTAATTAGATAACTGTCTAAATATAGATACACAACAGCTGATTGTCAAGGAGCGTAGCAATGCCCGCGCATTTAGATGCGAATGGATGTATGTTGGCGAGTCGTGGTGGAAGGGTTCAGAATGATTCTTCCATGGCAATGCTGCGCGATGTGAAGAATATGCCGAAGAGGCGGGATGAAGATGAACAGGCGAAGTTGGCGATTGATAGGCGTGCTGGCTGGTTTGGCGTCGGGGGCTGGTTTAGTGACTGCTCAGGGACTGCCAGCTACGCATGTGGACGACTTTAGGGGCAAGCCGCGGGTGATCGTGATCAGCGACATCGGCAACGAGCCAGACGACCAGATGTCGCTGGTGCGGCTGCTGCTGTATTCGAATGAACTGGAAATTGAAGGGCTGATAGCGACGACTTCAACCTGGCAGAAAACGGCAATTCATCCGGAGACCATGCGCAAGCTCGTAGAAGCGTACGGTCAAGTGAGGCCGCACCTTCTGCTGCATGCCAAGGGCTGGCCGGAGGCTCAAGAACTGATGGGCCGGATTTATGCCGGGCAGACGGCATATGGGATGGCCGCAACGGGCGAGCAGAAGTCGAGCGAGGGGGCGGCGGCAATTGTGCGCGCAGTCGAGCGGGACGACCCGCGGCCGCTGTGGGTCTGCCTCTGGGGCGGAGCGAATACGCTGGCGCAGGCGCTGATGGACCTGCGGACACGCCACACTGCGGCGGAGATGGCCACGCTGGCCGGCCGGCTGCGGGTGAGCGCGATATCCGACCAGGACGATGCGGGGCCGTGGATTCGCCGGGAATTTCCAGATTTGCTCTGGGTAGGTACGCCCTCCACTCCGACGGGCGGAGAGTATGCCTCCGCAACCTGGACGGGCATCAGCGGCGATGCGTACTACCGCAACGGAGAAGGCGCGGATTTCACAACGGTCACTAACGAATGGCTGGAGGCTCACATTCGCAAAGGGCCGCTTGGCAAGCTTTATCCGCGCTTTCTGTTCATCATGGAGGGGGACACGCCGTCGTACCTGGGCTTGATTGACAACGGGCTGAACGCATACCGGAGGCCGGACTGGGGCGGTTGGGGCGGCCGTTACATCCATCGGCAGCCCTATGGGGAGACCCACGCCATCTGGACCCAGGGAGGAGATGAGTTTGCGCGGGTGACGTCGCAGGATTCTGTGGTGGGCGCGGATGGCAAAGAGCACGTGAGCGACCAGGCCACCATCTGGCGGTGGCGCACGGCGTTTCAAAACGACTTCGCAGCGCGGATGGCATGGACGCTTGAGGACTATTCCCACGCGAGCCACGAGCCGTTGGCGGTGCTAAATGGGAAAGCTGGAACGACGCCGGTGGAGATTGAAGTCACGGTGGGTCAGGCGGTAACGCTCGATGCAGGCAGGAGTACTGATCCGGATGGGCGCGGCCTCGATTTTCACTGGTTTCACTATGCAGAGGCGGGCATCGCCGATGGGAACCTGGCTGCCGTGACGTTGACCGGTGCGGAGACGGCGCGCGTGACGGTGCGCGCCGATGCAGTGTGCCGTCCCATGTGGCTGCCGGGCGTGATGCCGTGTAGCGGAAGCGGCGTGGCGCATATCGTTCTTGCCGTGACAAACAGAGGGTCGCTGCCGCTGACCTCGTACCGGCGGGTGATCCTGCACGTGCGGCCGGCGGACGCGGGAAAGTAGGCAAGGCCCATTACCACACGGCGCGCGGGTAGTGCTGGCGGATGGCATCGTCGGCGGAGACAAGCGCAGCGAAGCCATTGGCCTTGGCGTGGGCGACGATGAGGCGGTCAAACGGATCGCGCGTCCACTTCTCCTCGAGAGCAGCGCTCGCAATTTCCGCAAAGGGAAGATCGCACAGCCGCAAGTTGGTTTCGTGGCCGACTTTCTTGAGGAGATCCCGGGCGTGAAACTTCGTGCGTCCAAGTTCGTGTAGATATTCGAGCTCAAGGTACGCCATTCCGGATAACAGCAGCTCTGCCCTGTCTAGCAGGCCTCGGGCTTTGGAACTCAGGCGATTCACCTTGCCCGCCGCAAGCCAAAGGACGATGTGGGTGTCGAGATAGGCAATCAAAGGCCGGCCCAATCCTTCTCCCACTCCTTTTCCATCTCGCTCAGCCACTCAGCCTTGAAAGCTGGATCATCCATGTCGAATTTCGGGTCAACCATGACCTCCATGGGCGTAATGCGGCCGAGCCTGCTTGGGGGCTGGTCTTCGGGGACGATTTTGACGCGACGGCCTTTGTGCGTCACCCACACCTCGCTGCCATCAAGCGCCTTTGTGACAAGCGCGAAGATCTGACGCCGAAATTGGGTGATGGGGACTTCCATGCGTCGAGTGTACCACAATGTACGCTCTTGAGCGTACGCAATGTACATCCGCTTGATACGCATCAGCGAAGTAATGGGATATAGGCCGACGTGCGCGAGCGGTAAGTCGAAAAGGCGTCTCCGAAGTGCTCGCTAAGCAGCCGCTCTTCGGCGCGGATGCGAATCTCGGTGCCCGCAATGAACGCAACGACAGACCCGAGGGCCATGGGCCACCAGGTCCATGCAGCGAGGACCGCCAGAATCATCCCGAACATGGAGGCATAGATGGGGTGGCGCAGCCAGCGGTAGGGGCCGGTCTGGATCAGTTCGTGGTCCTGGCTGAGAGCGGCTTTGTATCGCCATTGCTTGCCCAGTTGCCGGGTGGCCGCCCACGCGAGGGCTACCGAAGGAGGGCAGAGAATCATTGAGCCGATCAGCGCCGCGGCGGACTTGTGAAAGCCGACAGGGCGCACGTAGACCCAGGCGAGAAAGAAAGCGACCATTACCAGGCCGATACCCCAGCGGGAAACGGGCGCACTCGCCACTTCTTTCTGTTCGGCAGCTTGTTTGCGGGGCTTGGTAAACGCCAGGGACCAGACGATGAAGGAGAGGCCGAGTTCGATATATGCGGCTATTTGCAGCATCGGCTCGATTGTATTCCCGATCGATCAGACTGTTCTTCTGCAACGGCGTGCGGAAGCGCTTTCAATCTGGAATTGAAAGCGCGAAGACGAAGGAACAGATATTCGAAGTGGCAATTCCGGATTGCGGGGCATGCTGAGAATCAGCGGCGCGACGCGGCATTCAATATCGCCTTGCGTTTCCGCAGTAAGCCGGCCAGTCCTGCAATCCCGGTCCCCAGAAGCAGGACCGAGGATGGCTCCGGCGTCACAGTCTGGTAAAACTGGTTAGCCAGAATCGTGTCTGCGGCCGTGGTCGGATGGATGTCGTCCCAGAAAAGATACTGGCTGGGATTGGAGCAGACCGTGGCGCCGTTGAAACACGGGTTAGTCACATTGGTAAAACCATACGCCCCCGGATTCGCGTCGATAGAGTCCAGGAGGGCGAATGTGTTGTAATAAGTCACGTTGGAAGGAAGACTGGGCTGCAGCAACGCGTCGAATTCCTCGCTGTAGAGCGTCGCCACCGGATCGCCAAAAAACTCCGGGGTCAGGCCCAGGTCAGGCAGTCCCGGCACCAGAATATGGGTTGCGCCCTCGCTCTGGAGTGTGCCGACGATGGTATCGATGTCGCTGACGGCGGTGCTCAGCGAGCCGGCAGACTCAAAATCGTCGGCCCCACCCCACACCACGAACAGCGAACTTGACACCATCGCCGGCGGCACCGGGTATGCGGCTAACTCGGACAGCATTCCGGGCAGGCCGTCAGAACCCAGGCTGGTCTGCGTGCCCCCGTCGGCGATGTTGCCCACCCCCGTGGTGGCCCCGCCCCATGCAAAGTCGTAAAGCGGCGCGCCTAGCATGGCGGCCAGTTGTTCCACGCCCACCGGCCCGTTGGAAAAACGGCCGTTGTAATACGGCGGGGGCGGATAGCCGGTGGCGGCAAAGAGATTCCCGTTGTCCGACAAGCTGTCTCCATAGACAAAAACGGCGCTAAAGGACCCGGCGCTGGCAATCGCGGTGCACGTCAGCAGCATAATGGCGACAGATACTGCGAAAACTGCGGTCTTACGAAGAGTCACGATGTCCTCCTTGTGCGTTGGGGAATTGGGGGTTCTTCGTTGCCTGTGTTTTTGGGGAACGGGCAAGCGCTTTCAAAGGGGAGAATTGTCTTTTATTCCCTGCGGCTTGCGGATGAAGTGCCTAGCCCGCCCTTCAAGAGTGCAAGAACCTTACCACTGGACTGAGGCCTTGTCAACATCCAATGTCGGGCGCCAGGTGAAGCGACTTGAGCCCCCGCTGCGAAGAAAAGATGGGAGGACGCGGTTCTCGAATTCGAATTGAATGCGCAGCCTCACAGCGAAGCAGAGGAAAATTCCGTGCCAGCGGGCCCTGTGCAAGCCCGGCTTCAAGCGCTTACAATTCCGAATTGAAATGGCGAAGAAGAAGACGGAACAGATATTCGAAGTGGCCTGCCCCGATTGCGGGGCCATGCTGAGAATCGACAGCGCGACCGGAGTTCTGGTGAGTCACACATCGGCGCCGCGGAAGCGGATGTTCGAAGACCTGGAGGCGGCGGCGCAGGCGATGCGGGCGCTCGATGAGCGCAAGGAGTCGATCTTCAGGCAAAGCGTGGAAGCGGAGAAGAACAAGGAAGACCTGTTCGAGAAGAAGTTTGCCGAGGCGCTGCGTAAGGCCAAGGACGCGCCCGAGGGCAAGCCGCTGCGGGAGTTCGACCTGGATTGAAGGCCGCCGTCTTTGACTGTGCGCTTTCGGGAAGGGCCGGATTGCGCGAGGCAACGCATTTTGGCGAAACGCATCCCCAAGGCAGCCTGTTCGGCGATACTGGTTTTACCGTTGCCTTGGCCGGCGTTGCGGTGCGTGAACCATAAAGGAGAGACCATGGTGGTTGTACCTCTAACTCAACCGGAGAAGCAGTCGAAGATCCAGCGGATCGGTTCCGCTGTGGAAGGGACGAATTGGGCTCGGGTCGCCGCCGGGGGCGGATTGCTGGCCGGCGGACTGCTGCTGCTCACGGGCAACAAAAAGGCTGCGCTGGTTGCGGCGGCTTCCGGCACGGCGCTGGCCATGCTTGACCAGCAGGAGACCGTGAAGGCGTGGTGGAATGCGCTGCCCGGTTACATCGACACGGTGCAGGAACTGCTTGGTCAGGTGGAGCAGACGGTAACCGAAGTTGCGGCACAGCGGGAACGTCTGCACCGGATACTGACCAGGTAAGAGTTGCCTCGAAGGCGGCCCTCAGATTCCCAACTGTTTTCGGCCGGCGTCGCTGATGCGGTGCGGCGTCCACTTGGGCTCCCAGACAAGGTCGACTTCGACTTTGCTCACGTCGGGAATACCGGCCAGTCTGTTGTTCACTTGCTCGAAAATGAGTCCGCTGGCCGGACACTGCGGCGTAGTCAGCGTCATGGTGACTTTGACCCACTGCCGCGGCCAGGCAGGCGTGGCGTCGGGGTCGGGGCCGGTGCTAACCGCGTAAATCAACCCCAGATCGACGAGGTTCAGCTTCACTTCCGGGTCGTAGCAGTCGCGCAGGGCGGTGAGAATTTGGGCTTCGGTCAGCATCTCTAGCTTTTGCGCTCGACCAGGTAGCGGGCTACGGCTTTCAGGCTATCGGCGCGGTCGCCATAGGGCGCCAGCGCTTCAAAGGCCTCTTCAATTAGGCGCGCGGCGTCTCGCACGCTCTGCTCGATTCCAAACACAGCGGGCCAGGTAACTTTCTCCGTGGCCAGATCCTTGCCCGCCGTCTTGCCCAGGTGGGCTGAATCCTGCGTCATGTCCAGCAGATCGTCGGCAATCTGGAAGGCCAGGCCGGCTTTGCGGCCAAACACGTCGAGACGAGCGACATCTTCTGCCGTGGCTCCAGCGTAGACGCCGCCGGTGACGACGCTGACGCGAATAAGGGCTCCGGTCTTGGCGCGGTGGATGGAGTCGACAAGTTTGGCGGTGGGACGCGCATGCTCGTTTTCGATGTCCAGTACCTGGCCGCCGATCATTCCTTCGACGGTACCAACGGCATTGGCGATTAGCGCGATGATCTGGACTGTGGCCGTGGGCGGAGTGTCGAGACCGGCCAGCACTTCAAAAGCGCGAGTCTGCAGGGCGTCGCCGGCAAGAATCGCGATGGCTTCGCCGAAGGCCACGTGGCAGGTGGGCTGGCCGCGGCGCAGGTCGTCGTTGTCCAGGGCGGGCAGGTCGTCGTGGATGAGCGAGTAGGTGTGGAGCATTTCAATGGCCGCGCCGAGCCTCTCAATGCCTTTTGGAAGCGTTCCGGCAATGGTGACTGCGGCCTGGTAGACGAGCAGTGGGCGTAGACGCTTGCCGCCGGCAAAGGTGGAATGGCGCATGGCGCCGTGAATTGACGAGGGGATGGTATCGATGCTGGGGATCAGCTCTTCCAGCGCCCGATCGGTGAGCTCCGCGGCTTCTTTGGTCAGCAGTTTTACGTCGACAGCCATTGATCTCATGATAAATTAGCCGCCACCAGGCTCCCGCGGCGCTATCGGAATCGGGGGGTGTACCTGCCGACAGGCCATGACTTCATTTTCGCCGTCAAAGACAGACACGACCGATCCGGGCCAACCATGGATTGTGATTCGGCCATCGCTTGGTACAACAAGGAATGTGTATCCGGACGGACCTTCCGCGATTACCTGGTAATCGACTCCCGGAGGAATCAGCAATTCGCTCGCCCAAGGCTCAATGCAAAGGACTATTGGCGTGCGGTGCTCGTTCCTCAGCCAGAGATTCTGTCTCAGGCTGTTGTTTGTGAGTTCCCTCATGTTAGGTGCCCTCCACACTGGGGTGACGAATGCCTCGATCTCAAGCTATGCCTTTAATCTCGAACTGCTGTGGCGGCGCTCGACGAACCAGAGCGCCGTGATCAGGATTAGAACGATCGCTGAAAGCCAGCGTCCGGCGAGAACGTCGGCGGTGGTGGTCCAGTCGGCGTCAATTTCCGCGCGCCCCTGGTCAACCGGGACAACCGTCAGGCCGTCTTCGCGACCGAGTGTGCTTGCGGAGCGCCCATTCACGGTAATCCGCCAGGCAGGATAGGTGCGCAGCCGCAGGATCACATAACCGTCGTGCGGGATAAGAGCCTGAATGTGAAGGTGTTCCGGAGTGTTGGTGGTGGCAGAATAGATTGCGTCGCAACTGTGCTGCTCCACCCACCAGTCTGGGTTTGCGCCGGGTGTCTCGACTATGCCCAGCGGGATGCGGGGATTGGTGACCAGGCAGGCGTCTGGAAGGCCGGTCGGGACCACTCCATCGTCTGCGCCGATGGGCTCGTATTCGTAGACTCCCTCAAAGCCTGCGCCGCTTCGGTAGACCTGGACCATGGGCGCAACGGCGTCCTCATCGTCGCAGGGCTGGAAGAAGTAAACGGCGGTAATCGCAGTGGATACGAAAAACAGCGCCGCGCAGGCAGCCGCGACGGCCACGCGGCGCCACGGCCGGGCCGCTGCGCCAGGCCAGACGGCGGCGGCGAAAAAGAGGCCCGTGGGCGCTTCCAGGACCACCAGCCAGCGCCACGGGAACTGCAGAAAGCGGAGCTTGGGGAGCAGATTCCAGACGGGCAGCGAGACGGGGAACTGGAGAAACAAAACTGCGATCGGGATGAGGGCAAGAACCGCGACTGCGTGGAATGATGCTCTCCCAGGTCTCAAAAGGGAGACCTGGGACGCCCGGCTTTCATCGGCCGGGAGGGTTTTGCGACGCCAGGCTACGAACAGGCCAACCAGCGCAATGAAGACCATGACGATGGCGATGAGCGAGACACGGGTCAATTCGAGGTTGTGCAGATCGAGTGTTGGGTCGGATGGATGGCCGAAGAGAAAGCTGTTCTCGATTCTGAGCCCGGGGTCGTCGGTGGCTTGGCGGATGTCGACCCAGCGCTGCTCCCATGCGGCCGGAACCAGATAAAGCGACGCGAGGCCGATTCCCACAGCAGCCGCGACGGCGGCGCGCAGGATGGGTGCCCAGGAGCGGTAAAGAACGGCGAGGGCCAGTGCGACGGCTGCGAGCAGGTAGCTGGCCATCACGCCGAGCGGAGCGTTGGAGAGCCACGCTCCGGCCAGGACGAAGGCGAGGAGCGCGCAGGAGCCGTCGAACGCTCGACGAACAAGCAAGCCGTCCGGGGCTCCGTCACGAAGAATGAGCAGGAGAAGCAACGGAATCCAGAATCCGGCGAGTTCGCCGAAAGCGGACCGCTCGTAGGCCGTAAAGAGCGCGTAACCGGAGAAGAGAGCAGCGCAGCCGGCCAGGGTTGCCGGCGCGTCAGGCAGCGCGCGCAGGGCCAGGGCGCGGGTGGCCAGTCCGGTGGCGGCCAACAGCAGGAAGGTCAGGACGATGGGGACCACATGCCAGGGCAAGACGAGGCCGAGGACTGTGCCGAGCATCCACGTGAGCGGCGGGTAAAAAACGAAGCGAGGTTCGCCAGCGCCGTAATTAGGGCTCGGCGTCCATTGCGGATAGAGGATGCCGTGACGCCAACTGTTGAGGCAATCGAACCAGGAAACGAGATGGATGTCGAAGTCGTGTCCACAGGAGTTGCCGCGGAAAAGCTGGGGCGCGGTGGCAATTGCGGCGGCCAGCAGGATGAGAATCGGGCCGGCGAATCGGTTCCAGTGTTGAGATTTCCCAGGTCTTTCTGCCGCGGACGAGACCTGAGGCACCCGCAAATTTTCCGGGGTTCTCGTCATGACGGGCTTACTCTTGAGAATCTGCGTTCGAGCAAGCCCAGGGAGACGAGCGCCAGCACAGCCACACAGATTACGCAGCGGCCGAGAATCACGTCGGGAGTCGTGGTCCAGTCCACGCTCACTTCAACGGGCCCCTCGGACACAGGAATGGCGATCAGGCCATCCACGCGGGCTGGCAGGTTGGTTGCGGGATGGCCGTTCAATGTGATGCTCCAGGCCGGATAGCTGCGCAGGCGCAGGATCAGGAAACCGGGGTGGGCGGCGAAGGTAGCGATGCGAAGGTGCTCCGGCTGACGAAGACTTGCGGTTGCGGTCGCTGCGCAACTGCCTTGAGCCGGCAGCCACGTGGGGTTGTCTTCAGGCGTCAGGGCAATGCCCAGTTCGGTATCGAAGTCGCTCGTGAGGCAGGCGTCCGGCAGGCCGATAGCTACGACCGAGTTGTCGGCGCCGGGGGGCGCGTATTCGTCTGTTCCCACAAAGCCCGCGCCGGAATCGTATTTCGCCAAGATGGTTGCAAGGTCGTCGAATTCGACGCCATCACGAAAAAAATTCCCGGCAGCAAAGACCGTGAAGGACACGAAAAACAGTGAGCAGAGGCAGACGACGGCCGGGCGCAGCCAGCGCCGGCTAGACTCGCCGGGCCAGACGGCCGCAGCGAAGAAAATGCCCATTGGCGCTTCAACCACCAGCAGCCAACGCCAGGGGAATTGAAGAAAGCGGAGCTCGGGGAGCAGATTCCACACGGGCTGCGAGACGGGCAGCAGCAGAAGGAGTACGACGGGAGGAATCAACGCTAGGGGAATCCACCATTGGCTTACCAGCCCTGTGCTGCTCCCTTCCCACCCGGCAGCGAATGGGGAGACGCGGCGTTCGCTGGTTGAGAGCCTGCCGCGCAGCCAGATGGCAAGCAGGCTCACCATGGTCAGGGCAATCATGAAAACGGCCACAACCGAGATGAAGTGGAGCGTCTGGTCTCGTCCGTTGAGCGCCGGATCCGCGTGGTGCGGAAAGAGCCAATTGTTTTCGATCCTGAGGCCGGGATCGCCGTTGACGCCGGCAGCCTGTGCGATAGCCACCCAGCGTTGCTCCCATGCTGTGGGAATGAGATACAAGGCGGAGAGCCCAACCCCCAGGGCAAACGAAATGGAGGCGCGGATGACCGGGAACCAGGAGCGCGCCACCAAGGCCGCGGCCAGCGCGACGGCAGCGAGCAGGTAGCTGGCCATAACGCCGACAGGGGCGTCGGACAGCCACGCTCCGGCCACAACCAATGCCAGTGGGAGTGCGGACCCGTCGAGGGCGCGGCGCCACAGAGGAGCGCCGGAGTTGCGGTCACGGAGGGCAAAGAGCAGCAGCAGGGGAATCCAGAACCCGCCTGCGAGTTCGCCAAAAGCGGTGCGGAAGTAAGTGGTGAACAGGACGTAGCCGGAGAAGATTGCGACGCAGCCGGCCAGGGTTGCCGGTGCGTCGGGCAGCACCTGGCGGGCAACGGTCCGGGCGGCAAGGCCGGTCGCGGCCAGGAGTAGGAACGCAATGGCCACCGGCACCAACGTCCAGGGCAGAACCAGGCCTAGAGCCGCACCGAGCATCCACGTGAGCGGCGGATAGAAGATGAAGCGCGGCTCACCGGCGCCGAAGTTGGGACTCGGCGCCCAATGCGGGTATGGAATCCCGTGCAGCCAGCTTTGCTGCGCGTTGAGCCAGGAGACTAGGTGGAACTCGAAGTCGTCTCCCGCAACTGGGCCATGGAACCAAATGGGGAAGGAGGCAATGGCGGCGGCGAGCAGGATGATTCCGGCACCGCCGAAGCGGCGCCAGGGGGCAACTCTCCCAGGTCTCTCCGCTGCGGCGGACGAGACCTGGGGCACCCCCGGATTCTGGGGCGCGCGGCTCGGTCTGGGTAGGAGGCTATTGGGGGCCATCGGGAATTTCCCTCATCATAAACGAGGTGCTGAATTTTTCCTTTCGAGCACACCCAATCCAACGAGAAGCAAAAGGGCCAGCGCGCTTACCCATCGTCCGGCGACGACGTCCCGTGTCGTGGTCCAGTCCACAGAAAGCTCGACGGCCCCCTGCGGAACGGGAACGGCAATGAGGCCGTCGTCGCGTTCATCGGCTTGTGTCACTGTTTTTCCGTTCACACTGATGCGCCAGGCCGGATAGCTCAGCAGGCGCAGAATCAGGTAGCCGGAGTGGGCCGTTTGCGTGGCAATCCGGATGTGCTCGGGCTGGCGCAACTGTGCGGTTGCAGTCGCCGAGCAACTGCCTTGGTCCGGCTGCCATGCGGGGATCTCGCCATCCGCGGTTGCGACACCGAGTGTGCTGTCAGAACTTTGCGAGATGCATGCATCCGGCAGACCGGTAGCGATCTTCCAGTGGTCGGAGCCGGGGGGCTCGTATTCGTCGGTTCCCTCGAGACCCCCGCCAGCGCGATAGAGATCCAGCAGGTCCGCCATGGTGTCGCCTTCCTTGCAAACGCGCAGGAAGGTCCCTGCGGCGAAGAACGTGGCAGCGAGGAAAGCGAGCGCGCACAAGCCGGCGACGGTTGCATCCTTCCAGCGTCTGGCCGAATTGCCCGGCCAAACGGCCGCAGCGGCGAAGATCGCCATGGGGGCTTCGACGGCTAGCACCCAGCGCCAGGGATATTGCAGGAAACGGAGCTTGGGGAGCAGGTTCCAGACTGGCAGGGAGATGGGGAACTGAAGAAACAGGACCACGAAAGGGATGAGCGCGAGAGAAACCCACAAGCGGCTGGGGGCGGCTATGCGGCCGCTCTGCTTCGCATACCGTTGGCGCAATAGAAGAATCATCAGTCCCAGTAATGCCGCACCGATCATCGCAACGGCGATCGTGGAGGCACGATGCAGGAAATGCTGAAACGGCGCCAGCATTGGATCGGCGTGGCGGGCGAAGAGCCAGTTGTTCTCGATGTTGAAGACGGGATAATCGGCGGCCGCGTGGAGATCGACCCAGTGCTGCTCCCATGCGGCAGGAATCAGGTAGAAGCCTGCGAGCGCGATTCCCAGGACGGCAGCAACTGCGGCGCGAAGCAGTGGAGCCCAGGCGCGAACGATGACTGAGGCGGCGAGGGCAACAGCGGCAAGCAGGTAGCTGGCCATCACGCCGACCGGGCCGTCCGAGAGCCATGCGCCGGCGAGGACCAACGCGAGGGGCAGTGCGGACCCGTCGAGGGCCCGACGCCAGAGAGGAGCGGGCGAATTGAGGTCGCGTAGAGCGAAAAGAAGCAGCAGGGGGATCCAGAAACCTCCCGTGAGCTCGGCGAAGGCGGTGCGTTCATACGCAGTGAAGAGACCGAATCCGGAGAAGAGCGCGGCGCATCCCGCCAGGGTTGCGGGCGAGTCGGCGAGTGCCTCAAGGGCCAGGGCCCGGACGGCAAGGCCGGTGGCGGCCAGGAACAGAAAGATCATGACCACGGGGACGAGGGGCCAGGGCAGAACGAAGCCCAGTGACGCGCCCAGCATCCAGGTCAGTGGCGGATAGAACATGAAGCGGGGCTCGCCGGCGTTGTAGTTGGCGCTGGACATCCAATGGGGGTAGCGAATGCCATGAAGCCAGCTTTGCTGCACATCGAACCAGGACACGGCGTGGAATTCGAAGTCGTCACCGCAGAAGGAGCCGTGAAGGAGGATCGGAGCGGTTGCCAGTGCCGCGGCGAGCAGAATGAGCGAGGGGCCCGTGAAGCGGCGTAGGCCGTTCATGGCAGCAGGCGCAACGTGTGCTTGGTCTGCGCAGCTAAGGCTTGCTCGGTAAACGGCAGCGCGAAGGTGGTCCCGCCGTAGTAGTCGGCCCACTGGTCGCGGAAGTACGGGCTGTAGGGGTCGCTGCTCTCGCCGAGAACAATATCTTCCGTAGAGCCGTCGATGTTGCTCCAGTCCATGGTAAAGCGCTGCGAGGGGCCGAAGTCGCGGCCTACCTGCTTTACGGTGGTGGTATCGCCGCTGAGGGGCTGCGCACCGGTTCCCGCAATGCGGCCGATGATGGGCAGGTAGCCGGCCAGCGGATGCTCGATGTCGACGACGTGCCAGCTGCCGTATGCCCATTGCGAGACGTCGGACGGGGCTTTGCCGTCTTTCATGCCTTGACGGACGGCGTCGGTCAAGAGCGTGTCCCAGTTCTTGTAGGCAGGCGGAAGCCAATCCGAACTACCGTGCATGATGATCTCTTCCTCTGCGAAGTCGGACTCGGACCAGCGGTAGTCTTCGGCGTCTTTGCCGAGCTTGGGCTTGAGAATCAGCGGCCAGAAGGCGTAACGCGCCTTGGTCACCAGCGAAGCGGCTGCTGACTCCGTGGTGAGGCGGCCGTCCCAACTGCGCATCAGGTCGGCGGCTTTGCGCAGGCGGTCGTCGGCGCCGGGGGTGTGGTCAATGGCGTAGGCCAGCCGGTGGCCGATCTCTTGATCGACCTCGCTGTAGATGTCGGTCTGCATGGCCAGCAAGTCTTTGGGGGTGAGCTTGTCACGGCCTTGAAGCGTCTTGTAGATTCGCTCGATGCGGTAGGGATCCATCCAGTCGAGGGTGAGTGGGTAGGCAGTGTTGTCCGTGGTGACGCGGGAGTTGGCGGTGGCCAGAAAACCAGATGGCGGATCGAACGCGTTGGCCATCTGGTCGAAGGGAATGTACCCCTGCCACTCGTGCTTCGGCTGAGCGCCGGACGCGTCCTGAATGGGAACGCCTGCGAGGCCGGCCGGACGCAGCGGCACGCGGCCCACGGCGTGGTAAGCGATGTGGCCCTGATCGTCGGCGTAGACAAAATTCAGCGTGGGCCAATCCCATGTGGCCAGTGCGGCAGAGAACTCCGTCCAGTTGGAGGCGCGGTTCATTTCGTAGAGCGGCAGCGAGTTGAGCGTCGGGTCGAAGAGGGTCCACTTCAGGGACATGGGAGGCGGCGGTTTCATGAACATCGGGCCCATCAGAGGGCCGTGATCGGTGGACTGCACATCGAGTTCCACATCCTTGCCGCCGCGCACATGAATGACTTCATGATCGATGGACAAGGGCTTCCAGGTCCCATCGGCGGCTTGGTAGTTGCCCTTGCCGTCGAGCGTCTCGTGATAGAGATCCTGAACGTCGGCGTAAAGAGCGGTAATGCCCCAGGCCACGTGCTCGTTGTGTCCGGCGACGACGAAAGGCACGCCGGGCAGCGTGACGCCGGTTGCGTGAAATCCTGGTGCGCTCAGGTCGGCCATCAGCCATATGTTGGGCTCGGTGAGCGGCAGGTGCATGTCATTCGAGAGCAGCGGTTTGCCGGAGGCAGTATGCGCCCCGCCGATGACCCAGTTGTTGGAGCCCGAAGCGCAATTGGGGCACGTGGGCAGGCCGAGCGTCGCACGAACGGATCTAAAGTCTTCTGCCGATTGCATCGCGCCGGTTTTGAAAGGGCACGACTTCAGTCGTGCCGCAATGGGCAAAAAATTGGCGTGGGCTTTAGCCCCTGCGGGAATCTTCGCGGTGTTCGATGCACTCCCTCGGGGGTTAAAGTGCAGCCCCCTCCCCGGCATCTCTGCGGCACGACTGAAGTCGTCCCCTTTCAAAACAACAGATTCCACCCCACTCGACGGCGAAGCCACGCGCGCCTGCGACCGGTCGTCGTCATCGTCGTCGGGAGAAGCCGCCGGCGCGGGGTGGGGCTGGCTCCAATCGATGACCGTGCCGGTGGGTGGATGGTCGCGCCATGAGCCCACCGGGTAGAGATCCTTTTCGAGTTTGGGGTTGTGCAGGTCGGCGGAAATCTCCTCGCGCACCAGCTTCGCGTCCCAGTGCGTATCGAGCATCTGCACCATCATCGTGCCGATGGAGAGCGAGTCGGCGCCGGTCCAGGGCCGCGGGCGGTAGTGGAGCAGGCGGAACTCGGCAGGCAGAGAATCGCCGTGCTGGGCGATGTAGAGATTTACGCCGGCGGCGTATTCATCGAGGCGCTTGCGGTCGGCTGGAGACAGATTCGCGTAGATGCGGCGGGCGGTCAAGCCGAGTTGCAGGACGCGCTGGGCCTTGTCGCGCCTGAGCAGCGACGACCCGAGGATCTCGGCCAACTCGCCATTGGCGTTGCGGCGGGAAGCGTCCATCTGCCAGAGGCGGTCTTGCGCGGTGACGTAGCCCTGAGCGAGGAACAGGTCGTCCTGCGTGGCGGCTTCGATGTGCGGCACGCCGTGGGCATCGCGGCGGACGGTGACGGGCGCGGACAGGCCGGATAGATGCAGATCGCCGTCGAGAATTGGCAGCGCGGCCATTTCCGCGGAACGAAGCCACAATACGCCTGCTGCAATGGCCAGTGCGGCGATCAAGACCAGCCCCGCGAACGCCCACAGCAGAAGGTGCGCCCAGCGGCGTTTGCGGCTGCGCGTCGGTGGACCGAGAATGCCGGGGTAAGAAGGATTCATCAAGTCGGCGTGAAGCAAAAGTCAACTTTAGAATAGCGCTGCTCACCCTATCCTGCGACGTGCACCTGCCACCATGTCGGCTTCTTGAGGAATATGATCACCCCTCCCGGCACGGGCTTCATTCTCTTGCTGATCCTTGCGGGGCACCATATGCCACCGGCGGCTCTTGGATCACTGATGACTCCCGTCTCAAGGATTTTTTGAAGTGTTTGACCTTCCATTTCCCCACATTCTGCCAGCTCGTCACCTTCGATGTAGGTAGAGACCTTAAACTTCACATCGCTTGCACAGGGAAATGCGATCTTCGCAAGTCCGCTGGCGTTTGTCGTCGTTTTCTGAGAAGGAGACCAAACATGGCCGTCCTCACAGAAATAATCGACTTCTATGCCTTCGTATGGTTTACCGCTGAAATCATTGAGGACGAGCACCGTTATCGTTGGCGGAATGGCTTCTGTGTTGGGGGAGTTGGCTGAGTGCGCGCCGCCCGGCTCCAGATTTGGGGACGCGGCCTGCTGTGCAGCCAGCAGCGGCAACAGGCAAACACAAAGTGCGGATTGGAACATGCTGGCTGCCTTGATATTCCGGATCATCCTATTGCTTCCCTTCATTGCTTGATGAAGCAATGTTAGGAAGTTCGGCTTATCGGCGTGGTTGTCGCTGGTACAGTTTCGCGGGTGTCACAAGCCGGAACCTACACAGGAAGATGGTCCGCGTCACCGGACAGCGCAGCTTCCATCGCACGCAGCGGCGCAAGGGAAGCCGCGTCGAGCAGGGTGAACCGCATAGGGAAAACACCAACCGGCAATTCAAGGGCGGTCACCGAATCGCAAACCACGCCGGTGGTAGCTTCCAGGCCGCGCTTCCATCCGGGTCGCATTGGGTCGCGCACCAGCAGGCTCTCCGGCGAGATGCCGGCGGCCACCAGCATGGTGCGGCCGATGCGCTGGAATTCAGCCCAGCGCGAAGCGATGCCGATCAGGTCTCCGGCATGTTCAGGCAAGTAGCGCTTGAGGTAATTCTGCAGCTCCGGCGCCACGGGGTGCACTTGCAACGTGATCAGCTCCGTGCCTGCCGGCAGCAGCTTGCGGACAGTTGCCGCCTTGCTGGGCAGAACCACGGGCATGGAGCCACCGAGCATGGCGGGAGCGGCGCATTCTTCAAAGGCGCAGCCCGCAATGGGCAGCGCCAGGGCCTGGGCCATTTCGTGGATGACGATGCTGCGCAGCTCGGGATCGGGCTCGATGACCAGCCAGCGGGAAGGGGGCTCCAGCGAAAGCCAGCGGCGCAGGCGGCTGCGCAGCAGGGACTCCGTCGCGCCCTGCTTGCGCGCTTTGGCCACCAGTTCGCCGATGAGCCGGTCCACCACAAACTCCGCGGCAATCTGTGGCGAGAGCGGTGCGGTAGGCTGGCTGGCGCGTACGTAAACGCCGCTGCCGTGACGGAACTCAAGCCAGCCCTGGCGTTCGAGCTCGCGGTAGGCCGCAGACGCCGTGTTGGCGTGGATCGTGAAGCGGCGGGCCAGGTCCCGCGTGCTGGGCAGACGCTGGCCGGGGAGCAGTTCCTTGCACAGAATGGCGAGGATGACCTGTGTGATCAACTGCGCGCGCAGAGAGACTTCGCCCGTCTTGTTCAGCCAAAGACGCATCCGGCTAGCCTGCGGCCAACTCCGAAACCGGCACGGGCGCCGTCACGGCCTTTCTGCGTCCATAGAGGGCCAGAAGCGAGATCAGCAGCAGGACGATGATGCCGATGACCAGCACGCTGCCTTCCGGGCCGTCCGCGCCGCCGCTCCAGAATGCGGAGCCGGCAGGAGTGACTGTGAGGTAATGGCCGCTGGCCACGAAACCACTGTCGGCCGCGCCGTAGAAGTAAGTTTCCGACCAATCCCAAGCGGAGTGGCAACCGATGGCCCACCAGGCTGAGCCAGTGACGCGAATGCTGACCACAAACACAAAGCCAATGGCTCCGGCGGCAAAAATGCCAATCCAGTTTTCGCCGTTGTTGCCGGTGTGAATGAATCCGAAGAGCGTGGATGTGACCCAGGATGCCTGCCAGAAGCCTGAGCTTTCCGCCTTGTTCAGGTGAAGCAGCAGGCAGGGGACCAGGCCCAGCCCGGCGAGAATGTAGACGCCCCAGATGCCGTTGCCCTTGCCGCGCAGCACAAGGTCCAGGCAGACTGCGCCGACAATCCCCAGAGCCCACCAGAAGTTAATGCTGCGCGTCAGGGCGAACTGCAGATAGCAACGGAAAGTACCCTCTTCGACGCAGCCGACCAGCAGAAATGCGCAGCCCCAGATGGCGGCGTATTTGAAGATCTGCGCACCGGACAATGCGACGGGGCCGAAGTGAAGCCATCCGCCCCAGGCTAACGCGCCAATGAGCGCGGAGAGCGCGGCAAAACCGGCGAAATAACCCTCAATGAAGCGTAGGCCGCGACGAGGGCCGAGGAGGTTGAAGGCCAGCAGGTTGCCGCGGCGTCGCTCGATGAGGGCCACGATTGCGGCTGCGGCGACCATGCCCAGGAAAGGGACCATTTCGTTGAACAGGGCGCCCCTGGCTGTGAAATGCTTCGCGTTGGGGTCGACCAAATGCACCGTCACCAGCAGGAACCCGGCGATCGCCATGAACAGGAAGAACAATGCGGCGAAAAGCGCCACCGACCAGCCTCCGCGCAGGCCTTGCGGGCCCATCAGGATGTTGAGCAGGATGCGGGTTTCCAGCGGCTCGGGCGGTGGAGGAGCCGGCTCGAGCTGGGCAGATGATTCCGATGCAACTTGAATGGAGGATGAGTCAGGGTTGGCGGGCTTAAACTCTGGAGCCTGTGGATCGATGGGGTCCATGAAGCCTCTCTTGGAAGTGCGGATTTCCTTGCGGCGATTTTACAAGGCGTGACGGGCTGTATGGGAAATACCTATGGTGAGATCGAATTCAAAACGATTCTGGCCATTCCTGGGCTCCGTGAAGGATTGCCAGTACATGAATCGTGTTCTTGACGATTGCATAGGCGAACAGGTAGGGGGTGCCCGAGACGGCAATTTCGCGCGTTCCGGAGACTCGGCCAATTCTGCCCGCACGGGGCATGCGGGCAGTGCGAAGAATTGCTTCATGGATGCGCCTGACGGTACGCTCGGCCGCAGCGGGGTTCTCCTCGGAAATGTAGTCGAAGATGTCCTGAAGCTGATTTACGGCAGGCATCGTCCAGCGAATCTTCAAGCAATCTCCCGCACTGTCTAACCTCGAATGGAAGTCTCGCGTCGCTTCGGGTTTGACTTTTTCTTGACCCAGGAATCGATCATCGCGCCGACCTCCTCGTGGTCAATCAAGTCGCCCTTTCTGGATGCTTCCAAGCCCTCTTCAACCAGTGCGACAAAACGGCGCTGCTCGCTGAGATAGCTTTCCACGGCTTCGTTGAGTAGATAGCTGCGGTCGCGATCGAGCGCTTTGGCTATCAAGTCGAGTTCGTCGACCTTCTCGGGGGCAATGCGGAAGCTGATGATACGTGGGGAGCTCATAATACAGGAGAATACGATGTATTACGACATTTGGCAATCGAAAGTTAAGGCAACGCCAGCGCTATCCAGCGAGGTTTCCGGAGGAGTGTAGAAGCTTTCCGGCAACCAAGAGGCGTGTTGTTCCTACCGGGCCGCTGGCGCAGGTTGACTTTCTTACTTCAAAACCGAGTCAAGCACCGGATCGCGGCCTGAGCAGTAGTCGTCCCAGGTGGGAATAATCTCCTGATCGGGCCGAATAACGTTCTCGCCTGTCTCGACGAACTTGTAAAACTTTGTCGAATAGCGGACGGTCCAGTGCGAGTTGGGCAGCTTCATCTCGCGCGGTTCCTGCCAGCTGTTTGGCTTTTCGCCAATCTGCTGGCCTACCAGGATGGCGTTGGTCTGGTAGCGGAAGTGTGCGGAATTCGACATGGCCGCGGAAAACGTGCCTGTACCAATGAGAACGAAAAGGTGACCCTTGCGATTGATGTCGACGAGATCGCGAATTGGGTGAACCAGGTATTTGAGCCCTTCGGTGTAGTCGCCGCCGCCGTTGAGGCGCATGTCGATAACGAGCTTGTCGGGGTGTTGCTGCTTGATCAGGTCGAATAGCCCCTTGGATTCCTTGCCCAGGTCTTTATAGCCGCGAAAGCTGCAATAGACGGTGCGGGTGTCGGATAGATAGACATATCAGAAACTTTCTTCCGGTTTCTGCCGAAAGAGCGGAGGCTCTTTGTATGCATAGGTCCAGTTCAGTTTTTCGCCCGGCGCAATGGAGTGGACGTCGATGGTGAATTCGTGTCCATCGTCGCCAACGAGCGTATAGCGAACTTTGTCTCGCTGCGGTGTTATGCCGATTCCGTGAAGGAAAATGCCGCCGGTGAGGAAGTCGATGGCGCGCAGATTCTGCAGTTCATGAGTCTCGTCGCCGGGTGTGAGGGGAAGCATCAGCGTACGGGCTTGATCGATGGGAAGATCTTCAACCTTGAGGACGCGCGCTCCCAGTGCTTTCTGATTTCCATCTGCTACCGCGACCAGTCGATAATCGTCCCCAAATCGTTCGATATCGATGGGTAAATTCGCATCATCCTCGGGTACGCGAATGTACGTGTGGCCGTCGCCGATGAGATTGACGATCCGGTCCATGCCGACATAGATTTCGTCTGCATTCAGCCCGTCCAGTTTGTTATCGAGTTCGCGCACTGCTGCATCGAAACGATCCCGCGAAGTGAAGTGGAAAGCATCGGGGTGGCGTTTGGGCAGTTCTTCGGCCAGAAAGGCCAGATCCTGGTGCCACTGTTCTTTGCTGAGATTCATCCGTTCGGGTGTGGCGGGCGGCGCCACGTCCGCTGTGCGCCGAAGTTCCACCGTGCCGCCATCTTCCGTGGCGGTAAACGTGCCACGGAGCACCGCGCCCTCGAAGAGCGCGTCGATGCCAATCTTGTCTCCACCGGATTCGAACTCGAAATGCAGATGGTTCTTGCCGAACTGGTCGTCCTGGATGCTCGACCCTCGGTAGATGTAGGTTCCGGCGGGCGAAACCAGCGAGCCCGAGTAATTTCCGTTGTCGCACGTCAGGTTGAACGAGACGTCGACCTTGCCCCCCTGCCGGCTGTTGGCGGTGCCTTCAAAATGACCGGCGGGAACGTGTGGATTGCAGGCCAACTGTCCCGAACCTGAAGTGGAACACGCGGCCAGGGCAATGGCAACAACCGCGCTGCCCATCACTTTCATGCAGCTACTCATCCCGCAGCGCTGCCATGGGGTCGATGCGCGAGGCACGGCGCGCGGGAAGCCAACTGGCCAGAAATGCCGTCAGCACGATCGCTGCGGTAATCGTGGAGAAGATAACAGGATCGTTGGGACTGACTTCATAAAGCAGGTTGGCGACGCCATGCGCCAGCGCGAACGCCAGGACCAGTCCCGCGCATACGCCGAATCCGGTGAGCCATGCGGCACGGCGCAGGATCATGCGCAGAACGTCTTCGCGCTGCGCGCCCATGGCCAGGCGAACGCCGATCTCGCGGGTCCGCTCGCCCACCAGGTTAGCCATTACGCCGAAGATGCCGATGGCCGCCAGCAACAGGGCCACCAGCGCATCGAAGCCCAGCAGGGATGCCACGTAAAACATCCCGGTGAGCTTTTCGTGAGTGGACTGCGCGTAAGTCTCCACCAGGTCCAGCGGAAGCGCGGGGTCCATCGCCGCAAGCGCTTTGCGCGCAGCTGGCGCGATGGCCAGTGGATCGCCACTGGTTGCGATCGCGTAAGTCGCGCCGTCGGCCGGCAACTGCGCCACGTTCATATACACGGCGGCGGGGCGTTCCCTTTGCCATAGCGAATACGTCGTTTCTTCCACCACCCCGACGATGGTCATCCAGGGAGTCGGGCCGTTGTGGTCGACGCCCATGCGGATGTGCTTGCCCAGCGGGTTTTCGCCGGGGAAATAGCGTGATGCAAACGACCGGCTCACGACAGCCACCGGCTGCGATTGAAGATCGTCGCCCGCGCCGAAGAGGCGGCCTGAAACCAGAGGAATTTGGAACTCGCCAAAATAGCCGGCGCTCACGGTCAGCCGAAGCGTAGCCCTGGATTGTCCGGGAGCGAGCGGACGATTCTCAATCTGGGCTTCATCGTCCCAACCTTCGTCGCTGTAGGGCAAGGCGCTGGTCACTTCGGCGTGTTGCACTCCCGGCAGCGCGCGCAGCCGGTCGAGGCTCTGGCTATACCATGCCGCCTGCTTCTGCGGAGTGTCGTAGCGCGTTACCGGCAAGTGGGCGTTGAAGGTGAGCATATGTGCGGGGTTGTAGTGGTCGGTCTGATGCAGCATTCCCAACATGCCTTTGCACATGAGCGCAGCGCCAACCACCAGCGCCACAGCCAGGGCAATCTGCGAAACTGCCAGAAAGTTTCTCAGCCTGCGGCTGCGGCCGGAGCCGATCACGGCCCGCGAGCCGGACTTAAGCTGATCCACCAGGTTGATGCGCAGCGCTTCCAGCGCCGGGGCCAGCCC
>JBEKFD010000037.1:0-26779 GCA_050013495.1 Occallatibacter sp. | reverse complement strand
AAACAGGGAGAGGAAATAAAATGGCGGAGATAGCTGTTGAGTCCACCGAAGTACCGGCGCAGTTGCCGCAGGTGCGCGTGGCTGTTCTGGGCGCCGGCAAGATGGGCGGAATCCTGTTGCAGGCCTTCCTAAAACAGAACCTGTTCGAGCGCGGCAAGATTCACGCCACCGTGGGCCACGCCGAGCGAGCCGTTGCGCTGAGCACGCAGTGGGGCGTGGACGTATCCACCAACAACCTGGAGGCGGTGCGGAACTCCGATCTGATTCTGCTGGGCGTCAAACCCTTCCAGGTGCAGGGCCTGATCGAGGAGATTCGCCCGGCGCTGAGCAAGAATAAGACGCTGATCTCCTTTGCCGCATCGGTCAAGACGCGCTCCATTGAAGAGGCGGCCGGAGTGGAGATCGGGGTGATTCGCGCCATGCCCAACACTCCCTCCACGCTGGGGGCAGGCGCTGCCGCGCTCTGCCGCGGACGCTTCGTCAAGGCCGAGCAGATGGAGCTGGCCGAGCGCATCTTCCAGACCGTGGGCCGCACCGTGATCGTCGAAGAGAAGCACATGGACGCCGTGACCGGCCTCTCCGGCTCCGGACCAGCCTACATCTACATCATCATCGAGGCTCTGGCCGAGGCCGGCGTGAAGGTGGGCCTGCCCCGCGACATAGCCACGGAACTGGCCGCGCAAACCACCTTCGGCGCAGCCAAGATGGTGCTCGAAACCGGCTACCACCCCGCCCTGCTCAAAGACGCCGTAACCACCCCCGCCGGTTGCACCATCGACGGCATTCTCGAGTTAGAAGAAGGCGGCCTCCGAGTAACTCTGATCAAGGCCGTCATGCGCGCCACGCAAAGAGCCAAGGAGTTAGCCGCCGGCTAATAATTTCGCTGGGTGCCCCAAGTCTCGATTCTAGGACCTGGGAATCCGCCGAGCTAACTCGCGAACAGAACAGTTCCCGCCGCGCGGGGCTGTTCGCTAACCCGCTAACTCGCTGCCTTACTAACTCCGCTAGCAACGCTAACTCCGCCACCTTGCCCATCCAACGCCCAACCTGGCTGCCCACTTACATCCCGGAGTTACTGGGCTTGCGCGGCCTCGCCGTTCTCGCGGTGGTCTTCTATCACTGCCATCCCCGCCTCGTCGGCACCCCCGTCCACTACGCCAGCCTGTGGGGATGGGCGGGCGTCAATCTCTTCTTCGTCCTCTCCGGCTTCTTGATCACATCCATCCTTCTCGAAGCCCGAAACAAGGAAAGGTATTTCCGCAACTTCTACGGCCGTCGCGTCCTGCGCATCTGGCCTGTCTACGTGCTCCTGCTCGTCGTGGTCTATCTCAACGCGCCCTGGTTCATCGGCGCCACCATAACGCAGGCCGTCAAGACCGCTCCCTGGCTGGCCTACATCTTCTTCCTGCAGAATCTCTTTCACCTCACGCTGCCGCCGGCCATCGGACCCACCTGGTCACTAGCCATCGAGGAGCAGTATTATTTTCTCTGGGCGCCCATCGTCCGCTTCCTGCGCCGCCCATGGATGCTCGCCGCCATTCTGGCCTCCGCGCTCATCATTTCGCCACTCGTCCGTTTCGCTGATCTGCACTGGATGACGCTCACCCACACCCTCATCCACCTTGACGGTATCGCCCTCGGCAGTTTGCTCGCTCTCGGCCTTTACACGCTCACCCTCAGCCGGCGCGCCTGGCTTTGGATCGGCCTCGGCGCCATGTTCATCGGTTTCTCGGCCACAGCCACGATTGCCGGCGGCACGTCTTTCCTCGACTCCTCGCTAGCCTTGGCATTCGCCGGCGCCGTCCTCGCTTCCATCGCGTCGACCGGCGCCCGCAATCCCCTCAACACGATCCTGCGCCGCGGCCCGCTCGCCTTCTACGGCCGCATCAGCTACGGCCTCTATATGATCCACATCGCCATCTTCATCTATTTCGGCTGGTTCGATGCCCGCATGGATAAATACGGCATCCCCGGCAACCTGGCCGTCGTCGCCTTCCGCCTCGCCGCCTCCACCGCCGCCGCAACCCTGCTCTGGTACGCCTTCGAGTCGCAGATTCTCAAGCTCAAACGCTATTTTTGACAAAGCAGTTGCCCACCGCTCCGCGAGTCTGGTGCAAGATAAGAACAAAGCGGAATCCTGCACGCCCGCTTCCCCTCGAAGTCCAAACAAGCCAAGGACTCTATCGTGCGCAACTATCGACCCATCGCGGCAATCGCTCTATCCGGCGCAATCGCCGCGCAAGCCATAGCTCAAGCGCCGCCCGCCGCGGCCGTGCCCTCAACCACTGTTCTCCGCGCCAACGCCAACCTGGTCCTGGTCGATGTCGTGGTCACCGACCACGGCAACCCCGTTCACGGTCTCGATCGCTCCCGCTTCCACGTGCTCGAAGACGGTCACGAGCAGCCCGTCGCTTCGTTCGACGAGCACACTCCCGCCACAACTCCGGCAAGCGGAGCCGCGCCGCAGCCGCCTCTGCCGCCGCACACCTATACCAACGTCCCCGCCTTCCCTGCCGCTTCGGCAGTCAACGTCCTGCTCCTCGACGCATTGAACACGCCCATGGCCAACCAGATGGACGTGCGCCGTCAGATGATCCAGTATCTAGGGAAAATTCCGGCAGGCACCCCGCTGGCCATCTTCAGCCTCGCCTCGCGCCTGCGCCTTGTCGAAGGCTTCTCGACCGACGCCGCCCAGCTAACCAAAATCCTGCAGAGTCAAAAAGCAAATCCCCAACAATCCGTCATCCTCGATCCACAATCCGATCAATCCCTGGACTCCGCCCTCGGCGACATGGCAACCCTCACTTCGGGCTCCGACCTTATCACAGCCGCGGGCGTCAGCGCCCTCAGTTCCATGCGCCAGTTCGAGGCTGACATCACAGCTTTTCAAACCGACTTGCGCGTGCAAATGACTCTCGAAGCCATGCAGCAACTGGCCCGCTATCTCAGCGGAATCCCCGGCCGCAAAAACGTGATCTGGTTCTCCGGCTCGTTCCCCATTGCTCTCGATCCCGATGACACGCAGCAAGACCCCTTCGAAGCCATGCGCAACTATTCGGAGCAGATCCGCGACACGGCCGAGCTGCTCTCCGCCGCCCGCGTTGCCGTCTACCCGGTAGATGCGCGCGGCCTCATCACGCCGCCCACGCTGGAAGCCTCGTACACGCCCTCCACCAACCTGATGTCCGCCACATCGAGCGGCAACCGCAGCGGCTCCCGGCGACGCGTTTCCGCCAACAGGCCATCCACAAGCACAGATGAGCTGAATGCGACAAAACAGTTGATGGCGGAGCAAGCCTCCATGCAGCAGATCGCCGATCAGACCGGCGGCCAGTCCTACCTCAATACCAACGGGTTGCAGGAAGCCATCGCCAGCGCCATCCAGAACGGCTCAAGCTACTACACCATTGGCTATGTGCCGGCCACGCACCCGCTCGACGGCCAGTACCGCAAGATCCACATCAATGTGGAAAGCAGCGATTTCAAGCTCGGGTATCGCCACGGCTATTACGCCGACTCTCCTGACAAGCCTTCTGAGCACACCCCTGGGCAAGTCAGCCTCATCACCGCGGCCACTCTGCACGGCGCTCCGCCCTCCACGCAAATTCTCTTTGAAGCGCGCATCCTGCCTGCCACAGACCCCCTGCTCAAGGGCACGACGCTGCCCGTCGGTCCCGCGGGTGAACTGACCGCAGGTTTCAAGACCCCACCGCAGCGCATCGTTACCGATCTCAAGATCGACGCGCACACGCTTCCGTTCGATCCTTCTCCGGACGGAGCGCTGCATTCCAGGATCGAATTTGCATTAGTGGCCTTCGACGCTGAAGGCGCGCGGATCAACTATTTGGACAAAGGCTTCCAGATCAACTTGAAGCCGGGCCAGATTGCGCAGACCATCGACAAAGGCATTCATATCCGGCTCCCGCTCGATCTGCCCGCGGGCCAGTATTTCCTGCGCATTGCCGTCCACGGCCTCGACGCCGGTCGCGCCGGTTCGCTGGAAGTCCCGATTACCGTCGCCGCAAATTAGGGAATTCATTTGCAAAACGCAGGTTTGAAAGGGCACGACTTCACCGGTGCCAGAAGCGCTGCAATATGAATATTGAGCTTTAGTCCCAGCGAGATGCCTTCTGGGAATCCTCTACCACTTCCAGCGCCCCATAATCACAAGCACGGCCAGCAATAGCACGGCCAGGTTGTACGCGGACGGCTCCTTGCGGCGCACGTGATAAATGCTGCCCGCCACCGCCAGCATCGCCAGCCCGGCAGCCGCAACCCTGGGGAGAATATCGGGCGGCCACAGGTTGGCCGGCACCCACAGCGCCAACGCCCCTGCAATCTCCGCCAGCGCAACCGCCACTTCCAGTTCGTAGGGCAGCCTAATCGTGGCAAACCCATCGCTCGGAAGCTGCGATTTCACCGGTCGCCTATACGAGGAAAACCTGATGTATCCGTCAACCAGGAACACGCCCGTCAACAGAATCTGCGCCAACCAATCTAGTCCATTCATCGGCACGTCCGCCTTTCCGGCTTGCTTTCCGTTCTTCCCTCGCATGCGCAATCGGAGAAGGACCAATCGGCAAAATCCAGGATTGAGGATGAGCAAAAGGGGTTGGAATTGTTGCCCTGATGATGGAAATATAAAGATAAAGTGATGAAAAAGTAAAGATCATTCGGCGGAGATGATCGAAATCGCCCCGTTTCGACCGATTGCGAAGAAACTCGATTTCAGGACTGAGCTTTGTCAGTCGCCCACATGGCTTGCCCATTCGGAAGGGAATAAATCTCGCGGCGTGCAGCGCTCCCCGCTAACCTGCTAACTCGCTATCCCCGCGAAGCAGGGGCTAACTTGCTGAATTCATTTGAGAATTCGGCGCAACCCGCAACTTGCGCTGCTCAACCTCCAACCCCAGATGAGTCCTGTCTCTTCTCAGAATCTGTCCAATGACTTGGAGAACTTGGTTTTTTGGACAGGCTCTCAGGCCCAGCAGAGCCTTTCCCTTGCGAATCCGCCCGTTACCGCGGCCATCGTCCCACAATCACAAACAGCGCCAGCAAAAACAGCGCCACGGTGGGCGCGGCCGACTCCTGCCTGCGAATGTGATAGATCCCCGCTGCCACCATCAGCAGCGCCAGCCCCGCCGTCGCCAGCCGCAGAAGAATATACGGCGGCCACACGTCCACCGGCACCAGCATGCCCGCCGCTCCCACAATCTCCACCAGGCCCACCATTGCTGCCTGCCCGCGCGACATGCCGATCGGGCCTGCCTTGGACCGCGCCTCCACCACCTTCACCACTTGCCCGTAAGCAAAAATCTTCGAGAATCCGGTAAAAATAAAAACACCCGCCAAAATAATCTGCGTAATCCAAAGCAAAGTATTCATGCCTTTGCCTGCCTTCCCTGCCCAACGATGGGCGGCTCCCTGAGAACGCCCAAACTATTTCCATCAGCAAACGATTGGATGCCGCAACGCCGGACCATGTCAATATCAGGCAAACAGCGGAACCCCAACTGCATTGGCGCATCCAATTAGTCAGGCGCTCCTCCTGCCGCGGCAGCGATTCCCCGGTCCCGTATCGCGGTCCGCCGTCTCATCAACTTGTGACATCAGTCACCCTTGGCTTTAATCTGCGGCTGCTAGGCTTTGAACGGCAGGCGAATCCACATTCCGAGGTGCAATGTGAGCGATCAAGCAGCGAGCAATGGCCCCCTGAGCCCTGAAACACTGGCTAAAATGAACGCCTATTGGCGCGCCGCCAACTATCTTTCCGTCGGCCAGATCTATCTGAAAGACAATCCCCTGCTCGAGCGCCCCTTGACGCTTGACGACGTAAAGCCGCGCCTCCTGGGCCACTGGGGCACCACGCCTGGCCTGAATTTTCTCTATGTCCACTGGAACCGCCTCATCCGGGAACGCAACCTGGACATGATCTTCGTCATCGGCCCCGGCCACGGCGGACCCGGCCTGGTTGCCAACACCTACCTCGAAGGCTCCTACTCGGAAATCTATCCCCACATCGAGCAGAATGCCGACGGCATCAAGCGCCTCTTCCGCCAGTTCAGTTGGCCATACGGCATCCCCAGCCACGTCGCCCCGGAGACGCCCGGCTCCATCCACGAGGGCGGCGAACTTGGCTACTCGCTGGTGCATGCTTACGGCGCGGCCTTTGACAACCCTAACCTCGTCGTCGCCTGCGTCGTGGGCGACGGCGAAGCGGAAACCGGCCCGCTCGCCACAAGCTGGCACTCCAACAAATTCCTCAACCCCGCCACCGACGGCGCAGTTCTGCCCATCCTCCACCTCAACGGCTACAAAATCGCCAACCCCACAATCCTGGCGCGCATTCCCCACGCCGAGTTGGAAGATCTGATGCGCGGCTACGGCTATGAGCCGTTCACCCTCGAAGGCGACGACCCCGCAGTCATGCATCAGCAAGCCGCCGCCGTGTTTGACACCATGTTCGACCGCATCGCCGCCATCCAGAAGGCCGCCCGCGAAGCCGGTTCTACTGATCGTCCCGCCTGGCCCATGTTAATCATGCGCACCCCCAAAGGCTGGACCGGCCCCAAATTCGTCGACGGCAAGCCCGTCGAGGGCACCTGGCGCGCTCACCAGGTCCCTCTCGACGGCGTCCGCACCAATCCCGAGCACCTGCGCCAGCTTGAAGAGTGGATGCACAGTTACAAGCCCGAAGAGCTCTTCGACGAAAAAGGAAAATTCCTCGCCGAACTAGCCGACATCGCCCCCAAAGGCCGCCAGCGCATGGGCATGAGCGCCCACGCCAACGGAGGCCTGCTGTTGCAGCCGCTCACCATTCCCCATTTCCGCGAGTTCGCTCTTAAGATCGAAGGCCCCGGCCAAACCGATGGCGAGGCCACGCGCGTCCTCGGCCACCTTCTTCACGCCATCATGCAGTCCAATCTCGAAAGCAAAAACTTCCGCGTCTTCGGCCCCGATGAAACCGCCTCCAACCGCATCGACGAAGTCGAAGTGGGCACCGGCAAAGCCTGGATGGCCGAGACCCTGCCCGTCGACGAGAACCTGTCTGAGACCGGCCACGTGATGGAAGTGTTGAGCGAACACATGTGCCAGGGCTGGCTTGAGGGCTACCTGCTCACCGGCCGTCACGGCTTTTTCTCCTGTTATGAAGCCTTCATCCACATCGTCGACAGCATGGTCAACCAGCACGCCAAGTGGCTCAAAACCACGCGCGAGATTCCCTGGCGCAAACCCATCGCCAGCCTCAACTATCTGCTCACTTCGCTCGTATGGCGTCAGGATCACAACGGCTTCTCGCACCAGGATCCCGGCTTCATCGATCACCTGCTGAATAAGAAAGCGGATGTCGTCCGCATCTATCTGCCGCCCGACGCCAACACCTTGCTCTCCGTTGCCGACCACTGCCTGCGCAGCCGCAATTACATCAACCTGATCGTCGCCGGCAAGCAGCCCGCCCCGCAATGGCTCACCATCGACGAAGCCGTATCCCACTGCACCACCGGCCTGGGCATCTGGCAGTGGGCCTCTGACGATAGCGCCGAAGTAGTGATGGCTTGCTGCGGCGACGTTCCCACCATGGAAGCCCTCGCCGCCGTCACTCTGCTCCGCGCCCGCATTCCCGATCTCCGCATTCGCGTGGTCAATGTAGTGGACCTGATGACTCTGCAGCCTACATCGGAACATCCGCACGGACTGCCCGACGAAGAATTCGACCAGGTTTTTCCCGTCGGCGTCCCAGTAATCTTTGCCTTCCACGGCTATCCATGGGTCATTCATCGCCTCACATATCGCCGTCACAATCACGACAACATCCACGTGCGCGGCTACAAGGAAGAAGGCACAACCACCACGCCCTTCGACATGTGCGTGCTCAACAACATCGACCGTTTCCAGTTAACGCTCGACGCCATCAAGCGCGTACCAAGGCTCCAGGATCAAGTAGCCGCCGCCGAGCAATGGTACTCCGAACAAATTCAGCGCCACAAACTCTACGTCTCCGAGAACGGCGACGATTTGCCCGAAGTGAAGAACTGGCGCTGGCCGGCAAGGAATATATGAACAACATTGAACCTGTCATCCTGAGCGAAGCGCACTTCAGCGGAGTCGAAGGACCCGCGGTTGTTCTTGTTCTCTAACTCAATTAATGCCCCCACCCGCTCCGTGCCCCATCCATTCGCGTTTTTTTGCGAATGGGTGGGAGACCACAAACCTAACCCCGCAGTCACATGACTTACTAACTCACTCCTAACTCACCGAGGTTCGTCTTCATGCCGTCCCTGCCCGTCCTGGTCCTCAACAGTGGTTCATCCTCCATCAAGTTCTCCGTTTACGAAGCCGGCAACGGCGAACGCCGCAAGCTCCACGAAGGCGCAGTCGACGGCATCGGCACCGACCAGGGCAGCTTCTGGATCAAGGACGCAGCCGGCAACAAGCTGGTCGACCAATCCCCCGCTCTTCCCAACCTCGCGGTAGCTTTCAAACTCGTAGCTGACGCGCTCCACTCCGGTGATTTCCCCGCCCCCGCCGCCATCGGACATCGCATGGTCTCCGGCGGGCCCACCGTGCAGGAAAACCAGCTCATCACGCCCGCATTGATCGACGAAATGGAGCTCTACGTAGCCTTCGCGCCGCTGCACACGCCCATCGCCGTCTACATCATGCGCGAGGCGCTGCGCCTCTTCCCCGGCGTGCCGAACTTCGTCTGCCTCGATTCCTATTTCCACCGCACCATGCCGGAAGTCGTCACCCACATGCCCATCCCCGAGGAGTACTCCGCCATGGGCGTGCGCCGCTACGGAGCTCATGGAATTTCTTACGAGTCGATCGTGATGCAGTTGCAGCCCAGCGTCCCGGAGAAGCTCATCGTCGCCCACCTCGGCAACGGCGCATCCATCTCCGCCATCCGCAATGGCAAGTGTCTCGATACCTCCATGGGACTCACGCCCACCGGCGGCATCATCAGCGGCACCCGCACCGGCGACATCGATCCCGGCGTGCTCCTCTTTATCCTGCGCAAGATCTGCGAAACAGCCAAGTCCGCCTCTGACGCCGCCGATCAGCTAGAAGGCGTGGCCAGCAAGAAGTCCGGCCTGCTCGGCGTCAGCAATCTCTCCAACGACATGCGCGACCTGCGCGACGCCATCAAAGACGGCAACGCCAGAGCCCGCCTGGCCGTGGACAAATTCACCTGGACCATCGCCAAATGGATCGGCAGCTACTTCTCCGAGCTCAACGGCCTGGACATGCTTGTCTTCACCGGCGGCATCGGCGAAAACGACATCGACAGCCGTGCCGAAATCTGCGCCGGCCTAAGCGCTCTCGGCATCGTCCTCGACCCGGCACGCAACAACGTCCGCGGCCCAGCCGTAATCTCCGTCGAAGACTCGCAAGTCACAGTCCGCGTGATCCCGCCCGCCGAAGACCTGATCATCGTCAACCACGTTGTGCGTATGCTGGGTGTATAGCGGCAGCTTCATGCGGGGAAGAGGGCGTGGCATCGCGACTATGCGGAATCGCGCCGCAAGGACAGGACCTTCAGCCGCTTGCCCAGCTTGGAGAAATCTGGATCGGTCGTGACCAAGGCTGCATCCATGCCCATGGCTAATGCCGCGGCAAAGCAGTCCGCATAACCCAGTTTGTAATGAAACTTAACTGAAGCCGCCGCCTCTGCCAGTGCTTCGTCAACAATGACCAGCTCAACGACTGCACTCAAGGTCTTCAGGTCCGAGGTTGCCTTATTTAGTCCAATCGTTGGGGCCAACACATAGAGCGCCTCTCCCCAGTTGACCGCAGTGATCAGCAGATTCACCTCATCCTTGTGTGCCCGACGAATCAAGGCATCCACTTTTTCCCCACCGACCCCATTTGTCAGATAGCGAACCGCCGCGCTGGCGTCAAGGACGTAGTTCTTCATCCAGAGCCTTCTGCTTTCTGTCTTCTAACTCCCGTTCCTCACGGCGAAATTCGGCAAGACTCTCTTCCAGCCCAAGGCCTGCATACTTTCCACGCAGCGCGAGGACAGCCTCGTACGCTCCGGACTCGAGCAGAAGGCCCTTGCCGTGCCTTTTGAAAACCACCCGCACTCCGGGCTTGAGCCCTAATTCTTCGCGGAGCTTCGCCGGAATCACCACCTGCCCCTTCGAACTCATCACCGCCGAACTCGCCATCCCGTCCTACCTCCAGGTAAGACAAATTCTACACTTTGCGGTTTCCAAGATTCAAGCCCGAATCCGCTGCTAACGGCTGCCTGTTCTACACTAGTGTGTTCATCCGGAGTCATTCCTCATGCCCACCGCCGCAGTCTCCATCGATTCCAAGCGCCAACCCTCCTCCGCGCTGCGCCGCTTTGCATGGGGCGTCCTGGCCTACTTCATCGCCGTCATTCTATGGGGCACGCTGGTCCGCGCCACCGGCTCCGGCGCAGGCTGCGGAGCCCATTGGCCGCTCTGCAACGGAACCGTACTGCAGCATTCGCCGCGCGTCGACACCATGATCGAATTCACCCACCGCATCACCAGCGGCATCTCGCTCATCTCCGTCGTCGCCCTGCTCGCATGCACCTACGCCGGCACAGTGCGCGGCCACCTGGCGCGGCCCGCCGCCATAGCCTCCGTAGTCTTCACGCTGCTTGAAGCAGTGCTCGGAGCACTGCTCGTAAAGCTCGGCTACACCGCGCAAAGTCAATCCCCCTTGCGTCCCGCATTCCTCGCGCTGCACCTCGCAAACACGCTCCTGCTGCTTGCCGCGCTCACGCTCACCGCGCATCTGCTCAGCCGCCGCAAAGCCTTCTTGCGCGATAGCATCCGTCTCGTCGCTCCTTTCGGCGCCGTAGTCGCCGTCTTCGTGGTCATGGTTGTCGGCGTCACCGGCTCCCTGGCCGCACTGGGAGACACGCTTTTCCCCGCGTCTTCACTGGGCTTGGCGCTCGCACAGGATTTCTCCAACACCAGCGGCTGGCTGGTGCGCTGGCGCTGGATGCACCCCACCGTCGCATTCTTCGCCGGCATCTTTCTCATCTGGCTTCTGGTCCGCGCAGCGCAGCATCAAACACACTGGGACAATCGCCGCCTCTCTGCGCTGGTGCTTTTTTTGCTCGCCGTCGTCTACGCGCTCGGCATTCTCGACGTTGTGGTATTAGCCCCACTCTGGATCCAGGTAGCCCACCTGCTGGCCGCCGACACCCTCTGGGCCTCGCTCGTAGTCATGACCGCAAGGCTCACCCTGCAACCCCGCGAAACAAGTTAGCAAACGAGAAGTATCCAGTCGGGGTCTATATTAGTCCCTAAGTCCCTAGTCCCTAAGTCCCTGCTTCACTTCACAAGCACTCCTGCCGCCGCATAAGTGCTACCATCCACAATCGCGTCCGTCAACATCGGTAACTCCGGCGTCGCGGTCAGATTCTCAATCACCCCATCGCGCAGAATCACCGTATCCTCCACCTTGCCTCCGCGAATGCTGGGGTTCCACGCGAAAGCCTGCTTATTGACCACGACCTCAGTCCCCGCGGGCGTCGCCACCCACTCACGCTCCCCGTAGCCCGTTGCCCCTCCCTGGTGATGGAAGCGCTCTTCGCCGGGAAATCCCTGCGCGCTATAAGCCCTCTGCGTAACCTTGAACAACTCAGCAGAAGTCGCGCCCACGCGCGACGCATTCATGAGCGCAGCATTCACCTGAGCGGCCGATTCAAATCGCGCCGCAAGCTCCGCCGGCAGCGCCCCAAAATAAATGAAGCGCGTAATCGAAATCGCCAATCCCCACTTCCGCGAGCAAAGATTCAGCATTCCATACTGCTTCAGCCGCTTGCCGCGCGGCACGGCGTGCTTGTAGTTGAAGATCCGCTCATCCACCGCATAAAGCGCCACAGAAGGCAGAATCCCGCGCCGCAGCAATCCCGCTGCCGTGATCGCTTCAAGGTCGAATTCGCTCAATCCTGGCTCAACCTCGTGCAGCGCTTCTACCGTGGCCGCGGCGGTTTCCGCGCCCAGCCAACGGTAGCGCGCAATCTCGCTCTCGCTCAGCGCCGCTCGCAAAGGATAAAGGTTGATCGGCGTAAGTCCGGCACCGGGCGTATCTGACCCCAGCGGCCCGCCCGCCAGCTTGGCCGCAACAGCATTCGTATCGTCCGCCCACCACGGAAACAACACCGGCTCAAAATCCAGCGCGCCAAACTCTTCATCGTGCAAACGCGGCGCTTCGTTCTCTGTCGTAAAGTAATAGCGCTTTCCAGCCGCCGTCACCAGCAGCGAAGCCACGCCAGTCTCGCCCGGTGTGAGTACGCGCAGTTCCACCGCGCCACCCGTCACCCACGCAACGTTTTCATTGCGCCGGATAAGAACGCCCGCCAGCCCTTGCACCTTCAGCCACTCCACCAGCTTCTCGTGCTTTGCGTCCAACTCCGCATTCCACATGGCTTCCGTCACCAGCGTAGTGCCGCTCACCACCAGGCTCTTTCCGATTCTCTTGCTCATGATTGTCCTCTTCGAGGACAGGGACTAAGGGACTAGGGACTAAGGGGCTAGATAATTCACGCAAAGCAATGCCTCGGCGGGCGTCTTAGTCCCTAGTCCCTCAGTCCCTAGTCCTTGTCTTATCAGTCCCTGTCTTTATTCTTCCAGCGCCGGATGATGATGGCTCTGCCAACCCATGTAACGCGCGGCTTCGTGAATAGCCTTCGAAACATCGCTGAAGTTAGCCGCCACATGGTGCTCAAAGCCTTCGCGGCAAATGTACCTCAGCAGTTTCTGCAGTTGCGGAATCTCCGCCACACCCGCGCCGCCAAACGTCTCCAGCGGGTCGTCGGTAAACTTGCCCGATCCGGTGTAGCCGCGAATCACACCGTTACGGTCGTCTGTCGAGTAGCGCGCATAGCACATGGCGCCGGCCTTCACGCGGCCCACGCAGGTGCCAAACGTGTTCTCCTTGCCCACCGTGCCGGCAATAATCTCTTGGAAGTCCATCTTGACATCCTTGAAGAAATGCTTGGGCAAGTTAGAGCAGTGAAAGCACACGCACTTATCCGGATGACTGCCGTAGTTATTATTCCAGTCGAGCAGCGCCGACGGCGTCCCCGAGGCCAGCGCCAGCATATACATGCTCAGCGTGCCGGGTACATCCGTTTCGCATGCCGATGGAATCAGGCTGTCGCTCATCATGCTCATGATGGTGCAAGGCACCACGCCGAAAAACTCCTCGAAAGAGGTCCAGCACTGCACCGCGCTGATGGTCACGTTGGCCTGTTTCATCCAACCATCGAGCACCGCCCCCAGCTTGGCCATCTTCACGAGCGCCGCGTCAGGAATGCCCGCAGTCGTCACATAGCTCTTGATCTGCGCCAGCTTGGCCTGTGCGGCGTCGTCGTTGTCTTTGAGACGGTTGATGCGGCCGAAGACTTCAGACAAATCGAGCGTCTCAATGGTAATGCCGCTGGTCTCGAAGATGCGCTCGGAATAGCGCACTGTGTTGAAGGCCGTGGGACGCGCGCCAATGGCGCCGATGCGCAGATTCTTCAGCCCCTTCACAATGCGGCAAACCTGCGAGAACCATTCGAGGTCCGCCTTGAATTCGGGCGAGCTCAGGCTCTCCGTATGCAGCGTGGTCAGCGAGTAGGGAATCCCGTACTGCATCAGGTTATTGCACGCGCTCATCTTGCCGCAGAAGCTGTCCCGGCGAGTCGCAATCGTCATCGCATCGGAGCGGTCCGGAGTAGCTTGCACCAGCACGGGAACCTTCAGCCCGGAGAGGCGGATTGCATCCACAATCCCGCGCTCTTCGCCGAAGTTAGGCAAAGTTATAATGATTCCGTCAATCTCTTCCGCATGTTTCTTGAAAAGCTCCGCGCATTTCTTTGACTCGGCATAAGTCTCCACCGCGCCGTACTTAGAATCTTCGGGCCCCAGAACCACAGCCTTTGCACCGGCTGCTTCTAACACATTGATGATCTCTTCGCGGCCCGTCTTGGCCAGATGGTCAGGAAAAAATCCGCGATTGCCTACCACAATTCCAAAGGTCATGGTTCGTTCTGTTGTCATTTTTCACTTACTCCTTGTCACTGCGCACTGTTGGTGCGCGCGCTTCGCTCGCTTGCGGTTAGGCTCCCCCTTGTTATAGGTCGTCGCGGCCGGGGCGAAAGCGGAGCCCGTAAAACAGGCCCACGGCGAGCAGCACCGCACCCCACCATACAGAGGCGTGATAGTTGGCAACGGCCATTTGCGGCAACGTGAGCTCGTACAGGCCATAGCCCAGGATCAACGCGCCGTACACAGTAAGCAGAACACCGATGAAAAACCAGATCGAAATACCAGACGAATGCATAAGCGCTCCTTACCAGAAGTAAATATTGAGGGCCAGGAAGATGACGATGGCGATGCCGGTCCAGGTCCACTCGCTTTTGTAGAACGGGACGGGATCTTCTTTGGGCAGGGGGGTTACGCCATAGACCACGCTGGTGAGTTCAGAGAGCGGCTTGGGCTTGGTGAAGAGGCTGACGATGACGTTGACGCCGACCGAGGTGATGACCGACCAGAGGGCGCGGTACATGTCTTCGGCCATGGCTTTGGCGTCGGGCGAGATGGCGACATAGCGGAGAGCGGCCGGGTAGAAGTGGACCCATGCCCAGAGGCTGATGGAGGTGAGGGTGCCGATGAGCAATCCCCAGAAGCCGCCCGCTTTTGTGGCGCGCTTCCAGAACATGCCGAGGAGTACAACGCCGAGCAGCGGGGAGATGAAGAAGCTGAAGAGCGCCTGGACATAATCCATGATGCCTTCAGCGTTCATGACCAGGTAGGCTGCGCCAATGGAGATGACTACGCCCACGATGGTGACGATGCGGCCGACAAGAACATAGTGCTCGTCGCGGGCATGCTTGACGATGTGCGGCTGGTAGATGTCGTAGGTGAAGATGGCGGTGAAGGCGCTCACGTTGCCGGCCATGCCGCTCATGAATCCGGCAATGAGTGCGGTGATGCCCAGGCCGAGAAGGCCCGGTCCCAGGTACCGGACCATCATCAGCGGCAGCACTTCGTTGTAGCTGTGCAGGCCTGCGCTGGGGTTGGCTTTGACGACGTTCTCGCCAACCAGGTGCATCAGGCTTCCATCGCCGTTGGTGAGAACAACCAGGCCCAGAAGACCAGGAAGAATGACAATAAACGGAACGGCCATCTTGAAGAAAGAGCCGATCACCGGCGCCAGTCGGGCTGACCGCAAAGAGTTGGCCGCCAGCACGCGCTGCACCACAAGGAAGTCCGTGGTCCAGTAGCCGAAACTGATCGCGAATCCCAGGCCGAAGACAATTCCGGTCCAATGGATACCCATCGGGTTATCGGCAAAGTGGCCCATGCTGCGCCACATGTGGGTGTAGTCTCCAGCGGGAACGTTGCTGGTGGCAATGTTTTGGGCCAGGCGCGCTTTGAAGCCGCCCCAGCCACCGGTCTCGACGAGTCCGAGAATCGGGACCAGCAGCGCGCCGCCCCAGATGAGGACGAACTGGAGAACCTCATTGAAGATAGCCGAGCGCAAACCGCCGAGGGCGACGTACGCGGCGACAGCCAGCGAGGATACGATGATTGAAAAGTTCAGATCCCAGCCGAGAACGATCTTCATCACTTCGGCCATCGCGAACATGTTCACGCCGCTCATCAGCACGGTCATGAAGGCGAAGGAGACGGCAGCTACGAAGCTGGAGCCCTGTCCGTAGCGGAGCTTGAGATACCCAGGCACAGAATGCGTCTTGCACACGTAGTAGAAGGGCATCATCACCATGCCCAGAAACAGCATCGCGGGAATGGCGCCCACCCAGTACCAGTGCGCGGCCAGAATGCCGTATTGATACGCCGACCCCGCCCATCCCATCAGTTCGAGCGACCCCAGGTTGGCGGAAACAAAGCTAAGGCCGGCAATCCACGCCGTCATCTCGCGCCCCGCCATGAAGAACTCTTCGCTGGTGTTGGCCTTCGATTTCAAGTAGAAGCCAATCCAGATCACCATCACGAAATAGATAGCGATCACGGCAATATCGAGCCCGCTCAGATGCGCAAGCGAAGGGGCGCTGAAGGCAAGAACCGAAGCGGTTGCGGAATGCAAACCGGCAGCGGCCAGGGCGGTTGGGACCAATCCGAGCATGCGTCACCTGATGGGGTGAATTCGTCCTTCGAGTCTATGCAGATATCCCCGGACGTTCGCCCCTAAGTAAATGGCTTTACTGTTCTAGTTGTCAAGCAGCAATCCGCCGCTCATTAAAAATCCCCACTCGAGCGCTTGTCGCCCCCTGGCCCATCCCTTGACCCATCCTTTCGCCGTGTCTCGAACTGTTCCCTCACTCCGCCGCGCCGGCCTCAATCAAAAATGCCACCGTCCCATTCTCCTTGCCCGGAAACAACCGCGCATACCCCAGCGGCGTGCACTCCACCACCTCTTCCGGTCGTTCATAATGCCCGGGAAGCTTCGCCCGCAACGAAAGGTCCGCGCCCTTCTTCACCAGAAACTCCACCACCGGCAGGCCATAGTCGAAGAACTGCGTCGCCGCGTGAAAGATCGGCGTCTGTCCGCCCACGCCCGCCTCATCCACATCCGCCGGCGCATTCACGTCTGCGCCCCGCTCCACCAGCAATTGAGCTGCGTCCAGGATTCCGTACTCCGCAGCCACATGCAGCAGGGTTGAGCCGCCAAGCTTTAAACGCCGGTAGCCGGTTGAGCCAAAATCGAGCTCAGGGAAACGCCCGTCTATCAACGATGGGTCCGCATCCAGCCGCTCGGCCAGCAGATTCATGCGTCCGTGCAGCATGTCCATCACCCCCGGCATATTGCGCCGCGATGCACACCCCGCTTCCAGAAGAATGTCGATGCACGAAGCCAGGTTCGCCGACCGCGAATACGTTCCAATCACAAAATCCAGCGCCGAGTCAGGATACTTGCGTCCCTCGCGCGCGCAATTTGGATTCGCGCCATGATCCAGCAGCCACTTGAGCGCATCCGGCTCCAGCGTCTCGCACGGCGCAAGAACGATCGGATAATATCCATTCCACTCCGTGTTCACATCCGCGCCGTTCTGCACCAGCAACTCCATCATCGGAATCCGCATACCCACCAGCGCAGCGCGCATCAGCGGCCCGTCCCCGCCCTGGTGCACGTCTGACCCGTTGTCGATCATCCACTGCGCCATCGCGAGCCTTGTGGCCGTCGGCGCCTCCCACGGCACACGGCACTCCGCGACCCACGTCAGCGGCCCGTTTTCCCCGTAACCAAGCGGCGCGCGGTGCAGTTTCGGATTGCGCGCCATCATCGCCCTCATGCGTTCCAGATCGTTTGTATCGATAGCCTGCTTCAGTTGCGCAATCTCGCGCTGCGCAGCCTCAAGCCGCTCAACATGCGCCTTGAGTTTCGGCCAACTGGCAAATCCATATTGCTGTGCAATTTGAAATTGCGCCGCAGTCAGCGATGCGGCTCCGCCCGCCCTCTTCAGGGCTTTGGCCTCATCCTTCAGATGGCGAAGATTGGCCTGCTCGGGAAGCGGACGCGACTCGTGGGGCAATTGATTGGGCATGGCAGCCTCCTTTCCGTAGCATGCCCGTTGTCCGCAACTCGGGCTGAAAGAAGGTGCTCACAGGTTGGACTTGAATCAGGGGGGCTTGAAGCCCTTTCCGCGGACCGGATGCGTCCCTCTCGCTGAAAAAATCCTAGCAGAACTTCAATGGCGCGCGCCATCTCTCATTTCCCCTTGTTTTCCGCGCCAATCAGCGATACCTTGAGACATGGGACCCTCTTCCCCACACCAAGCCTCCGCAAAATTGCTGTCCTCGCTGCGCACCCGCGCATCCAGCCGTTCCCCGTTCATACGTTCCCAGCCCAGCCCATCCTCGTTCATAGGAGCCTCGAATTATGACTTCGCCTCTTGTTGACCCCATTGCATGTAGCGGCGTCTCCCGCCGCACCTTCTTCCGCTTCGCCGCCGGAGCATCCGCCCTGGCCAGCATGCCCATCCTCACTGAAGCCCACCTCGCCATGGCCCAGCGACCTCACTTCGCCGATCCCAACAAGGGCATCCACATCGACGCCAATGAGAACCCCCTCGGTCCCTGCGACGCCGCGCGCCAGGCCATGATCGATATCGTCCCCAAGGGCGGCCGCTACCTGATGGATATGGAAGAAGACCTGACCTCGACCTTCGCCAAAATCGAGGGTCTCGATCCCGCGTCCGTGATGGCGTTTGCCGGCTCCAGCGAGCCATTGCACTACACTGTCCTGACGTTTACCGACAAGAGCAAGCCGCTCGTCGTCGCCGACCCCGGCTATGAAGCGCCGACATGGGCTGCACAGGTTGCAGGCGCGCAAGTCATCAAGGTTCCTCTCGCCGACCCCAAGGGCGCAGCCTCGCACGACATCAAGGCCATGGTCGCCGCCTCCACCACGCCCGGCGTCATCTACATCTGCAATCCCAACAATCCCACCGGCACCTGCACCCCGCGCGCTGACATTGAGTACGCAGTGGCCAATGCGCCCAAAGGCACCATCCTGCTCATCGACGAAGCATACATCCATCTTTGCGATGCGCCGCGCTCCATCGATTTCGTCAAGGAAGGCAAGGACGTCATCGTGCTGCGCACCTTCTCCAAGCTCTACGGCATGGCCGGAGTCCGTATGGGCTTCGCCATCGGGCGCCCCGACCTGCTCAAGCAGATCTCGGTGCATGGAGGCTTCAACGCGCTGCCCATCACCGCGCTGGCCGCGGCCAAAACCAGCCTGCTGCAAACCGACCTGATCGCCTCGCGCAAGAAGATCATCGGCGACACCCGCATGGACACCATCGCCTGGCTGAAGAGCGAAGGCCATGCCACCACGCCTTCAGAGAGCAACTGCTTCATGCTTGAAACCGGCCGTCCCGGCAAGGAAGTGCTCGCGGCTATGGCGGCAAAGGATATCTACATTGGCCGCATCTGGCCGGCGTGGCCCACCCAGGTCCGCATCACCGTCGGCACCCACGACGAGATGCTCGCCTTCCGCAAGGCTTTCAAGGAAGTCATGGCCACCAACACCGCCGGCCTGGTTCCACTTCCACTGCCCGGCCGCCTCGCCGAGCACCCCTTCAGCCACCTGTCGTAGAAACAGTTCGTAGTTCACAGTTCATGGTTCACAGTTCTCAGTTGTCAGTGGAATAGTCGGCAATTTGAGCTTGCCGGGCGGCCGAGGATTTGAATAACAATATCGAATCCAAAGAAAACCCCCGCTGTGAGGCGGGGGCTTTCTTTGGTCTGAGAACTGAGAACTGTGAACCGCTCTTAGAACAGTATCTTCAAAGCCAGTTGCATGTTGAACGGTTCGCCAGGCCCGATGCCTGGGGAGTAGTTGCCTGAGCCGATCGTCGAGCCGCTTGTGCCGAAGCCAGAACCCGTTTCCAGCGGTGTTGACCAGTAGTCATTGCACAACTGCGTGCAAGCAGGGTTGGCCAGGTTTATGCGATTGAACAGGTTATACATTTCCGCGCGGAACTGAACATTGACCGGAAAATCGTGGATTTCGAACTTGGTGTTCTTGAACACCGAAAGATCGAAGTCCTCATATCCCGGCCCAAAGATGCCGTTGCGGGCAATCGTACCCCAGGTATTCTGTGCCGGATCGGCGAATGCCGCTGGGTTCAGGACCTGAACGTACTTTCCGCCGCTGCTGTTGGTGAGAATCGAGTGGGTGACGTTAGCGAATGGATTTCCAACCTGGTTGACCCTTTGCGTATATTCATTGGTGCCGCTGGTGTCGTTGTTGTCGTAGATGGTGATCGGCTGGCCGCCCTTGAACGCGAACGCCGAATTCAACGACCAGCCGCCCGTCAGCGCCTTTGCTCCCCCGAAGGTCGGTACATCGTAGTTGATATAGCCGACTAGCGAGTTGCGGGTATCGAAATCGGAGTTGCCGTAATCGCCGCGATCTCCTGGCAGATTGTTCTTGAAGTCGTAGCTGTCCTGCGGCAATGCGCCGCGATAGGCCGTCACTTCATCCATATTGTGGCCCCACGTGTAAGCCGCCTGCGAGGTAAGCCCGTGCCAGTTCGTGGTGCGGAAAACTGCCTGCAGCGAGTTGTAGTTCGAAGTTCCGATGCTCTCTACCTGGTTGATATCCGAGTAGCAATATCCACCAAACGTGCAGGGGGCTCCGGCCGGTGAACCCATAGGGGGTGCCCCGCTATACGCACCAGCACCGCCGCCGAGGTATGGCTGGTTGATGTTCAGCAGGCTCAGCAGCTTGCGCCCCTGGCTGCCCACATAACCCATCTGGAAGAACGCTTTTGTCCCCAGGGACTGTTCGATCTGGATGTTGAAGTTTACGTTGTAGGGCGACCGGAAATTATTGGCCACGCTGAACACGCCGCACGGATTGCCCTGGGAGCAGCCTAATTGCTGAGTGGGAATAATCTCCTTGCCCGGCACAATCGTGGTTGCCCCGGTTGTAATGGTGAATACCGGGCTGGAACCGCCGGGGTTGCCTTCAAGACCGTTCGGCGCACTGTTGCCCGGCCGGTTGTCCAGGAACGGGTTTGCATTCGGCGTATCGAAGAACATGCCGCCGCCGCCGCGGACCACCATCCCGGGGCCCATCTGATAGCTGAATCCAACGCGCGGGCTGAGCGCGTTCCAGTCCGGTCCATAGATCGAGCTGATGTCCTGTCCCACGAAGGCGATGCCTGTGGGCGTCAATCCGGGACGGAAAACTGACAGATCCTTCTTGTTGTCGGTCATCGGCTGCATGTAGTCGAATCGGAAGCCGAAATTCACGTTGAATTTCGACGTAACCTGATAACTGTCCTGGCCGAAAATATCGAAACCATGCGAGACGACCAGCCGCTCAGGATTGCCAACGGCGATAGAACCCTTCGTCAAATAACCCGCCAGAAAGTCGGCCAATGCCGCGACATCCGGGTCAATATTCGGGTCAATTTTGTTCCAGGGTGTCGTCCCATCTCCGGTCGGACCTTGTCCACCTACAAAGGAGTAGGAACCGATTGCATGGCGATGGTAAAACTCATCGACTTGGGCCCGTCGGTACTCGCCGCCCATGCGCAGTTGATGGCGCCCCTTTGTCCAATTAAGCGCATCGTCAATATTGCCGGTGATGTCCTGGCGGCCCTCTGGCGGCGTGTTTCCGGTGGGTTCAAAATCGCTGCCAATATTGATATTGGGTGAGTTGACGAACGGCGAGCCAGTGATGAAACCAGCCGTCGCCACGTCACTGAAATCAGTTTTTGCATCGGAGAATGTCTGGTGAAAGTAGTTGACGCCGGCGGTGACGGTATTGCTGATGGACGGCGTGATCGACCAGTTGTGTCCCGCCGAATAGTTATAGACGTGAATCGGGCCGATCTCAAAGAAGTAGGGATTGATGGCCGTTGTGACCACTGGAGCCGTCTGGTTTCCCTGGCCCAGGAAGGCGCGCGCGTAAATGCTCTGTTTCTGGTTGAAGGTGTGGTCTATCTTGGCCACGCCATTGTAGCTGTAACCAAACTCCGGCGCGGCATTTTGAATTCCACCCGGCTGAGTCCCGCTAAGCAAACTCGCGGGCCAAAGGATATTGAGCAACTGCGAAGTAGCCGAGTTTACCGGAACGGGTGCATACGTTCCATACGGTTGGCCTGTGGAAGGGTTCTTGTTATTTAGATAGCCTAAGGCCGCTGCTTGGTAGTATTGGTTGGGCTCAAGACCCGTATCTCCGGTGGCGATGTTAAACTTCTGCTTCTCAAAGTTGGTGAACCAGAAGGTGTGATCTTTCCAAAATGGCCCGCCGAGCGATGCGCCCCACTGCACATTTTCCAGCGGCGGCTTGCCTGAAATGCTGAACGGGTTAGTGGCCGCCAGCGCCTGGTTGCGCTCGTAGTAGTAAATCGAGCCGTGAAGCAGGTTGGTCCCGGATTTGGTGACCAGGTTGACGCTTCCGCCCGGGTTGCGGCCCACTTCAGCAGACGACTGCGTCTGCAGACTGAATTCCGCGATCGAGTCGATCGGCAGCGTAACGCCGGCAATGTTCTCCACGCCGCCCTGGTTGACCGCCGGAATGTTATGCCACCAGTCGTTGTTGTCGGAGCCATCGATCTGCCAGTTCACCTGGTTGCCGCGCGTTCCGTTCACTGAGCCAAATCCGCCCAGCGAGTAGCCGGCAAACCCCGGAGCAAGGCCGATCAGCTGCGTAAAGTCGCGCCCGTTCAGCGGAATATCCTGTACCGTGATTTCAGGAATGTCGGTCGTCTGCGTGGTCGATGTGGTGTCCAGCGCCAGGCCGGAAGCGTTCACTTCCACCGTTTCACTTCCCGCCGACACGCTTAGCTTCACCGGCAACGTATAGATCACACCGGCCGTCACCGTGACACCGGAAACTTTCTCCGGCTTGAAGTTGTTTGCCGTTACCGTGATCGCGTAGGCTCCCAGCGGCAAGTCCTGAAAGCTGAATTCCCCCGCGCTTGAACTGACGGTCTTGTGGGTCGAATTGGTTGCTGCTTCTGTCGCTTCCACCGTTGCCCCTGGAACCACGGCTCCAGACTGGTCGGTCACGGTTCCGTTGATGCCGCCGCGATAAGTCTGGCCAAAGCCGGCCGCCGGCAGCGCCAAAAACACCGCCAGTGACAACAGCAAGGCTGTAGATACACTTCGACTGATTCGATGAATCATTGCGCCTGTCCTCCAAAAAGTTGCGGGTGGTTTGTACTGTCATGCGCCCATTCAAAATAAGAAATACGTGCAGACGAGCGGGCGCTCATGTACGCACAAGTGATTATTTTTTCTTGGGATGTCTACAAAGATAGAATTCTGGCAGATGTACTTCCATGCCCAAGGATACAGAGAGATTGAATAAGGAATCAATAAAGAAATGCAAAATAAACCCAGTTCCTGTCGTCGCAAGACGGCCCTAAGCCCGAAATTAGTCCTGCGCGAAGTGGAGGGAGCAGAGGGCTTCAGCCCTCTGAAACCGCGCGCAACGAAGCAGCGGCCTTCAGGCCCGGGTCCTCGCCGCTTCTTCAAATCCCGAGAGCGCATCGTTGCCGTCAACCCCGCCGCATTCCTGTTCCACCACCCGCACCACCATTTCCCCCGCAGCGTGCCGAAAGACCACATCCAGCGAGTCCGCCGTCGCGGCGCCGCCGCAAAATCCCTCCCCATCCACCGCTGCCTCGGGAACACTCATCGAACAGGGCCGCGGCAGCGAAGACTTGATCGTTCCTGCAATCATGTTGGCGATCTCCTTTGTCGCATCCAGCGCATCCGCCTCGGCCACCGTATCCAGTGCCTGCATCAGCATGGCCGCCGTGGCCGCGTACGCCAGTCCACCAGCCAGCCTCACCTCGATCCGCCCCGTCCACACGCCGCTCATGGCCACGCTCCCCACCATGTGCCCGGCCTCCAGGCGAAACTCCTCCGCGGACGGCATCGCCTCCATCGTCATGGCCAGCATCTGCTCCCAGAACTGCGCGTTGGCATTGATCACGCACTGTAAGCTCACCTGTGCCCTCATGCGCCGTTCCCCCGCAACCGGACCCCTTGGAATTCTTGGCATCCTCTCACTTCATCGGGCAAATTGCCTGCATGCGTCAGGAACCCAGGCCGCGAAGGCGCGCCGTAGTCCTTGGAAAACTCCAATCCAGGTCGCCTTGCCGATCGGGTGATCCAAATCACTCCAGCGCGTGCTGCCTGGCACATCTACCCCGTTCCCATCGGTGCCACCCTTGCCTTGAGAGGTAAATGCCATGAAGGATTCGGATCAGGCGCCCCGCCACGGTCAAGCTCCAGGTCTGAATCCGGAAAGCGAGCCGGACCCTATTCCGGCTTCCATCATGACTCAATGGATTCATCCCGCCGTCCTGCTTGTGGCCACCGACCTCAGCGACCTTGACCGGCTGGCGCCTTTTGCCTTCGAGCAGGCAACACAAACCGGAGCCCGGCTGCTCTTTCTCCACGTGGTTTCCGCTTCCGCGTCTTACTCCGCCGATATGGCGGGCATGCCCTATTACGATCCCGCCGGCGCGCTGCAATATGCCGCCCGGGAACTCGAGCCCGTCTGCCAAATGGCGCGGCAGTTGAACATCCCTTGCCAAGCCCTGTTGCGCGAGGGCAGTCCCGCCGATCAGATTGGGGCCGCGGCACGCCAGTTCAAGGCCGACCGCCTGCTCCTTGGAACTCGGAGCCGGAGCAAGCTGGGAAAGTTGCTCCTCGGCTCCGTGGCAGAACAAGTGCTGCGCTCGGTCAACCTCCCGGTCATTACCGTGGGACCCGAGGCTCATCTCCCGGTGGATGCGAGTCACGGCGAACCCGTCGTGCTGCTCGCCACCACGCTTAGAGAGACCTCTCGCCCGAGCGCGGCGCTTGCCTGTCAAATTGCCGCCTGTCAGGGAGCCAGGTTGGTCCTGCTCCACGTCCTTCAGCCTGCCGCTCATCGCTACAATGTCATGCCGCTTCCCTTTCTCCCGCCTCTCAACATTCCCGCTCCCAGCGAATTCTTCGTCGAGGAGCCAGACCGCGGCAGCCAATCCGCCGGCTTCGACTCGCTCGTCCTGCAGGAACTCTGCGACCTCGCCGCCGAGGCAGGCGCCGCGCACGGGGTCGAGGTCGAGCCGCACGTGGTCCACGGAAACCCCTGCATCGAGATCCTCGCCCAGGCTTCCGAACGCCACGCCAGCCTCATCGTGCTCGGCGCCCGCTCTCACTCCCTCTTTGAGAACCTCACCCGCGATCGCACCATCTACCGCGTGCTGGCACACGCCCGCTGCCCGGTGCTCACCCTGCGCGAAGCCGAAACCAGCCGCGGCGCGCAGAAGACCGCGTCCCTCACCACCCACGGCTGAGCACAGCGGCCCACCCGTCTGGAATAATCTGCACGCCAAGGCTCTCTTCGCGATAGACTGTCCGTCCATACCGTGGGAGCCTCTTCCATGCGATCTGTTCCTTGCGTGCTTTCGCTCGCTCTCGTTCTCGCAGCCTCCTTCGTGTCCGCGCAGAACCCGCCCAGGCAACGCCAGCCCAATCAGGACAAGCCCGCTCCCGAATCTCCCCGGACGGACGCCGAAAACGACGGCTTTATCGGGCCGGTCAAGTCCGTCTCCACCGCCATCAAAAGGTCGGGCCTCCGATGGGAGCAGCCCAGCGGGCCAGCCATGGTGTTTCCCGTCCAGTGCCAGGATTGCTCCTACGATCCGGACGGGACGAAGACCGTGAACGGCCAGGTCTCCGACGGCAAATTCTTCGGCCAGATCATCGCCCTCGAACGTGACGGCAGCGGGCGCGTGACCGGGAGCGTTGTCACCAATGCCACCACTGGCGAAACCCAGCGCCAGGAGGTTATCGGGCCATTCGGCAAAACCGAAGAATACGACTACCTCGACGGCAAACTGAATTGGCTGCAAACCTACGTCTATGACCAGTACGGCCACATGATTGACGCGCTGACCGTCGATAGCCAGGGGAACCAAATATCGCATACCCAGATAAGAATCACCAAGGACGGCGAAGTCACCGAGAACTCGGTCTGGGGAAAGAACAACGAGCTGGATTGGCAGCAAACCGCCGATCCGGCGACCGGTTTGGAACGCCTCACCACCTACGATGAATCCGGCGCGGTGAAGCTCACCTGGACCTTCAAAGACGGAAAGGTCCTCTCTTTCTGGGAGCGTGAGCAGCCGGATCAAAAACCCCAGTTCGGCGAGATCTTTGTGGAGGATGTGGGCGACGGTAACCGCGACAGCTATCAATGCCACCCCGATGGCCGTTGCGACCGCTCCCGCGCCCACTACGAATATCTCGATCCCGCAAAAAAGCGCAATCCAGCCAGCGCGGAATGGCGCGACTCAAGCGGCAAGCTGCTCTACGCCGCCTACTACGAATATGAAGTCGATTCCGCCGGCAACTGGACCCATCGCCGCGTTTCTGTCTTCCCCTCCGGCGAAGGCGATCGCGCGCTCTACGAAGAAGACTCGCGCACCATCACCTACTGGCAGCAATAGCCGGGTCTGAATAATCTGGATAGACCCACGGTAAGATGAAACCCAGGCCGACCATCGGTCGCCGCTAACTTGCCAACTTGCTAGTTCCGTGCACCGGAGGCTAACTCGCCACCTTTGATCCGACCTGCCCCGGCCCCACCTCATTTAGCCTGCTGCTCCAGGTCCACCCCCCCCCGCCTACTCGAACTGAAACCAGTTCACATTCGCGATGCTGCTTGTTGCCCCATTGAAGACCACGTAAAGCGTATGCACGCCTTTCGCGCCGCTCACCGGCGCCATCACACTCGTCCATGTCTGCCAGCCGGCTGTCACCGGCAAGGTCGCGGTCGCAATCGGCGTGCTTGTCATGCTGTCCAGATAGAATGTCGCCGTGCCGCCGTTGCCGCCGCTGGCCGTCCGCACCGTAACCTGGCTGACCGAAGCGCCGAAGTCGACATTCTGGTAGACGGCATAAGCGCCCTGCGTCAGGTAACCCAGATCGTATTCCCCAGTTGCGTCGCCGGTGCTCTCCGTTTCCAGCCCCGACTCGCTGGAGAAGCTCGATCCCTGTATCTGCGCCGTCGCGGCAACGGCAGGCGTGTTCCCCGTCTCCGCTCCGGTCCATGTAAATGTAGCCGCGGCGGTGGCCGGCAGCGTGTAGCTGAACGACTGCGTGCCCCACTGCACCTGGAATGTCTGGCTCGCCGTGGAACTGTTGTACGCAATCAACGCCATCGAGCCATCCGGATTTTGAAACGCCACGCTGGCAATCGCTGGTGTGTTGCTCGAATACACGCGCACAGCCCCCGGCAGCACGTACTTGCTGTAATGGCC
>JBEKFD010000036.1:0-33789 GCA_050013495.1 Occallatibacter sp. | reverse complement strand
AATGCAAGCCACTTTCCGCTCTCCCTACTTCGCCCTGCTTGAGACCTACGCGCCGCAACTTCTAGCCGGACCCGAAGCCCGCGCGCAACACAAGGCCGCACAATTGGCCGCCGGGCAAGTCGGAGTCTTCGGCGTGCTTGGTCAATCGGATTGGTACGCGGACACGGATTACTCGCAGATTCGTGCGAGTGTGAAACGCGCCCTTGCGGACCCATCCGTCCGCGCGATTGACCTTTTCGTGGATTCTCCGGGCGGGTCCGTGCTTGGGTTGCCGGAAACGGCGGACGCGATACACGCGGCTAACCGGGTCAAGCCCGTGCGGGCGTTCGTAACCGGCATAGCCGCAAGCGCCGCGTATTGGCTCGCTTCACAGGCGGGCACAATCACGCTCACCCCGAGCGGTGAAGTGGGCAGCGTTGGCGTGTTGGACCTCCATGCCGACATTTCCGAAGCCCTCAAGAACGCGGGGCTGAAACTTACCGCAGTGACAGCGGGAGAGCACAAAACCGAACGCGCCCCATTTACTCCGCTCTCGGATGACGCCAAAGCATACATGCAAACCGGCGTGAATGCGTGGTACGGGGATTTCCTTTCGACCATTCGGCGCGGACGCGGCGCGCGTGTCTCAGCCAATAGCAACTATGGCGGAGGCCGGATGCTCAGCTCACGCGAGGCCCTCAGCACAGGAATGGTGGATTTCATTTCGAGTTTATAAGACGGGGCGCGGCTTCGGGGAGTGCCGCGTCCCAATCTCAAAGAGGATGATATGACGCTATTGGAACTGAATTTTCAACGCCGCAAGGCGAAGGCGGAAGCAACCCGGTTGCTCGACTGCGCAGTGAATGAAGGCCGCTCGCTCAGCATTCCCGAGCAAGTGCGCTTCGACGCGCTGACCGCACGCATTCACGAATTAGACGCCGCGTTTGCCGAGCGCGAATCCCTCAGAAAGCTGGTGGACTGAAATGGGCCTCATTTCTTTGAATCTCCCCAACCCGCTTACCGGCAAAAAAGCTGAGTTGCCGCTAGGCGCTCCGTACAACCTTGGGACACTCGCGTCACTGTTGACCGGCGTGCGGACAAATAGCGGGCAATACGTCACTCCCGAGCGCGCCATGCGCTCCGCTGCGGTACTCGCGTGCATTCACATTCTCACTGAGGACCTTTCGGCGCTCCCGCTTAATCTCTTCCGGCGCACACCCCAAGGGGCTGCGCTTGCCACGGACCATCCGCTCTTTCGCTTGCTCCATGACACGCCAAACCAATTTCAGACCTCGATGGAACTGCGGGAAAGCATGATCCTGGACGTGCTGTGCTTCGGTCAGTCTTTCACAGAGAAAGTCATTGAGCGGAATGGCATATCGGGCCTCTATCCGCTCAGTGCGGGCCGGATGACATACATGGACCCGCTCAGCATGTACCTTCCGCCGGACCCGCCCTTGATGTGGCGCTATGCGGACCCGCACATAGGTCAAAGAGTCTTCCTCTCGGATGACCTCTGGACTGTGCGGATGCTCGCACCGGGCGGGACCATCAACGGGCAATCGCTCATTTTGCTTGCGCGTGAAGCCATCGGCTTGGCGCTCGCAGCGGAAGAGCAAGGCGCAAGCCTCTTCAGACAAGGCGTGCAAACAGACTTCACGCTTTCGACAGACGATGCGCTTGACGAAAACGCCAAGAAGCAACTCACCGAAGTATTTCAGCGGCGGTATTCGGGGTCCGGCAATGCTTGGCTGCCCCTGGTATTGGAAGGCGGCTTGAAAGCCTCCCGCTTGGGGCTCACGGCGCAAGAGTCGCAGTACATCGAAGCCCGCGCTTTTCAACTCCAAGACATTGCCCGCATTTTCCGCATCCCGGATGTTTTGCTCGGGATTTCTCAAGGGAAGTCTTCTACATACGCAAGCGCGGAGCAATTCTTCCTCAGCTATTGCAAGTACACCCTTCAGCCGTGGTGCCATCGCATCGAGCAGAGCATTCACCGCGATTTGTTGGCGTCCAGTGAAGCCGCTGACTACTTCGTTAAGCATGACCTGGACTCGCTGACGCGGGCGGACCTCCAGACGCGCTACGCGGCGCACGCGGCGGGCATCATGGCGGGATTCTTGACGCGCAACGAAGCGCGGCAAATGGAAAACCTGCCCACACTGCCGGGTCTGGACGAACCGCTCTCGCCGCTCAACATGGCGAGCGGAACGACTTTGAAGCCCGCTCAAGGCGCGGGTGCCCGGCTTGCTCAACAGCTTGCCAGAAACACTGTAGCGCACGAAATGAAGCTGCTTGCTGACGGCAAGAGCCGCGTCACTGTGTACGGGCAATTGCTGCCCGGCTATCTCACGGCCAAGACCGGATTGTCTCCCTCGCAATGTGCGGAGTATTGCCAAGCGCGGGCACAGACTGAGGCCGGAGAATCTGAGGGCGTTGAGCTGCTTGCCAGCTTGCTCACACGAATTTGATTGCGGGCAGGTCCCGCGTTTCGCTTAATCAACCGGCTGGCCCGGCACACGAGCGAAAGTCCCGAAGCGGACAAAGAACACAATCGGCGCACTGCGCCTAAAAACGGAGTTGTTATGAATCTCAGTGAAATTCGCGCAATGCGGCAAACCTGCCGGGCCAAGATCGAAGACTTGCTTGGCCGCACGTCCAGCCGTGAAATGTCCACCGAAGAAAACCAGATTTTCACCGACTTAAAGGCAGAGGGTGAACGGCTCGCAAGCCTGGAGTCCCGCTACGCCGTCCTTGAGTCCTTTGACAACGGCACGTCCGCGCCTATCGTTCACCGGCCCATCGCACCAACCGGGACAGATAGAACGGCGTCATTCGTGAAGGCCCTGGACGGCTTCATGCGTACCGGCACGATGGCAACGGACACGCCTTTGCAGATTCAGCAAAGCCCGGTCAGTGGAGTTGCCGCCGCCGTGCCCACGGATGTTGTCCCGAGCATTATTCAGGGCATTAACGACTTCGACATTTGCGGTCGTTTGGGCGTCCTGGACTTTCCACGCGACACAACCAACCCTCTCGTGGTGACGATGCAGACCGCCGCACCCGCCGCCACGACCTACGTTGAAGGCGCGGCACCCACACAGAGCACGCCCCCCACTTACGCAACCGTGACGTTGCAGGGCAGCCGTTACCAGAACCTCACGAAGTATTCAATCGAATCGCGCATGAACCTTGGGGTGCCCATCGTGTCATCCGTCCTCAAGGCCCTTGCGCTTGGACAGCTCCAGAGCCAAAACGCCGCTTTCGTGGCCGCGTTCACGACCGCAATGCAAGCCAACAGCGCGGCCCTTGTGAATAGCTCCGGGGACTCTCCGGCGGATGCCTACAGCTTCATGAGCCGCCTGAAGTACGCACAGGGCTACTTTTGGCAAAACTCACCCAACAACCGCTATTTCCTGAATCCCACGGACCTCCAGGAAGTGAAGAATGCCCGCGATTCATATGGCCGCCCGCTGTTCGATGACGAATCGGACACGATCTTGGGCAAGTCATACGTTGTCCACCCGGACGCAACCCGCGTGTTCTACGGCGATTTCAGTGTCTCCGTGTGCCGTTCGCGGACGCCGCTGTACATCCAAACCTTGCTTGAACTGTTTGCAGAGCAGGGCTTGATTGGCGTGACTTCCTATCAATTTGCGGATTGGAAGTTTTTTGCGCCGCCTACCTTCCAGCCGGTCGTATTCGGGGACCTTGACGCGGCTGGAGCATAACAAGATTGGCGCGGAGTTACCTTTCCCCTAGCTAGCAGGGTCCCGCACATGGCCGCGCCAAGTAGCAAAGTTCATCCCATGTGCGGGAAAGGGCTAGACCGGCCTCCGGCGTGCCGGGTTTGAAAATCGCTGGAGAAATGGGGCCGTTGCTGCGGGGAGATCAGCGGCCCCACTTTCAGCTTGGTTAGAACGGAGCTTCATATGATTGATGCAGTTGACGAACTAGTCGCATACCGCAAACAGCAGGGCCGTCTAAGCCCAACTCTGAAGCGTGTTCATCGGTTTCACAGAGCGAATCCTCAAGTGATTGATTTTCTCATTTCGGAGATGCGCGCGGACCGCGAAAGCGGATGGACACGCACATCGCTAGGGAGTCTTTGGCACTACGCAAGATGGGTGCTCACAAGAAAACACCGCGTCCCCGGCGAGAGTTTCTTAATGTCCAACAATTTGTTTCCCTGGTTCGGGCGAATCATCTGCATCTTGCACCCGGAACTAAACGGCTTCTTTGCGATGGCAAAGAGCGCGGCGGACGCGGACTTGGGCACCATGCTGGAGCCGGGAAAGAACCTTGAGCCGGGGCACGCCCGCCGCTTACTGTGGGCTGACGGGACACCGATTGAGCGCGGATGGCGGCCTACCATCCAACATGAGCCAAAGCCGGTTCAGCGGCGCGAGCGTGTGAGGCGGGGATGACCATTGAAGATCTGAAGGCACAGCGGCGTTGGGTCCTGTGGCGACTGGAGACAGTCCGCGATAAGCAGACCAAGATTCCGTATCAGCCGGTCGGACGCAAAGCCATGGCAAACAACCCGGCAACGTGGCACACACACGCCGAGTGTGCGGCGCTTGCTTCACAATTCTCCGGCGTTGGAGTTGTGCTCGGGACAGTGGACGGCGTGACCGTTTGGGGTGTTGACATTGACGGATGCTGTGATGCTGTCTCTGGCAAGTTCTCTCCCGAGTCACGGGAAATTGTCATCGGCCTGGATAGCTACGGCGAATACAGCCCATCGGGGACCGGCTGCCACGTGCTTGGCATCGGCGGGCTGCCTGGACCGGGTATCAAGAAACCTTATCTTGGTCTGAAGTCTGTTGAGGTCAAGTCAGACGGCTATTACTTCACATTCACCGCACGTCATTTGAACAAGACGCCGAACGCGCTAATGAACCGGCAAGAGCAAGTCAACGCACTCTATGATCGCGTCTCGAAGGCCGCAAGCCCGAGAAAAGGCCTTACGGTCTCCCTTCATCTCAGTGAGGAAGAGCGCCTCAGCAAGCTGATGGCCGGTGACATGAGTGATTACAACAATGACCACAGCACGGCGGATTTTGCACTGTGCATCTTACTGGCGAAAAAGCACCGCTGCAATGCGTTCAAGATTGACGCGGAGTTTCGTGACTCCGGCCTGTACCGGGAGAAGTGGGAAAGGGACGACTACCGCGAAGGGACAATCACGCGGGCGGTTACCGCTGTGGCGAAGGACACTCCAGTCTTTGATAGCAGCGACCATGACCCAATCGAAGACGACGGCCCTACGGAGTACCTTGTGGATGCTCTCCCGGAGCCGATGCACGAAGGTTGGTTTCCCAAGGGCGAAGTCTCACTCATTGGCGGCTCATCCGGCGCGGGCAAAACGTCATGGGCGATGCCGCTGCTTGAGAAGATTCGCAAGGGCATGGACATATTCGGGCACAGTGCAAAGCCGCGTGACTATCGGGTGCTCTTGCATGATCGTTCCAAGAAAGCAATGCAGCGCACAGTTAAGTCCTTGGGGTTGTCCACAGAGGCAATTCAGCGTGTCATCCGGTTGACCTCAGAGCAGCAATCGCGCTCTCCCGCTGAAATCCTGGAGGCGGCAATTGAACGGGAGCCGGGCGTTGAGTGTTGGTTTATTGAAGGCCTGGACCTATGGATTACGGACCCGAACAAGATGGAGGTCGTAGGGCCTGTGATTGACGGCTTGCAGCGAATTGCTACGCGGCGTGATGTTGCAGTGCTTGGCACGGTCGGAAGCCCAAAGCAGCGCGGCAAGGACAACAAATACTTTGGCCGTGACTCGCTCTTCGGGAGCGCGGCATTGGCTCGGAAGGTTGAAACCGTGGTGCTCATGGCCTTGAACAATGATGAGGACCCAAACTCCGTCCGCCGGTGCACGGTGCTGACGCGGAATGGGCGCACGGAAACCCTGTTTTTTGAGTGGCAACCGGAAGGGTTGGTTTTGACAACGGAGCCACAAGCCGTGCCGGAGTTGAGAGCGATTGACCGCATGGAACAGCGCATCTTCAGCACGGTCCAGCCGGGTGAGGAAATCAAGTACCAGCCGGGCTTTGGCAATCGCAATCTGTTTTTCGACTGGAAGAATCGTGCGGCCAAGGAAGGGAAGGTCACGCGGTCAAACGGGAAATACTACCGGGCATTCCCGGAGGCTCCCACGGTCAACTAATCTTGTATTGGTTGGACATTCTTGAACGAGATGTGGAGGTGTGATTGTGGAATTGACCCCGGAGAGCGGTCCTGTAGCAGAAACGAAACTAGACGAAAGAACTCTCCTGCTTATGCAGCACATGAGCCATTCGGCGGAAGAGTCTGACAGAGGGCATGTCCTGTTTCTAGCCGCTCAAATGGATAGCTACTTGCGCGAAGTGCTCGAATCCTTCCTTGTGGACCATAAGTCGGTCACTGAGCTTTTTGAAGGTCCGTATGCACCGTTCGGCTCTTTATCCGCTAAGACTAAGGCAGCATTTGTCCTTGGCTTGATTTCACAAGAGGAGGCGGCGAGAGTCGATGCCGTTCTTCGACGGGCGTCTCTGCGACCGAGATGCGTTTCTTCATATGGGCATGAATGCTGTCATTCCTCTCCTGTATAGAACCGTGAGGGTAAAGAGAGAGTGGCGCAGAACCGAACTAACGTCCGAGGAAGCCCTAGTCCGCTAATCCACTGGAGGACGATTCTGCGAAATCATCGGTACGCACACGCTCAAAACTAACTGTGTGTGTACCGATGAAAACGCCGTTTGTTCCGGTCGCAACCTATTGAAAATAAAGCACACAGGGGCTTTCTCTAGAGTGTGTTATATCAACACTACTACTCTTAATTCTGTGAGTAGTCGTACCCACTCCCCCACTCCCAAAAATGGAATCTAATTTTCCGTGTCCGGATTTGTGTCCCATTGTGTGCTCTCCCAAGTTCGTTTCCAGACATTTTGACCGCCCTACCGTTTAACCTTAAGTGGACGTCGTAGAATGCTTTTCAAACGGGAGGGACTAAGAGGACTAAATAACTGTATTTAAAAGACTTAAGCTTGACAATCTGCGCCTTCTATAGCACGATATTGTCACCGGCAAAGGGGGCCGGAAGGCATGACGATTGACGAACGGCTCAGAAAAATCATGGATGATCTGGACGCGGCGGCGGACGATCTGGAAGACGCGGGGTTTTCGGACCAAGCGCACGCGCTCGACTCCGCAGCGGGCAAAATCGAGGACGTTGCAAACGCCTTTGAATCGCTATGACGCAGACGCGGGGCAATCCGAATGGAGTACCCCGCAATCCCGCTATTTTGCAAGTAGACTCACCCGCTCATGGATGGCCGATAAATCCGCAGTCACAAGGTTAGCGTACCGCCGGGTCATCTCAAGCGAGCTGTGGCCCAAGACCTTTTGGAGATGGAACACACTGCCGCCGCGCCGGAGATAGAAAACCGCGAATGAATGCCGGAAACTGTGCAAGGTGCGGACCGGCGCGTCGAACCCAAGATGTTTACAAAGTAGCTTGATGCTACGGAGAGCTGTCATGCGGCGAACTGGCGCGCCCTGTTGCGTTGCGAAGAGCAAAGAATCCGGCTTCCGATTGAAGTCCGTAATGAAGCGTTGCAGAGCCCTCCGAAGTGCGAACGAGATTGGGACGATTCGTTGCTTTCGGCCCTTGCCGTCAAGCGTGATTAGTAGGTTATCCAGATCAACGTCAGACACTCGCACCTTGAGGGCCTCTGTGATGCGACAGCCGGTGTCAAGCAACAAGAGTGAAAGCAGATGCCAACGCTGCTGATGAAGACTCTTCGGCTTGGGCTTCCAGTTCACAAGCAGCTTGACTTGGGCCTCTGTGAGCGTAGGCAAGATGTTCTGAGGCTCTTTCAGTTGCGAGATGCGCGGGTGCGTGCATCCGGCCCCGCATTTTCGCTCAGAGCCGCTCGCCCAATGTAGATAGGCATTGATGGCCCGGATTGCGGCATTGCACCCGGTCTCTTTCAGTCCCGCTTCCCTCATCCGCAGCACAGTGTCCTTCAGTTCGGCTTGCGTGGGCGATTCCGATGGCAGCCATTTCAAGGCGTGCGTGTACCAAGAGACGGTTGCGGGCGATACGTTGTGGAGATAACGGCGTTCACGAACGAACTCAGTAAACTGACTCATGCGGCCCTCCCAGGCGTGTGCCTTTCTTGGGAGTAATTCCACGTAAGTTGTTGATTTTAAGGAGAGATGGCCGAGTGGTTTAAGGCGCACGCTTGGAAAGCGTGTGTACTTTAACGAGTACCGTGGGTTCGAATCCCACTCTCTCCGCCATTGATTGGTTCATGTAAATGAATCTGAATATAAAGCCTTATAAATCAATCAAATACAGCTAGACTTCTGAGTTCGCTGAGTGCCGAATCCGGTCGAGCGGTCGGCAAGCCGTCTCCAACTCGGTTTCGGGCGCAAAGCGGGGTTCTGTACGTATGGCCGGGCCCTCGGCCACAATCACCCGAGTGGCGATCCTAATGAGCGTTTCGCGGCCAGCCGTTGTGGCTTGCGGCCGGCCGCGACGCCGTGCCCCCTGGGTCATTCCATAGCAACTTCGAAAGTCGAAGCGGCCGGCGACTCATTCTTTGCAATATCCGCCTCGAACTTGTACTGCATGATCAGATTGCTGTGGACGCTCGTTCCCGCCACCTTGACTTCCCTCAGGTAATACCGATTGCCGCCGGAGGTCATGAAGACGAGGCGGCTGCGGGTCTCGATGGCGGACCCCGATTCTGGACGAACCATCACGATGGTCTGGGTTTTTCCCGTCTTGGCGTCGACAAAGGCCAGGAAGCGGTCTGACAGCAGCTCGACCTTGTAATAGCCGGCAGGAACGATCTGGTGGTTTGCCGTGAACGCAAACGGGATCCGGACGGTCGCACCGGCCTGCGCTGTGGAGTAAGTGGCTGTGAACAGCAATCCAACAGTAACGGCGATGAGAAGGCAACGACTGAGAAATGAAAAGCGGCGATTCATAAGGCACCTCCGTGCTGGAATTCGTCTGCCGGCCCTCATTTGCCGGCCTGCGATGCTTCGAACTTTGCACCCATGCCGGAATTCCCTCAATGCACTGGAAGTCATTCCAAAGTGAATTTCGTGTCTTCGCGGAAGTAACCTTTATTCATATACTTGGGAGGCATGATGCGCGAGAGAATTGCAGCCGGCGCCGGGAATTGAAATCGTGCTACACTTCCTGCGCAGGGCCCCGAGAGGGGTGAGGCTGTGGCTACGCCGGCAAGCACGAACGAGACCTGGCGTTTCGGTGTCTTTGAACTGGACACGCGCAGGGTGGAGTTGCGCCGCGACGGTGTTCCCATCAAGCTCCGAGAGCAGTCCTTGCTCATCCTGGTCTATCTCCTCCAACATGCCGGCGAGATCGTGCCCCGTGAAGAGCTGCGAAGTGTTCTGTGGCCGTCAGACACTTTCGTGGACTTCGACCACAGCTTGAACACCGCCATCATGAAGCTGCGCGAGGCCCTGGGCGACTCGACCGGAACCCCGCTTTATATCGAGACCATTCCCAAGCGGGGCTATCGCTTCATCGCACCGGTTTCTTCGCTTAAGGATGCTCGGAATCGGCAGCCCAGGGCAAGAGGCGATCCTGTCTCGCCTCCAATCGGTGCGGTGGAAGGGCCGCAACAGGCAATTCTCGCCCCCGCAGAAAAGCCTGCCGTCCGTCGGCGTTTTGCGCTCACGGCTGCGGTTGTCGGTTTGCTCCTGCTTGTCGCCTTTGGATCCGTTTTGGTTTTTCGGGCGCATCACGCCTCACGATCGGTTGCCGCTGGCAGCCAGGTTTCCTCTACCCTCCCAGCAATCCCCGTCACAACCGCGCCGGGCCAAGCGCTTTTCCCCGCCTTCTCTCCGGATGAAAACTGGATCGCTTATCTCTGGAATGGACCTGAACAAAACTACTACGACGTCTATGTGCAACTGCTGGGTTCCGGTACGCCCAACCGCCTGACCGACAACAAGAGCGCCCGGGTTGGCCCTCCCGCCTGGTCTCCGGATGGATCCGAAATCGCCTTCGCCCGCTGCGACGGCAAGAATGACGGTGTCTTCGCCGTTTCGGCCACGGGCGGCAGTGAACGAAAACTGACCAGCCTGAGATGTATCGAGGTCGTTCGAGGACTCGCGCGGGTAGCCTGGCTCCATGATGGAAGCGGACTGCTGTTCGCCGATTCATGTTCCGCAAGCGGCCCGTGGGGACTGGTGCTCCTTACACTCTCAACGGGAGAAAGGCACTGCCTGATAACGCCTGGCGCGCCGCGCGAACTGAGCTACGTGGGGGGATTGGCACTTTCCCCGGATGGCGCGGCGATCGCCCTCAGCGGGTCGGGCGCCAAGGGTTGCTGTGACCTGTTTGTCGTTCCCGTCTCCGGGGGGACGCCCCGGCAACTCACTTTTGATCAGCAGTTGGAAAACGGCGACCTTTTCCTGGGCCATTACGTTGACTACATGTGGACGCCCGACAGCAAGTCCATCGTGTTCTCCTCCAATGCCACCAGGGTCCCCTGGTTGTGGCGCGTACAGGCCCAGGGCGGACCCATCCAGCCTGAAACCGCGTATCCGGCCCTCGGGAGCCTCTCAAAGGACGGCAGGCGGTTGGTCTACTCAGAGAGAACAGCAATGCAACTTCCGGAAATCTGGCGGGCCGACCTCGCTTCGCCCGGCGGTCCCGTTCTCAGCAAGCGCAAGGTGATTGGCGTCCAGGAAGAGTTGGACGCGCAGCCCTCTCCGGATGGCTCGCAACTCGTGTGGACGTCCTACCGGACAGGCTTCTACGAGGTGTGGATCAGCGGCTCCGACGGCGAACATCCCCGTCAACTCACGCGCCTGGATCGCCAGTCCGGTACTCCGCGCTGGTCCCCGGATGGGCAATGGGTGGCCTTTGACAGCTATAACCGGGTTGTTTCCGACAGCCTGATCTACATCGTCGATGCACAGGGCGGAAATCTGCATGCCGTGACCGATTCGTCCTTCTATAGCTTCGTCCCCAGTTGGTCCCGCGACGGCAAGTCGATCTACTTCGACTCCATGAGTGATGAGGTGAATTCGGCTTCCAGCTATATGGCGGTCTGGAAGCAGTCCCTGGAGACAGGCAAGCGCGTGCAACTCACCCATCAGGAAAGCTTGGATCCCCTGGAATCCTGCGACGGGCGCACCGTCTTCTTTACCAAAATCGCCTGGCCCGGCATCTGGAGCGTCCCGTCCGTAGGCGGCGCGGAATCGCTGGTGATCGCCGACAAGCCACAGTCCGGTTACTGGGGACATTGGGCGGTGACCAGGACAGGCCTGTACCTGTTGAATGCCGAGGCCGCGCCGCGGCCCACCATCGAGTTTTTTGACTTCGCAACCCATCGCACGTCGCCCGTCCTTACGCTCGACAAGCAACCCCTGCGCTGGTTCCCCAGTTTGAGCGCCACCGCGGACGGCAGAACGATTTACTACACGCAATGGGACCGGCAGAACGTGATTAGGATGATGGAAATCTCACCCTGACCTACTGCACGAACGGGACAACTCGGGAATACGCATGTGAAACGCTTAAGGTCTGGGAATGAGGCAGTGCCTGATTTGTCGGCAATCGGTCGCTAACGTGATCTGGCCCACGTTGCTTCCGAGTAGGCAGTGACTCGCGCGCAGTCGACAACGGAGTCAAATCGGCAAAGGGTTTTCAAAATCGAAAGACGATTGCCATTTGCGGACTAGGATCGGCCCTTTCTTTGCGCCGGTCGCCATGCCTTCGCTTGCCGCGTAGAGAACTGCCGTGAAAGGACTGCCCGGCTCCTGCCGCAACTGTTTATTTTGGGATTTCTCTTCCCAATCTTTCTCTCCCGGCGATACAGTTGTGCCAATGTCCAGCCAGTGCGACCGGTACCACCTTCTTCTCATTGCGGCCTGTCTCGTCCCTTCGCTCTGCCTTCCGATAGCCGCGCAAGAAACACCGCCCGCAGCTCAGCCCGAGGCGCTATTGGTGCTCCATCTCACCACCCGCGAGGTGGTACTGGATGCGATAGCGCGAGACAAGAACCATAATCCGGTTGGCGATCTTGCGGAGAGCGAATTCCAAGTCTTCGATGTCGGCAAGCATGCCGATAAGAATCCGAAGCACATTCTCTCGATGCGCGTCATCGACCCGCACAGCAGCGACCCCAGCCGCTCTGTAGGACGTGAAAGCGGCTTTAGCATCCGCTCTGGCGCTACCTGCGCACTGAGTGCCACGCCTCACTACGAGCTCGCAATTCAGGCCTCGCCGGAGCCCGGGTTCCACCAGATACTGATAAGAACCACCCGCGCACAAGTTACACTCTCCTTCCGGCATCGCTACTATGTGGGCCCGACCCCCAGCGAATCCGGCTCCAAAGAGCGCAAGGGCCCAGCCGAAACCATCGCTCTCGGCGACGCCGCCTGCTTCCATACCATCACTCCATCCACGCTCGACATCACCGCGCACCCAATCGTGGTTGCTGGCGGAAGGTCGACGCGATACGGGGTCGTTGTCCGTCCTGAATCTCTTGCCAGCATCGGCCTCAACGGAACCAACACGCAGGTCCACCTCGACTTTGGCATGTGCACCTTCGATGCCTCCGGCAATCTTGCCCAGTACTACCACACCACCTCAGACCGCCAACTCACTCCCTCGGAACTCGAGACCGCTCAGGTTCGCGGCTTCGAATCCCAGCTCGAGATCCCCGGCGATACGCCTTACCTCGTGCGCCTGGTCGTACGCGAGCATGAGACCGGCAACCTGGGCATTGTGGATGTGTCGCGCCCGGTCTCACTCACCGGGCAGGGCGACAGCGTCAAATTCCGCCCGCCTCCGGTGGGAACCATCCGCGCTTTCGGCGTCGTCACCCCACTCCCCAACGCATTCTGCGGCGACGTTTACGAGATCTCTTACGGCGCCGCGGTGCTGCCCGATTTTTGGAATCTCGATCCGATCGGTTCCATCTACGCCAATGCGCTGAACGTCGTCGACCAGGACGCCAGCGATGCTATAGGTATACCTGGCGTGACACGCGCCGTGCAGTGGTTCGGCGTGGATTACTACGGCGAGTTCTTCATTACCAAACCCGGCGAATACAAGTTCGATCTCGAGTCCGACGACGGTGCGCGCCTGGAAATCGATAACCAGGTTCTCATTAACGATGACGAAATACACGCGGCAAAGTCCATGACCGCAAAAGTCAAACTCACTGCCGGGCGGCACACGATCCACGTGCCGTATTTCCAGGGGTCACCGCCGAACGTCGCGCTCATCCTCACCATCAAGCCGCCGGGCGAATCCACGCGCCCATTCAACCTCAGCGAATTTGCTCCGCCTCAAACGACGCCCTGACGGGAGAACCCACTAAAGAAAAGAGTGGATCGGTCTGGATTGTCGCCCATGCGGAAGTTATGTCGTCGTTACTATCACAACGGCTAATACCTTACCAGTATTTGACGGATGGCCCGAGATACAACCGGAGCTCTCCGGTTTCGGCACGAAGAGTGCTTGCCATCACACTCCCCCCGAGTCGATCTGTTACAATTCCTCCACATGTCTGAGCCGCATGTGCTTCAGTCTTGAACGTGTGGAATGGATCCACAAAGTAGGTTTAAAAGGACAACAGTATGTGCTCGTTCGTTCGACGCGCCTTGTTCTTTTCCTTCGCTCCGGTTTTGCTGGCTTGGTTGCTCTGCTGGGCGTACCCGTTAGTCGCTCAGGATGCAGCGCCATCATTCCGGCAACCTCGAATATCCGCCTTCATTGACGAATCCTCTCTTCAAACCTTGTATGGAAACACGCATCCACTCGCACGGCCGGAGTTCGACCAGGGTCCGGCGCCCGCATCGATGCCTGCAAGTCGCCTCGTTCTAGTTCTCTCGCGCAGCACACAACAGGAAGCTGAACTCCAGACCTGGCTCCAGTCCGTGCAGGATAGAGATTCGCCGAACTACCGCCGATTTCTCAGCCCAGAGGAGTTCGGCAAGCGTTTCGGCGTGGGCGACGCCGATCTTCGCTCCATCCAGAACTGGCTGACCGGCCATGGATTCACGGTGAGCAAAATCTCAAAAGGGCGAATGGCCATCGAGTTTTCAGGTTCGGTGGGCCAAATCCAGACCACCTTCCACACCTCGATCCACAGCTTCCTGGTTGGTGGAGAGCAGCACTGGGCCAACGCCTCCGATCCGCAGATACCCAGGGCTCTTGCTCCTGTCGTCGCTGGGCTTGCCGCACTCAACGACTTCAAGCCACGAGCGCAATTCATCCGCGGTCCAAGCGGCCTCTACAACTCCCAAACACACACCATCACTCCTTCCTATACAGTGGGAAGCGCATATAACGGCTATTACATCTTCCTCGGCCCCGAGGACGCAGCTACCATCTACAACACCCCCACCGCCCTCAACGCAAATCTCACCGGCACAGCTTACGATGGCACCGGGGTGACCATCGGAGTAGCGGGCGACTCCAACATCGACCTCACCCAAAACGCAAATTATCGAGCCACCTTTGGATTGGCGCCCAACGCCACTACGGTGATTGTCGATGGAAACGACCCCGGCGAAACCGGCGATGCCATCGAAGCATACCTCGACACTCAGGTCGCCGGAGGCATCGCCCCCAACGCCAACATCATCCTCTACACCGCCGCGGATACCTCGTTCGAGCCGGGGTTGTTGCTTGCGATTCAGCGCGCCCTTGACGACAACCAGGCCGACATCCTGAATGTCAGCTTCGGCGAATGCGAATCGCAGCAAGGCGCCGCCGGCAACCAGCAGATTCTGAATCTGTGGGAACAGGCCGCCGCCCAGGGAATTGCAATCACGGTGTCAGCGGGCGACAGCGGCTCGGCCGGATGCGATGACCAGGACACCGAAACCATTGCCTCGCAAGGCCTGGCAGTCAACGGCCTCGGTTCCACGCCCTACAACGTCTCTGTCGGGGGCACGGATTTCGATGTCTTGTACAGCAACTTCCCCAGCAGCTTCGCCGAATACGTCAATACCAACAATAACCTGCCCAACCATCGCAGTGCGCTCCAATACATTCCCGAAGAGCCCTGGAACGATTCCACCTATCCCAACACCAGCGTCGCCGAGAACAAATCAATCTCAACGCTCACAGGAAACGCGAGTGACAACAGCATCGTCGCCGGCGGAGGTGGAATCAGCGCGGTCTACCCGGTGCCTGCATGGCAATCCTCTTTTGCAACAGGAACGGGCCGCAATTTGCCCGATGTTTCCTTCTTGGCTGGCGGGGGATTCTACGGAGCAGTCTGGGGTGTATGCACCGACCAGGATTCAATCGGCGTCGATTGTACGGCCGGCGCCACTGGGAACAACTTCAATCTCACCGGCGTGGGCGGAACTTCAGCCTCCGCGCCAGCATTCGCCGGCATGCTGGCCCTGGTGGAGCAAATGACGGGCGCTCGTCTCGGGCAGGCCGATTATGCCCTCTACGATCTGGCCAAGACAAACTATGCAGGCGTCTTCCACGACGTCACTACCGGAGACAACTCCGTCAACTGCGCTCAAAACACCAGCGGCTGCGCTGCGAATTCGATTGGCGATTTCTTCATGACAGGCTATGACGCCTCAGTCGGATACGACCTTGCCAGTGGACTGGGTAGCGTCAATGCCATCCAGCTTGTGAGTAATTGGCCGGCAGCGAGTTTCATCGCCACATCCTCGTCCCTCCAACTCAACGGATCGAACACTCCAATCAACATCACCCACGGCCAGAGCGTTCAGGTAAATGCAATCGTAACCAGTGCCGGCGCCACTCCCGCCGGCGAACTCTCTTTGGTCGACAACCTCAGCCCCGCGCTCCTGCCCGACCACGAAAGCATCGCCCGCTTCGCCTTGGCCAACGGATCAGTCACCGCCTCAACCAATTCCATGCCTGGCGGAACATACAACGTCTCGGCGCATTACGGGGGCAGCAGCACCTTTGCCGCCAGCGACTCTAACGCCATCTCTGTCACTGTCGCTCCCGAAACCAGCACCACGACGATCACCAGCGTCACCTTCACTGACCCGGCAACCGGAAAGCCAACAAAAACGCCTTATTACGGATTCAATGCGACCTTCGATGCGCAGCCCTATGGCAAAAGCGCATCGGCGGCAAAGCCGAATGGGGTGGCGACTGGCGTCATCAGCTTCCAGGCCGGCACAACATCTCTCGGAACGGCTGCTCTGAATGCTCAGGGCGTGGCTGAGTTAACAACTTCCTCGCTCCCTGGAGGCGCCTACAACCTCATCGCATCCTTCCCCGGAGACGCCAGCTTCCAGGCGAGCATCAGCGCTCCCTACCCGATCATGATTACTCCCGCCGCCACCACTCTGAGTACCTCCCTCCAATCCGCAACCCCCCCTGTTCAGGTTGGGGTCCAGCTCTCAACCAACAGCTTTGGCGCTGCCCCCACCGGTACTGTGACATTCATGAACGGCTCGACCGTCGTGGGAACGGCGCCGATGGAGGGAACCGCAGCCAGCGGCAAAGCGTCCGCCCAGGGTGTCGCGTTCCTCACCCCTACAGGCCTGCCCGCAGGGAGCTACAATCTGGTCGCCGTTTATGGCGGCGATGGCAACTATGCCGCATCTACCGCGCCGGCCTTCACCGTAGCCCTCTCTAAAGCCTATACGCCGATTGTTGTAACGCCTTCCGCATCCACTATCACTCCCAATCTATCTCTCCAGGTCACCGTTACCCCGGCCCCTGTCGCGGGCATCCCAATTCCAACCGGGACAGTTACAGTCACTGCCACCAGCGCCACCGTTTTCCAGGTCACCGCGAACCTGGTGAATGGAACAGCCACGTTCAACTTTCCCTCCAACTCCTTTTCGCTCGGGACCGCCACATTCTCCGCGGCCTACAGCGGCGACACCAATTACCTACCCAACGTTGGCACCGCATCGGTCACCGTACACTCTCCAGGAACAATCAAGCCAACTGTGACCATCACTGCGCCTACTACACGAGTATCCGCTCCCTATTCAGTGACAATTGCCGTGAGCGGCCCAGTTGGAGATCCGGTCCCAACGGGTACCGTCTTTGTATCCACCAGTAGCGTTGTAGGCGGATACAGCTTCTTCGAACCGCTCACAAACGGCGGCATCACTTTCATGAGCAATACGTTTGGTACGGTCTCAGCAAGCTACCTGGGCGACAACAACTACACCAGTGGGAGCAGCGCGACTACCGTCGAGAGCATTATCTACCCAAGCATAAACTTTGTTTTATCAGCCCAGAGCATCGTCGTTAATCAGCCTTTGACGGTGAATGTATCGATCGGCGAACTGGGGCTCCCAAACGCGACCGGTACAGTCAAGCTCTCCTGTGGAACCACATATACTTCATCGCAAGTTCCGTTGATCGGCGGCTCGGCTAACTTCAACATCCCGGCGAACGCCTTGCCCGTCGGTGGCGACACTATCATTGCCACTTACAGCGGCGACACGACCTACTATCCCGAGGCCGGCAGCTACTATGTCACCGTGACGCCAATCCCGGCCACCTTCGCCCTTGCCGGGACATCCGTCGCAGTCCTCCCCGGCGCAACCACCGGAAACACTTCCACCATCACTGTTACCCCAAGCGGAGGCTTTACCGGTGGCGTAGCGCTGATCGCCTCCGTCACCTCGAGCCCCTCGGGCGCTGTCGATGCGCCCACAGTCAGTTTTGGCGCCACCACTCCCATTAGCATTACAGGTACCGCCAACGGCACAGCGACACTTACCATCTCCACCACCGCGGCCTCGACCAGTTGCGTCTCGGCAAACATCCGGAGAAAGGCAATGCCCTGGTACGCGGAAGGCAGCGCAGTTCTCGCTTGCTTGCTGCTCGTTGGCATTCCGGCCCGGCGGCGCAGAGTTCGGATAATGCTCGGCATGCTCATCCTGTTCCTGGCTCTGACGACGGGCCTGATTTCGTGCGGTGGCAGCGGGGGTAATGGTGGTGGCGGAGGAGGGGGTGGTGGCGGCTGCACAGAAAAGACCGATCCCGGCACGACGCCCGCCAGCTATACCGTTACCGTGACCGGCACCTCAGGAGCGATAACCGCCACCACGGCGATAAATCTAACGGTGCAATGAGCCTCTTTCGGCGAACTGGCCCACTCGATCTGAGAGGAGAGTCGGGAACATTCGGATCAACCCTTTGCCGGAATCCACTTGATAGTTGTTGTCAGATCATGAATTCGTCGAGAGCCACGAGGCACGAATCCGGATAAGCATGGAATTAAAATAAGACGTTCTTGGTGTATCGTCGCCTATCCGGACAGAACCCCGATCTTCGAGTTCTGTCGGGTTAGCCGGTTACTCGCAAGCGTTCGAAGTTCCCATCTTGACTGGAAGAGAGTGTTCAACAGGTGTCCGCTTATTTCTCAGCGGACACCTGTTGAGTGTGTCTAACTTGCTAACTCGTTATCTCCGCGCCAGCGGAGGCTAACCTGCTGCCTTCACCCAAAACATCGCCGCTAACTTTACTGCACCGTGAGGCTCGCCGTAACCGAGTGCGACAAAGGACCCGCCGCCGCCGTGATGGTGATGGAATAGGTGTGCGGAGTGAGAGTAACCCGGTTGCATCCCGTCAATCCCACCGCAAGGGCTGCACCGATCAGGCCCAGCAGCACCAGCCTGTTCCAGCCATGAGCGGCCTTGCGCAGCATTCCCGCAAAGGGCAGCAGGATCAGCCCAAGCGCCATGGGCAGTGCTCCGCCACCAAACGGTCCGCGCGAAGAGTACATCGCCACAAAATTCAGCGACGTCACCTGAAGGACAACAGGAGTCGCTCCCGAGTTAGCCGGCACAGTAGCCGGAGTAAAGACGCCCGCGACCCTTAGCGGAAGCCCGGATACACTCATCGTCAACGCTCCGGGAAAAGTCGTGCCGCCTTCAGGCGTAATCGTGAGGTTATAGGTCGTCACCGCGCCCGCTGTTACGCTGTTCGATTCAGCAAGCTTGAAGTCGAGAATCGTCTCTGACACTGCACCACTGGTCGCAGGTTCATAACTCGAGTCGCCGGAATATGCTGCCGTAATCGAGTGAATTCCGCCGGACAGCGTCGTCACCGTGCATGTCGCCGATCCCGCTGTCACCGTGCCCACTCCAATCTGCGTGGTCCCGTCGTAAAAGGTGATCGTGCCGGTTGGCGGAGTTGCAAACGCAGCAATGGTAGCTGTCAAAGTGACCGGGTTCAATGCAAATGCGGGGTTGGGCGAGGCCGTCAACCCAAGGCTGGGTGTCACCGGAAGAACCGTTAGTGTCACTGTCGCCGTCCCGGTCGCGTAATCGGTCGTGTCCGTCGGCGCGAAAGTTACTGAAAGCGTATGCTGCCCCACCGTTAGCACCGTTCCCGCGGCGGGAGAATAGACAAAGCTCCCTGGCAAAACTGAACTGGCATCGAGTTGTGTCCCGCTCAGCGGAGTCCCATAGATGATCGGCGCCGGCGTCGCCCACAGGATCGTCGGCGCTTGCTGGAAGATCACCGAATCCGAAGCTGACACGTTGTTCGAGAAATTCGGGCTCGATACCGTAGCGGTCAGCTTCGCCGGCGTTGCGATCCCTCCCGTCGGATAGGCCGGAACGCTCACCGTCAAGGTGACCGCATCGCTCGTGCCTGCGGCAATGCCAACCGTCCGCGTGCAAGTCAGGGTACCGACAGCACAGTTCCAATCGCCGGTTGCGTCTGTCAAGCCTGTCGCAGTTAGTCCCACAGGCAGCGTCAGCGTCAGAACGGCGGTGCTGTTGATGGGCGTCGTTGTGCTGGTGTTGGTCACATTCACCGTCAACGGAACGCCGGTCTCATTTTGATTCACGATCAGCGGGCTGGGGTTAAACGAGATGGAAAGCGTGGGCACCACCACCGGCGTCACGAATGACGATAGATCGAACAGGGCATACTCAAGCATCTCCTCCTGCGGCGTCATCTTATTGGAGCCTGGGGGCAAAGCCGAGCCTGGGCACTCGCTCGGATACACTTGCCCGGTGTCGTTTCCGTTGGGGAGGTTCTCTAGATCCACGACATGGTACTCGTTGTACAACACGCGTCCGCACTGGTTTGCCGCGGGTGCGCCCACCGGCGCATTGAAGGTGATCTGCATGATCGCGCTATCGGAGTTCACGGTCGCCCATGATTGCGTCGGCGGAATCACCGCGCTGATATCGTTCCGCAGGGTAGAAAGCTCAACTTGCCCGTAAGTATTCGAAGCGCCCTCATTCAGCAGCCATTGTGCGAGCGCCGCCCCGTCGGTGAACCCGGTGTTGATGGTGGCGGCTCCTGGGTCGGGGAAGGGAAACTCCAGATTATGGTTCCAATCCACAACCGGCGGGAACTGCGAATCGAATGGCGGACTTGGATCGAGCCACGCATAACCGTAATGGGTTGCAAAAACCCGGCCACCGGTGTTCGCGTAGTTCAGCAGGTTAGTCGCTCCGGCAGGGGTCGCTTGACCGTCCGGACCTCCCTGGCACGGAAACATCAACACGTCGTAGCCGTTCATTGTCGTCGGGCTGCTCATCAGAACGGTTTCAGACGGAGTCGATGCATTGATAACAGCGCCACCAACCGCCTGGGGGGTCCCGCTGCCCTGGTATAGATGAATGCGCCCGCCCGGATTGACGGTTCCGTTGTCGTCGGTAAACTCCGTGTCTGCGATGCCCATATCCCGCAGCACGCATTCCATCCCATCCACGCCGCCTGTAGAAATGGCAATCAGCGGAATGTCGCCCTGCTTATGATTCGATGGCATGTCCAGTTCAATTCCTGCCAGCGCAGTGGTCCCCACGGTTTCTGTGAACTGCCGCCGCCATTTGCCTGCCTGGATCACCACGGTATAGGTTGCGTTCACCGGCACGTTGTTCAGCGTGAAAGTGCCGTCCACGGCGGTATTGGTGAAGCTCACAATGCCGGGCACGATCGGCGCCGAGGATGCCGAGGTCAGACATTGGACCCCAGGCGTGAGCGGCGCCACCGTTCCGGTGGTCGCATAAACCAGAACACCCGGCACGGGCAGTCCGCCATTTGCAAGCGTCCTCGGATCGTAGACCGTGCCGCTGATCGTCGTGGTTTGCACGGAAGCCTGCATCGCCAGCGCAGGCAACACAAACAGCAGCGCCGCAAACAAGCCCCTCAATCGATTCAAGAAGTTGAAACGGAGAGGAAGAATTGAGCAAGCCGAGATGAATGATTGCACCATGGCGAAGATTTCTCTCTTCCACACATGCTCGTCTCGATCGTCGAGTCGCGATGCGCCCTGCAATGGCCCTCCGCTGGCTCTTTTCAGCGGCAGCTTCCCCGGCAGATCGGAGACCAATCGAACAATTCAACCGCGAAGGCGCCTTTCGACGATAAAAACTTGCATGCGTCCTTCCGAACGTCGGAAAACTCACGACAATCATACACATTTCACGACAACCATAGACATGTCCCGTTCCCGGCGGGAGAGTCAGCATCTGCTCGCGCCGCCGGAACTAAGGTAGATGGCGGCCAATTGACCCAGCATTCGGGGCAGGCGGCAGGCGAGGAATGACTCGCTAAGCTGCTTGGGAAGAGTCGGCCTGTATCGAGGCCGCGACATTCCAGGGCAGGAGTTCTTCGATGCGGTTGATCGGATGTTCGGTGATCCTTGCCAGAACGTGCGCAGGTAGGAGGCAGGATCGAGGCCGTTCAGCTTGGCTGTTCCGAGTGAGATTACCCCCGGCAGAGCCGGGGGAACTCCCGTGACATTAATCCTGCGCATCACAAAGAATCAGGCAGGCAGTTGCGCTCAGGGGCGATAAGGATTGTATTCTTGGTCGGCGGGAATTGGATCATGGAAATCCCGGCGTAAATATCGCGAGTTGCTCCATCGAATCGGTTGCAGCCCAAAGGCGGAATGCCGCCGCGTCTCCTCTTGCGGTCCCAGAAGGTATTCGGTGGCCGTTCGTTCAGGAGCAGGCGCAAACGGCCTTGGCAACTTCAATCCGATGCAAGGCAGAAAGAAGACAGAGATGATGAATCGCCGCGAGTTCCTGGAAACCGCATCCGCATCGGCTTGTTTCACCATTATTCCGAGGCACGTACTGGGTGGAACCGGAGTTATCCCGCCCAGCGACAAAATCACCCTGGCTCACATCGGCACAGGCACCGAGGGCCTCCGCGAGATGACGAAATTGATTGCCGTCCCGGAGATCCAGATTGTCGCCGTATGCGACCCTTCGAAGCACGCAGTTGGATACCGGGATTGGGGAAAGGACGGCCTCCTCAATGACATGCGAAACGCTCTTGGGAAGCCGGACTGGGGAGCGGGATCCGAGGGGACTATTCCGGGAGGCCGCGACGTAGCCAAAGACTTCGTCGAGACCTACTATGCGACCCAACGGCCTGGCGGCACATTCAAGGGCTGCTCTTCCTACGCCGACTTTCGCGAACTGCTCGCCCAGGAAAAGGAGGTGGATGCCGTCAAGATCATGACCCCGGACCATCTTCACGGCGTCGTCAGCATCGCCTGCATGAAGAGGGGCAAGCACGTGATCATGCATAAGCCAATCGCCAATCGCTTGGAGGAAGCCAGGCTGGTGATCTCGACCGCCCGCGAAAAGGGCGTTGCCACGCACTTCATGCCGTGGGATGCCAACGGATCGATGGACCAGGTGATGGCCTGGATCAACGGAGGCGCCATCGGTACCCTGCGTGAAATCCATAACTGGACGAACCGCCCCGTGTGGCCCCAGTACACCAATCTCCCCACCGCAACACCTCCCATTCCGGAAGGCTTTGACTGGGATTTGTGGCTTGGTCCTGAGGCCGCCCGTCCTTATTCGCCCGATTACACGCACATGGTATTTCGCGGATGGTATGACTTTGGAGGCGGCTGCATGGCGGATATGGGCCATTACAGCCTGTGGACGGTCTTCAATGCCCTGGAGCTGGGATCACCCACCAGTGTCGAGCCCGTGCTCAGTCACACCTGTGCGTTCAATGGTAGTGTCCCATTCAAAGTGAACAACGACTTCTCCTACCCCACAGCCTGTATCGTCCGCTTCAATTATCCGGCAAGCGGAAGAAGGCCGGCGGTGGATCTGATCTGGTATGACGGCGGGACACGGCCCCCCACGCCACCCGAGTTGGAAATCGACAACAAGGAACTTCCCATCGAGGGCATGATGTTTGTCGGCAGCAAGGGAAAGATACTGGCGGGCTTTAACGTTCAGGACCCGCGGCTCATTCCTGAAAGAAGGATGCGCAAGTATCCGTCCGCGCCGACGATCCCACAGCAAGACCGGCAGGGTGGGACTTCCCCAGGCATGCGCAGTTGGATTGCCGCCGTCCGGGGCGGACAGCAATTGCCTTCGAGTTTTTTGAATGCCGGCCCCATTTCAGAGGCTGTCAACTTGTACTCCGTCGCCCTGCGCACCGGCAAGAAACTCCTGTACGACAGCGAGTCCCGGAAAATCACCAACGTAGCGGAAGCCAACAAACACTTGTCCCGCGAATACCGAAAGGGTTGGGATCCCCAATCCATCTAGAAGGTGAATCGACATGCAGAAACTTTCAAGAAGGCAATTTGTTTACGGCAGCGCTATGTGCATCGCCGCATCGGCAATGAAGCTTGAGGCCAACCCGCTGGGGTTTCCCATTGGGTGTCAAACCTATCCGCTTCGCGAGTCGATCGGAAAGGATTTCGAGGGCACTTTGCTTCAGATTGCGGGCGGCGGATTCCAGATGATCGAGCTGTGCTCGCCCAGCAGTTTCGCGCGGGATGGCTTTGGTCCCCTGGTGAACATAAAGCCGGCGAAGATCCGCGACATGATCCGTGACGCGGGTCTGGGCTGCGTCAGCAGCCACTTCAGATTCACGGAACTCAAGGAACAGTTGGATGATCGGATCGCGTTTGCAAAAGAGCTGGGCCTGAAACAGATGATCTGCGCCACCTTGGAGGTCCCTGCCGACGCGCCCATGTCAGCCTGGCTGAAGGCTTTCGATCAAATGAACACGATCGGCGCACAGGTCCAAAAGGCAGGCCTTCAGCTTGGCTACCACAATCACCAATTCGAGTTCAAGGAAATCGACGGCGTGCTGGTTTACGACGAGTTGATGAAGAGGTTTGATCCCGAGCTGATTAAGATGCAATTCCAGGACGCCATTCCCCCTCAATACGACCCCATCGCCTTTCTCTCCAAATATCCCGGACGGTTTATTTCTCTCCATCTCTCCGACTGGTCGGCGGAGCGAAAAGCGGTTCCCATCGGAACAGGCACGATCGACTGGAAGAAGCTTTTCGCTGCCGCCAAAGCCGGAGGCATCAAGAACTACTTCGTAGAAATGGATTGGGACTTGATGCAAGCCAGCATTCCTTATCTTCGCAACTTGAAGGTGTAGTGAGGGCGCCAAACGAACAGATGTCGGAGGGTAGAGCGGTTCTCCGCGTACTTTAAAGGGGATCCGTGATGCTGAGATTTGGACTTGCTCAACCTCAAATGATTTGATAGCGGACCAGCCTTCTCGTGGAAGCTGAAACCGCGATTCCCGCCGGGCTGCGGGAATCGGTTCCGAGTTCCGGTTGCATCGTCGCTAGCTTGTCAGTCATAGAAAAGTAACTGCCGAGTTACGCATGGATCTTCGGCCCACCCATACGGACGAAAATCGCTGAGTTTCAACGGAGCAGCCGATGGCCCTTCACCGCCTTTGCAGAAGTAGCGCCCAATCGTGGGTAACGCTCCAACTGGAATCGTCTGGCGGATCAGGCGAGGTCCATGATGGGCCTGTCGCGTCCTCCGTGAGTGGAATTCTTTGTCCGCTGTTGGCATTGAACCACTCGGCGCGATAGGTGCCTGGCTCCAGGTGTACAGTCACCTTGCCTCCATGCGGCAGGTAAACCGCGTAAAGATGACCTGGGTCGGTAAGACAATAGTTTCCCTGACTCACCAGTTCATCGTGAGGATTGGTCTTCCACCACTCAAAGCCAGTGAAGAAGTCTACGATGTGGCCATATCCGGCAAACACGGTCTGCGTATCGTCTCCACGGCCGTTCATCCAGCCGCCGCCAGTATCCGGCCAGATGTTGGTTCCCCTGCGTGTGCTTTCTCCGGCAGTCTGATATCCGCCGGCCATATAAATCTCCCACGCCGTTCTGCGCAGAACCTCGGCCGAGTCAGACCCCGCGGCTGCCCACGGCGGATAATGATCCTCGTAACCGTATTCTTCGTTGGTCTGCGGAATGATGCGCCCAGCCTGCTCCTGCAACTTGCGAGACGCCAGCATAAGTGCATGTTGGTTCCGCGACCAATCCTGATAGGAGGTAAAGCCAAACCAGTCGGAGGCGCGGTCCTGGTGCTCGGTGTGAATGGGATGGCTGGTGGCCAGGTGATGATACGGGTCCAACCGCTCGATGAGCGTGCCGGTTTCGTGAGCCCATTTCTCATCGCGGAAGCTGTCCAGGTCGTCGCCCAGATCCCATGTAATGTTGGAGAAGCTTCCCAGCCGCGCCACCGCGTAGCGGATGTAACGGCGCTCGTCGTCGCTGCCCGCGGCCATGTGAACCCCGCTGTCACCCATGTCAAGCACAACCGAGATCACCATGTTGCGCTCTCGTGCCATCTTCAGCATGCGCTCGTATTTCTGCCAATAAGGCAGGTTGAAGTGGGAGTAATCGAATCCAGGATGCGAAAAATCATCCGCTTTTGCGGCCTGCCACGGCGCAAGGAAGACCGTCCAGTTTTCGCCAATCATCACAGGCTCGCCAAAGAAGACGCTTTCGCGGCCGGCGAGAGAAACCCGCATGCGATTGACCTTGAGCGCGGCCAGCCGGTCGATGCTGAATTGAATAGTCCGTTCGTCGCGCCAGCCAACCAGCCAGTAGGCGGTGGTTCCATTGAAGAAGTAATGCTCGCCCGTTCCCTCCCAGACAAAGTGCCACGGATAGGCTTGATCCACGCGCAGCGGGCCGCGGCGGTGCTGGTCGATCGCCGTAAAAGTGCCGGAGTAAGCCTGGTTCGCGGAGCCTGCTTTGAAGCTTACGTGGAACGTGTAGGCGCCGCTTTTCGAAGGCATGAAGCGGATGCGGTAGAGAGTGCCATCGGCCGAATCGCAGAATCCTTCCACCGGGGTCCGGATCGCGGAGCCTGTCTGCTGAAAGTCGCCTGTGATGGAGCCATCCGTAAAAGGAGTCCCCGCCACAGCGGCCGGCAGGCTGGCGGTGACCTCGACGAAATCGAAGACCCCGATCTGCGCGGCTGATTGAGTGAACACGATGGCCGTGGGACCCTGAGCACTGAGGCCGATTGTCGGCAAAAACAACAGCGTCAGTAGCAGGAGTGTGCGCACTTCCGGGAGGCGCCGTTGTAGCCGGGTGTCGCTCATAAGCCTGGAACGCAGAATGGGTCTCGCGAATCCGAATCGCATTGAAGCCTCTCAATCTCCGCGGGGACTCATCATAGCATTCAAGACACGGTTGGCAGACAAGGAACAACTCTCGTCCTCCTGGCCGAAAGTCAATATCCGGAGACGCGCTTCCAGATTGCTCCGGGCGATCGGCTCAGCCCTGTCTTCGAGGACGTTCTTGAAGCCACCAGCCCCTCCGGCGAACTCTATGGCTCTGCCCGCACTCAGGTCATCTCTACCGAATCCGACAGCCAGATCGCCAAGGCAGCGGAGTTCTTCGGCCAGGAGGACGACATCACGGTCCTCTCAGTGAGCCTCGCTCCGGCGTGTCCGGCCAATAACTGATATGCATTCGGGCTAGCAACATTCATCCGGGTTAGGAGATCGAGAATGAAACCCGAGCTTCTCGGTTTGCTGCTGATTTCGTGGTTAGCGCCCATTCGAGCACAAAGCCTATTTGATGGTGTCTGGAAGATTGACCTCACCGAGTCTGAACCGCCTGCGCGGTCTTACTTCTATCTGCACGAGACAGCAGATATCGTTGCACTACCTTTGACACCCCGCTCGATATTAAGGCGGACAGCCAAGACCAGAAGGTTCTTACGAGTTCCAATACGCGTACTTCGCCGCTCTTAGAGTTCGCTTAGGCTTCGCTCTTCCGTTTGATATCGGTAGTTCAAAAATCGGAATTGAGACAGAAAACGATCGGCAAAATCTGTCCTCGTACCACGCGCAAAAGTTTAGATCGGCCGCGCGTTTCTGTCATACTCTTGCCAAGTCCCCCGCGTTCAGTGTGGCAAGAGGAATTGAAATGAACAAATGGATCTTTTGGGCAACGGTGGTCTGGACCGCACAGTTCGCCGCAGCCCAGCAAGCGGCTGATCGCGGACAGCCTCCTGCGCCGAAGAGCGAAATCGCCACAGACGCCGATGCCCTGAAACTCGCCGAGCAAATGCATCCCGGCAACACCGCGGAAGTGGCTGCCGCGCTTCATGCGATGATTCACGCCGAAATGGAAGAGGATGAGGTTGACGACGCAACCCTCGCGAGCGCGCAGCGTGAGAGGTCGGTTGCCGCAGCGGCTCTGGGTATAGACAGTGTTCCATCTCTTGAGGCCATCCTCGATACGGCCCAGGTTTTGAATGGTTTGGATCGGGCAGGCGAAGCGCGTCCGCTGGCCGAACAAGCGCTGGAAACAGCGGAAAAGCTGTTTCCTGATTCCGGCGTTGCCATTTACGCCAACACCACGCTGGCCGAGGTTTGTCGAACTCTGGGGGACTACAAGACAGGGTTAAGCGCCAGCGGCAAGGCCATCGAGATAGGCCGCAAAGCGAAGGCTGGCAACGAAGAGACACTGATCGACGCATTGACCGCTGACTCGGTGCTGAGGTTTTTGACGCACGATGGCGCAGGCGCTGTCACAGACATGGAAGAGGCTCTCGAGGTCGCACGCGGCGCCAGGTTGAGCGATATCCAGCGTGGCACATTGGAGAACGATGCTGCCGTTCAGTACCAGCAAATCGCCGATTTTCCAAAGGCGATCGAGCACTACAACCGTGCAGTGGAGCTGATCGCGCGGTCCAGTGGCCCGCAGAACTCGCTGCTGGCTGGTATTCAAGGCAATCTGGCTGATCTGTACACGCGCACCGGGCAATTCGATCTGGCGTGGAAGGGCTTTCAAATTGCACTGGCAGATCCCTATCTGACCTCCGATTACCTTGCCTGGACTCACTTCGGCTTCGCGCGATCGCTGGCCTCCGGGGGCGATCTCAAGCGTGCTGCGGAGGAAGCTCTGCTCTCCGCCCGCCTGGGGCGCGAGAAGGCTGTACTGCAGGCCCGCACGCTGCCCGAAATCCAGGCGCTGGAATACTTCAAAAGGCGGCCGCTGGGAATCCATGTAGCGCTCTCCCTGCTGGCCAAACATCCAGAGCTTCCAACCGAACCCACCTACGAGGAAGTGGTGCGGTCACGGGCCCTGGTGGCCGATGAAATCGCCCGCCGTCAGCGCAATTTGAACTCCACCAACGATCCGCATCTGGCGCAACAACTCAATGACTTGCAGCAGGCGCGCAATCGAGTGCTCGAAGCCGATGCCATCAAGCCCGGCACAGAGGGGAAGAACAAAGCCGTTGCCGAGGCAGAGGCGCGTATGGAAAAGATTGAGCGCGCGCTGGCAGAGCACAGCGCCACGGTACGCGCCGATGAGCGCCAGGACGCGATCACGGTGAAGGATCTGCGCGCCGGCCTGCCTCCGGGTGCGGTTCTGGTCTCCTATATGGCGTACGGCAAAGTAGCGGTGGATAAGGTCGATCCGGAGCACGTTTTTACCACTTCTTATATCGCCTTCGTGCTGCGCAGCGATACTGAACGTATTCAGGTATTCGATCTGGGCCCTTCTAAAACCATCGAGGATCTGACGATCGAAATGCGCAAGGCCGTCGACCGCGAAACCTTGAGCGGCGGATTAGGCTCGGCAATCAATGAGCGTGCATACCGCAACGCGGCTCTGGCATTGCGCAGAATCGTTTGGGATCCGTTGGCCGAGGCGCGCAAGGGCGCGAACCTGGTGCTTCTTGTTCCTGACCGCATGCTGAATCTGATTCCCTTTGCCAGCCTGCCTGAAGGCGAGGGTTACCTTGTAGATCACAGCCCGGTGATCCATATCCTCTCGAGCGAGCGCGATATTCTGCCTGCGGCGCCGTCTCCCAGGAAGTCGGGTTTACTCGCGCTGGGCGGCCCGGCTTTCGACCGGGCGCAGACAGTCGCCGGCAGCGCAAACTTGCGCGGCGCACCAGCGGTTTGTGAAGACCTGAAGAAGGTGCGATTTCCACCTTTGCCCGAAGCCGCCGCGGAGGCTGTGGATGTCTCCGCGCTTTGGAAGCGCTGGGAAAAAGGGGAACGTGCAACGGTGCTCACCGGCCCCGCGGCGACAAGCGATGCGTTTCTACGCGCAGCCGGGCAATCGCGCGTGCTGCACGTTGCCACGCACACCTTCCTGATGAATAAAAGCTGCGGGGGTGGGAACCCGTTGCTCGACTCGGGCCTGGTCTTTGCCGGGGTCAATGCCGACCGCGGAAATTCTTTCGTGACTTCGCAGCAGATTGCCTCGCTTGATCTCGCCGGCGTAGACTGGGCGGTTCTTTCCGCATGCAACACCGGCAATGGCGAGCTAAGCGATGGCGAGGGAGTTCTGGGCCTGCAGCGCGCCTTCCGCATTGCCGGGGCGCGCAGCATCGTGATGACGCTTTGGCCCGTCGATGACGAAATGACCCGCCGCTACGTGCGGGCGCTCTACCGCGAGCGCCTCGAATTGCATCGCTCCACAGCGGACTCGGCGTGGCTGGCCGCGCGCGCCATGCTTGCCCAGCGCCGGGCCGCCGGCCAGAGCACTCATCCCTGGTATTGGGCCGGTGTGGTCGCCGCGGGAGCCTGGCAATAACGCTCCCGCGGCCGGCACCCTTGCACAGACGCCAAAGGCTGATGCTCCTGCCGAGAGAGGAGAATCCTCCTGGCCGGTAAGACTTCGCTATCGCTGAAGAATTCGCGGCGTTGCGGCCTGCTCCCAAGGGCAAACTCTGTATCGCCTCAGCACCGCACGGGCACTGGAAGACCACTACCTTTGTGGGTGCTCTGCGCCGCCGACGTTTGATCGCGCGGATGGTCGCTGATGGTCCATGGACGGGGAGATGTTTCTCGCCTACATGCGCGAATTCTTGTGTCCAACGCTGCAGCCGGGAGACATCGTCATCCTTGACTACCTCAGTTCCCGCAAAGTCTCCGGTGTTGAACAGGCGATCCTTGCCACAGGCGCAACTTTGCTCTACCCGCCACCTTACTCTCCCGACTTCAACCCCATCGAGAAGTTCTTTTCCAAACTTAAAGCACTCCTCCGCACAGCAGCAAAACGATCCATCGATGCCCTATGGAACAAAATCGGCGACCCGCTCAATGCCGTCACACCAGGCGAGTGTTCAAACTTCTTCACCCCATGCGGATTTGTAAACACTTAAATCGACAATGCTCTAGAACCCCTCCGGACGTTCCTCCGCCACTCTGAATTCCCTCTCCAGTACCAGCCCCACTTCCGCAAGTCTGCCTTCATCGAATAGCCGCCCGATCAGTGTGACGCCGTGAGGTACCCGACGCGGCGGAGAGAACTTCGGTAGTGGATGCGCGGGGTCCGGCGCCCAATCACTTCGTGCCTCCGACACCTCGACAAATCCAGCTCGGAGCGTGAGGGTTGGGTGCCCGGTGCAGTTGCTGATTACAAGCATCTCGTCCCGCAAAGACGGCACAAGCAAGAGATCGACCTCGGAGAACACCCGCGACATCTCTTGCGCAACCTTTCGCCGGAAGCGATCTGCCTGCACCAGGTCCACGGCTGAAAGAAACCGCGATTGGCGGAAACAGTTGGGCCAACCGTCCGGTACCTGCGCCTTCAGTTCGTCCACTCGGTGGCTCAAAGTCAGGTCCTCAAAGGCGGCGCCGGCTTCGGCGAAGAGAATTAGGTTGAGCGAGTCGTAGGGCCAATCCGGAATGGTGACCTCGACAGGAGTCATGCCGAGCGTTCTCACCGCCTTCAATGCAGCGCGGTCCACATCTGTAGCTGGGGCTTCTTTCATCCAACCCGGGAAGTATCCAACCCGCAGACCCTTCACGTCCGTACCAGCATCAAAGGCAAGCTCGCTCGGCACGCTGGCCAAATCGCGACCATCCGGGCCGGAGATGGCTTTCAGTACCAAAACGGTATCCTCCACGCTCCGAGCCATCGGCCCAAGCTTGTCCAACGACCAGCATAGGGTCATTGCGCCCGTCCTTGGCACTCGGCCGAAGGTCGGGCGAAGACCTGTTACGCCGCACCGCATCGACGGGCTTACGATACTGCCGCCAGTCTCGCTTCCAATCGCGAAGCCAACGAGTCCAGCACCCACGGCAGCACCAGGTCCGGCGCTTGAGCCGGAAGAACCCTCTTCCAGTAACCACGGATTCATTGTTTGCCCGCCAAACCATATGTCGTTCAGCGCCAGAGCGCCCAGGCTCAACTTGGCAACTAGCACGGCTCCCGCATCGTTAAGCCGCGCCACCACGGTGGAATCCACCGTAGGAACACGGTCCCGGTATGGCTCCGCTCCATACGTCGTAGGAATGCCGGCTGTATCCAACAAATCCTTCGCGCCCCAGGGAATACCATGGAGAGGACCGCGATACTCTCCCCGCCCAATCTCTGCATCCGCCCGCCGCGCTTGGGTCAGCGCATGCTCCCTAGTCAGTGTGATGACGCAACGAAGTTGCGTGTTGAAGCGCTCCAGCCGCCGCAGATAGATTTCAGTCAGCCGCATCGAGGTCAGTTCGCGGGTCTCGATCCACCTGGAAAGCTGCCATACAGGAGCAAAGGCGATCGCTTCTTCAGTCGTTGGCAGAGGGAACCTGACCTCGCTGCGGACAAAACGATCACCGCTTTGCTCGGCCTTCATAATTCCCGGCAAACTGGGATTCCACAGCGTAGCCGGCGCGAGAGTCGATTCAAGGGCAATCTTCCGCGGTCCTGTGCGGCGCTCCAGCAGCGGAGCCATCTGCATCCTCCAGTTACTCGCCGCCGTTGCACGATCGACTGAGGTCATCTCCAACTGCACCAGCTTTTCTGCTTCCGCAAAGGTCGCAGGCGATACTTCTGGCCCAACCGGCGGTGCAGTGCCGAACGCGGGCGGCGCTCCGGGAGGCAATTCCTGAGACTGTCCTGCTGGCGTCTGTGCCTCAGCTTGCATGGCTGCGGCGAGCATTCCAAGCGAGCTATACGTGAGAAACTCTCGGCGAGAAGGGGGCATAGTTCTCCTTGGCGATCCGGCTTATCGAACTGATTGGACCCTGGCAACCATAGTATCGGGAAACCGATCCACGCCGAGAAACAAGCCTAGCCGCGTTGTGCTTATCTCTGGTTCACTATGGCCCGGGGTCTTCGGCTGGATGCTGCATGCAGGGCGCTGGCGTCTCGCCGATAGACTGCCTCCAAAGGCAATCCATGAGACAGAATGCACAACTTGATCGTCGACCATATTCTGTGGCTGGGCTTACAATCCCACTATGCCTTGCTCCAGAATACTTTCTTCTGCTATTCTCGCCGCCTTGATCGCAGCACCTTTGGCGATGGGCGCGCAATCGATCGCGACCAACTCGCCTGAGCCGCTCTCGACGCGCGTCGTCTCTTACAACATCGACGCTCGCCTCGACACAGCCAACAAAACTCTCGACGCCACCGAAGTTCTCACCTACAAGAACCTGACCGAACAGCCGTTGAATTCCGTCCCCTTTCATCTCTACCTCAACGCGTTTCGGCCCCAGTCCACGTTCACCAGTGAGACTCACTTCACCGGCGGCATTCGCGACTCCGAGGAAGAAGACGATTATCCGAATGAGAAGCTCGGCAGTATCGACATCTCGACGATCTCAGCCGACGGCTACGGCGACCTTACCGGCAGCATGCATTTCACTGCCTCCGACGATGGCAACATGCAGGATCACACCGTTGCCGAGGTCTCTCTCCCGCATCCGCTGGCGCCTGGCGCGACCGTTACCTTTCGTCTCGCCTTCCATGACAAGTTTCCGCTTTCCATCGCCCGCAATGGCTACAAGCGCGACTTCATCATGGGCGGGCAGTGGTACCCCAAGCCTGGCCTCTTCTGGCACGGGGCCTGGAACTGCCACCAATACCATTCCACTACGGAGTTCTTCTCCGACTTTGGCACCTTCAACGTTCATCTGACCTTGCCACAAAGGTATGTTGTGGGCGCCAGCGGGGTGCCCACGAGCAACCGCATCAATCCGGACGGCACAAAGACTCTGGGCTTCTACGGGGAAGACATTGGCGACTTCGCTTTTGCCGCCAGTCCCCACTTCACCGTTACCGACGGCGCCTACGCCTCGTCCATGGGGCCGGTGCAGGTTCATGTTCTGGCGCTCGCCTGCCACCCCGCCGCCGGCCCGCGCTATCGAGACATCGTCCTCAAGACCCTTGCAGAATTTGACCGGCGATTTGGCCCGTATCCCTACAAGATCGTCACCATCATCGATCCGGAGCCGGGCTCCGAGATCGGCGGTATGGAATATCCCACACTGTTTACCGGGGGCACCTCGTGGTATGAACCGTCCTACGGTACAGAGGTGACCGCCGAGCACGAATTCGGCCATCAGTACTGGTATGGCATGGTCGCCACCAACGAGTTTGAAGACGCATGGCTTGACGAGGGTATCAACTCCTACACGGAGGTCAATGTTTTGAGTTCGATTCTCGGGAGGGATACTTCCGTGCTCAACCGCCCTTATGCCAACGCCGGCGATTACGAACTCCAGCGGCTCTCCTATATTTCAACAGCGGACTTCGATCCTGTCACTCATTGGGCCTTCAAGTTCCGTAATTCCCGTTCCTATGCAGGCGTCAGCTACGGCAAGAC
>JBEKFD010000035.1:0-38414 GCA_050013495.1 Occallatibacter sp. | reverse complement strand
CATCTCCTTTAACATCGGCATGGCTGCGCCGAAATGAGGAAAGAGTTCGTCTTCCTCTTGCGGCAGGCGCCTCTCGCGCGCAGTCAGCGGCAGCGGCTCAACATCGGCCGGCGCGGGCAGCACATCCCCCTCCTGAATCCGATACGGATGCACGCGGACCCTGGCGAGGCAAAACCACGGATACTGCGTCAATTGAATCTGCTGCACCTCGACCGCATTGGAGTGCGAATCGACCCGCCGAAGGGCGAGCTTCAGGGCGCCGGCAATGGCTTCCTCCGATGTCGCGCCCACGCCGCTCTTCACCGCCCCCTCGGCAATCCTCATGAAATTCCATCCGCGCACCCGGACCTTCTTCTCCAGGCGCACCACCCCGCCCGACCGCATCCGGCCCCATCCCTCGAGAAATATCTCCGTCGCCACTTTGAAGCCAACCGGCAACTCCGCCTGCGCGCGTAACATCACATTCGATTCAGCAACAATGCACATACTTTGAACTCTCTTTCTCGTTCTCAGTAACGGGTGGTCTAGGCGGCGGCAGACGTCAAAGACGGTCCTGCTGTCAGCGGTTGAAACGCAGGCAGCATATCCTGATTGGCAGGCCGCTCCGCCGCGGAATCAACCCACATACGCTCAACAGTAGGAAGAGTCTCAATCATCCTCAGCAACGATCCCACGCCGCTGCCCTTTTGATAAAACGCGTCGGCGGCCACCCCGCAGGGAACCTCGTCGCCGCAGAACGCGCCGCTCATGGCAATCGTCCGCAGACCCGGAAAACGGCGCAGCACCACCGCCAGCAATTCGAAGCCCGACATGCCCGGCATGTGCAGATCGGAGAGGAGAATATCGGGAACTTCCTCGCCCAGCTTGAGCAGTGCGGAGAGGCCGTCTTCAGCCGTCCGCACGCGATAACCGAGCTGCTCGAGCAAGCAGGCGAGCGACATCCGGTTGGAAGGCTCGTCGTCGACAACCAACAGGTTTGCTTTTGTGTCCGGCATCTTTCACCCCACGGGGAACTCGACTCAGGGAAGTGGAGCGAGTATCCCATTCAACGCGGAGCAAAGCTGGTCAATATCGACCGGGCAAAACAAAATTGTTCGACAGGGCACGCATAATTTAGTTCAAGTGCCTTCAATCTCCGGGGTTTGCGCCTCGTCGTCCGGCAATTTATCGTGCAGAATCACATTCAACAGTGACTTGTGAACCCGGATGCGCCCGTTGTATTCAATCAGACCAAGCTTGCGGAAGCGATTCATGAAGAAGCTCACCCGCGACCGTGTTGTCCCGATCATCTCCGCCAAAGTCTCCTGGGAGATCTTGGGAATGAACTGCGCCGGCTCGCACGGCTTGCCGAACTCCGCCATCAGGAGCAGAATCCGCGCCAGCCGCTTCTCGCTGGAGTTGAAAAGCTGGTCGACCAGGTCGGCCTGGATGCGCATGCTCCGTTCCAGCAGAAACTTCAGGAACAGGTCGGAAAAAGCATGCTCCTCGTGCATCACGCGGAGCATCTCGTCGCGGCTGATCTTGAGCGCGGTGCACGCGGTAATGGCCGTGGCCGTTGACAGGCGCAACCCGTCGGCAGCCGCCAGCGCTCCTTCGCCCACAAACTCGCCTGCCGAAACCAGCGTGATGGTCGCTTCCTTGCCGGCCTGGGAAACCACCGTGATCTTGACCCGCCCCTTTTGCAGATAGAAAACGGCGTCCGCCGGATCTCCCTGCGCAAACAAAGGGCTTTTGGCCGGGAATTGCACAATCCTTCGCCCCAACCCCGCACTTGCCAGGAAGGCCGCGACGTTGAACATTGGCTTGTGAAGCTCAATCATCGGCTAAGATCCTCCGGGCTGCAAGTTACTGCATACACACGATTTTTGTATATGCGACCGTTTGGCCATCGGCTGAATGCAGGAATGGGGCAAACGCCCTGGAGGAATTCGACCGGTGGCCAGCCGCGAATTCCTCTCCGCTACGAGGGTCCGGGGCGGTGTGCTCGGCTGCGCACTCTTCCGCGCACTTTAACAGAGATTCGCATTTTTGTCGGCACCCTACTGTTCAATATTGCTCTCTTTTGCGGAATTATTTCAAGGTCCTGCGTATCATCGAAACCCGACCAGCCAACTGAACTCCGTCCAAAAGCGAAGATGATCCCTATTGCTCAGACCCCGCACATCAACCCTCGTAACGTGAGAGATGCCTTGTGTGACTTGATTACGCGTAAAGATTGAGACGCCGCGCATAGGTAGAAAAAGGTGAATTGCATGAAGAAACTTATGACCCTCGTGGCAGTAGTCAGTTTGACCAGCATGGCCTGGGCGGGATCGAATCGCGAAGCAACTGAAGACCGGCTTGAGCACGCTGGCCGCGTAATCCATGAAATCATGTCGGCGCCCGACCGGGGCATTCCGGAAGAGGTTCTCGAACACGCCAAGTGCATCGCGGTTGTGCCCCACATGCTCAAGGGCGGCTTTGTATTAGGCGCGGAGAACGGCCGCGGCGTTGCAACCTGTCGCACCGCTGCCGGCTGGAGCGCTCCGGCATTCTTTACCATCACCGGCGGAAGCTGGGGATTGCAGATTGGCATCGAAGGCGTTGACCTGGTCATGATCATCCAGAACGAAGATGGGATGAAGCACCTCATAAACAGCAACTTTGAGCTGGGCGGCGACGCCTCGGCAGCAGCCGGCCCGGTTGGCCGTCACGCCTCGGCAGACACCGACTGGAAGCTCAACACCGAAGTCCTCACTTATTCGCGCGCCAAGGGCCTTTTTGCTGGACTTACACTCACCGGCGCCGCCATTCGCCGCGACGACGACTCCACCCGCGCCATGTATGGCCATGACGTCCCCACGCGCCGCATCCTGAACGGCGAAGAACCAGTGCCGGCACCCGCGCAATCCTTCCTTGACGCGGTCATGAACGCAAAAGCTCAGGCGCTTGCCTCCAACTAGTACCTTAACTGTTTGATTCTGTCATTCAGCTCAGGACTTGGGGGGTGCCCCAGGTCTCGCCTTTGAGACCTGGAGACCGCCCATTCACATGGTCGCGGCACTCGTCGCCATTTCCAAAATATGACCGCACGCCCGGAGTCCTCCTCAATGCTCCGGGCGAATGCGGCAAAAGGAGAGCTCATGCTCTGGACAATTTTTGTCATTCTCCTGGTTCTGTGGCTTCTCGGCTTCTCACTGCATATCGGTGGCGCCCTGATCCACATTCTTATTGTGATCGCAGTTATTGTGCTCATCTTCAACCTGATCAGCGGCCGAAGAGGACTCTAATACTGCGCCCGGGCGATTTTGAGATGTTTTCGATGAGAGTCCGGGTTCCCCCATCTCCGGGTTCCCCCATCTATGACAGCCGGGTACCCCAGGTCTCGACCTCCGCGGCGGAAGACCTGGGAGACCACCTCTCCACGCGGTGCTAACCCGCCGGCGGCCTCATGCCTCACAGGCTGGCCATGAGCCCCAGGCACACCTCGGCTTCGCGGACTTTCGCCGTCGCCGCATTTGCAGGTCGTGGCCTCATCTCGGCAATCCCGCCCCGGAAGCCTGCAGCCGCTCGATCTCTCGAATCAACTCAACCAATTGACTTCGCTGGGACTCGCTCAAATCGAGGAATCGGATTCCCACCTGGCGCCGGTCAACCACCATCTGCACCACACCGCCCAATCGGAAGGTCGACCCGATCAGCTGAAACACCGTCTCCACCTGCGTATAGACTCCCACCAGAAAGCGATCGTCGCAGCGGATGCGGCAGCCGTCCAGACTCACGTCCATAATGCGGCCGCGGAATCGCGCCCCGCCGTTCACCAGGATGATTGCGGCAGAGGAGTCCACCGGGTGCCGCACCCGGGACCGGCGCTCGCGCCCTCCCGGAATCGCCGCATGGTCCATCGCAGCCATCAGCATCCTCGTTTCGTTCATGTCCGGCGAAAGTCAAACCCGCCGAGCGCCATCCCGGCAGGAATCAATGCCCCTCAGCCGCCGCCCAAGGCTGCGCCGGTGCGCTCTCCGCCGCGCCCCGGCCCTTCAGGCGGTCATACTCGTACAGGTCGCTGGTTGTGCCCAGCGCTTCGTTGTACAGGCTGATGGTCCCGATCAAATGGCTCAGTTCCTCGCTGAACAAGTGAATGGCCTGCAACAGGGCATACGTCGCGGGAAACTCATATTTTGAGGTCTTCAGGAATTTCTGGTAGCCGCGGTCAAGCAATCGCGCCACCTCTCCGCCAAATACCGCTCCCGGCCGCTCCCGGAACTCGACAGTTGCGGCCTTCCCCGGCGCAAGCACGGCGCCAGCCCCATACTTCGTCACCAGCACAGCTCCTGCGACCCCGGCATAGGGTGCAACATCGAACGACTGCGCGCGCAGTTTCTCAAGCATCTGATCGAAATTCGGATTGCGGGATTTTCGGGCCATTTTCATCTTCCAGTCTGCGAGGATAGTAAAGCGAGATTCGACAAAACCGTCTGCCCCACTTCAGTCTACCGAAATCCAGCGCAAGCGGAGCGCAGGTCGTAAAACTCCATGGAGATCAGCCCCACCCAAGTCAAACCCGGCACATCGCTCCCCGAACGCATCGGCTCAACCCCGCTCGTTCGCATCGACCAGCCAGTCCGCGATCTACCCGGCATCACCCTGCTCGCCAAGGCGGAGTGGGCCAACCCCGGCGGCAGCGTCAAAGACCGCGCCGCGGCCTCCATGGTGGCCGACGCCCGCTCCCGCGGCCTGCTGGTGCCCGGCAAAATCCTCCTCGACGCCACCAGCGGCAACACCGGCATTGCTTTCGCCATGCTCGGCGCGGCGTTGGGCTTCCCCGTCCAGCTTGTCATGCCTTCCAGCGTTTCCCCAGAGCGCAAACGCATTCTCAAGGCCCTTGGCGCAAAGGTGGATTGGACCGACCCCGACAAAGGCTCCGACGGAGCCATCCGGAGAGCGCGAGAACTGGCGGGGAACGATCCGGGCCGGTTTCACTATGCCGACCAGTATTCGAATGACGCCAACTGGCTGGCCCACTATCGCACCACCGGCCCGGAGATCTGGCAGCAGACCGCCGGGCAGGTTACGCATTTCGTCGCCGGCCTGGGCACCAGCGGCACCTTCATGGGCACAACCCGTCGTCTCAAGGAGCTCAACCCCGCCCTCCAGGCCATCAGCTTCCAGCCCGACTCGCCCTTCCACGGCCTGGAAGGACTGAAGCACATGGGCAGTTCCCTCGTCCCGGCCATCTACAACCCCCACCTCGCCGACCGGAATCTCGAAATTGAAACCGAAGCGGCCTACGACATGGTCCGCCTCCTCGCCCACGATGAAGGCTTGTTGGTCGGCATCTCCGCTGCCGCCGCCGTCGTCGCCAGCCTGCAGATTGCGAAGGAAGAAGTCGCCGCCGGCCGCACCGCAACCATCGTGACGGTCCTGCCTGACAACGCAGAGAAATATCTATCCGAGCGATTCTGGGAGGAGGACGGATGGGCATACTCCATCTAACGCGCGCCCAAAATGCCCCGTGCCCCACCCTCACTGTCATCCTGAGCGAGCGAAGCGAGTCGAAGGACCTGCGGTTTGTTTTCCGTCGCAAGGGTGGGAAACCACAGCACCCGGCCGGCCCTGTCCATCGGGAGCAGTCATGAGCAATCTGCGTCTTACGCGCGCCCTGTACGACCAGATCCGCGCCCACGGCGAGCAAACCTATCCCCACGAGTGCTGCGGCGCTCTCCTCGGCCACTCCACGCCCGAAGGTTGGAAGGTCCAATCCGCCGTCCCCGCTGGCAACACTCGCACCGATTCCGCGCACAACCGCTACCACATCGCGCCTCTCGAACTGGTCAGGATCGAGCGCGAAGCCCGCCGCCAGGGCCTGGATATTGCCGGCTTTTACCACTCCCACCCCGATCACCCAGCCATGTGGTCGAACACCGACTTTGCGGAGGCCCACTGGCTGGGATGCTCCTACGTCATTACTGAAGTCGCCCACGGCACGGCCGCCGTCACCAACTCCTTCCTGCTGGCCGGCGCCACCGAGGAAGACAAGCGCTTCGAGCCGCAGACCATCCAGGTGGCAGAAGGGCACAGCAAGACGAGTCGCAATTCCTGATTGACCTCTGAAGAATTACGGTTGCTTGACGTACTCGCGCCGGATTCGCCGCGCAGCCCGCGAATCGGTCTACAAATGTTGCGTCAATTCTCTCCAGGGCCTGCGACCACCCTTTACATGCGGCCCTCCCACCCACGATAATTGCCGCACTCTAAGAGCGACGCGCGCGCTTCCCTTCCCTTCCCCATCGCGGGTGTTCTCCGAGCAAGTCAAGGAGGAATCTGTCTATGAAGAAAATCAGCCCCATTCTGTTGGGATTGTCCATCGCCATCACCGGCACGTCGCTGGCCGCAGCGCAAGATGCCGTAACCATGCCCAAGGTTCTGCAGATCACCCGCGAGTACACCAAACCCTACAAGGCCGGTGCGGCTCACGACAAAACCGAAAGTGCCTTTATCACCGCCTTCACCAAGGCCAAGTTCCCCGCCTATTACATCGGCTTGAACTCGCTTTCCGGCAAGTCGCGAGCCCTTTACCTCACCATGTACGACTCGTTCGCGGAATGGGAAAAGGACAACAAAATTGTCGAACAGAACCCCGCGCTAGCCGCCGGACTGGAACGCGCCGGCATTGCCGACGGGGAAAACCTCGACGGATTGGACTCCGTTGTCTATACCCGTGATGAAGATCTGAGCTACCACCCGCACGCGGATATTTCTCACGCACGGTACATGGAGATCGAGGTCTTCAAGGTTCACCCCGGTCACGACGGAGAATTTCGGAAGGCCGTGAAGATGGTCAAGGAGGCATACGACAAGGCCGGAACAAACGCCCACTGGGCCATGTTCGAGATCATGTTCGGAGCCGACCGCGGCACCTTTATTGCACTCAGCGCAGACAACTCGTTGGCCGAGATTGATGCCAACCTGGCCGCTGGAAAGAAATTCGGCGACGCCATGGGCGAAGAAGGCATGAAGAAACTCGACGGGTTAACCGCGGCCGCAATGGAAAGCTGGCACAATGAGTTGTTCACCGTCAATCCCAGGCAGAGCTACGTGAACCCCGACTGGATCAAGGCCGAGCCGGATTTTTGGAAGCCGAAGCCCATGGCCGCCCCTGCCGCCAAACCCGCCGCAGCCGAGAAGAAGGCGACGCCGTAGCATTCGCTCCCCAAACCCAAGATCGCAACTTACTATTAAATCAGCGACGGCTCCGGCGTCCCCGGAGCCGTTCTTTTCGTACAGGCAAACGCCACAATTCCCAAATCCAATCCGAACCTCACTTCATCCAATCGGCTGGAGCCAAGGAACCAAAGCCCATGACCATCTTCATCCCCACCCCGTTGCGTCCGTACGCCGGCGGAGCCGACTCCGTAGAAATCGACGCACCCACCGTCGCGCAGGCCCTCGAAGCTCTCACGCAGATGCATCCAGACCTCCGCAAGCACCTGTTCACCTCGGAGGGCAAGGTCCGCGCATTTGTTAACCTGTATCTAAATGACGAAGACGTCCGCTATTTGCCCGCCAAGGAGGCGACTGCCGTAACCGCCACCGACACGCTCTCCATCATCCCCTCCATCGCCGGGGGCTTGCCGCCCGGGCGTACGCGCCTTCGGCGCCTTAGCTTGAACTAGGACCTGCTTCATTCATCAACCCGAGTCTTCGAGACAGAACCGCACCACCAGAACGCCAAAAGAGAACTGGACCCATGCCGACCATCACTGAACCCGCCGCCCTGCCCGAGCTCACAACCGACGACCTTTCGCGCTACTCGCGCCACCTCATCCTGCCCGAAGTAGGCATGGAGGGCCAGCGCCGCCTCAAGGCCGCCCGCGTCCTCTGCGTAGGCACCGGCGGCCTGGGTTCGCCTCTGGCCCTTTATCTCACCGCAGCCGGCATCGGCACGCTTGGACTCGTGGACTTCGACGTCGTGGACGCCAGCAATCTCCAGCGCCAGATCATTCACTCCACCAAGGACATTGGCCGCAAGAAGATCGACTCCGCCGAAGAGAAGCTATCCGCGCTCAATCCGGCCATCACGATCGTCAAGCATGAGACCATGCTCACCAGCGCCAACGCCCTCGATATCCTCAAGGACTACGACATTGTCGCCGATGGCACCGACAACTTCCCGACGCGTTACCTCGTCAACGACGCCTGCGTACTCCTCGGCAAGCCCAACGTCTACGGCTCAATCTTCCGCTTCGAGGGCCAGGCCAGCGTCTTCGCCACCAAGGCCGGCCCCTGCTATCGCTGCCTCTATCCAGAGCCGCCGCCGCCCGGTCTCGTGCCCAGCTGCGCCGAAGGCGGAGTCCTGGGCATTCTGCCCGGACTGGTCGGCGTCATCCAGGCCACCGAGGTCATCAAGCTCATTCTCGGCAAGGGCGACTCGCTCGTCGGCCGTCTGCTTCTCGTCGACGCCCTCAACATGCGTTTCCGCGAGCTCAAGCTGCGCAAGAATCCCGAGTGCCCGGTCTGCGGCGCCAACCCCACCGTCACAGCGCTCATCGACTATGAGCATTTCTGCGGCATTGTGCCCGAAACTCCCCAGGAGAAGAACGTGAAGAACGGAATACCCCAGCTCACCGTGAAGGAACTCAAAGCCCGCCGCGATGCCGGCGAAGACATCTTCCTGCTCGACGTCCGCGAACCCTACGAGGTCCAGATCGCCCAGATCGGCGGCAAGGTCATCCCCCAGAACGATGTCCCCCAGCGCCTGGCTGAGATCCCCCGCGACCGCGAGATCGTCGTTCACTGCCGCAGCGGCGCGCGCAGCCAGCGCATCGCCGAGTTCCTCAAGCAATCCGGCTACACCCAGGTTGCCAATTTAGCCGGCGGCATCCTTGCGTGGTCCGACGAAATCGATCCATCTGTGCAAAAATACTGACACAGACAGGAGTTCTCCGCCGCATGAGCACCTTCCTTGAAATCCCGGCGCTGTCCCCGCGCAGCATCGCCCTGACTCCTCCTCTGAGCGACGAGGAGTTCGAGCGCCTTTGCGAAAGCTGCGAATTCGGTTCAGTCGAACGAACCAGGGAAGGAACGATCATCGTGAACCCACCTGCGGGTAGCATGACCAGTGACGGAAATAGTGAGATTAACCAGCAACTGCGAGCATGGTGGAAGCAGCACCGCCGCGGTCGTGTTTACGACTCAAGCGCCGGCTTCTTCCTGCCCGACACATCGGTTCTGAATCCGGATGCCGCCTACATCACCTCCCGGCAACTTGAAGGCCTGGAGCGCAACGATCTCGCACACTTTCTGCGCGTGGCTCCGGCCTTCGTACTCGAACTCTTGTCGGTCAGCGACAGCCTCGCCAAGACCAAAAGGAAAATGGAAGCCTGGACGTCCAACGGCGTCGAATTCGGCTGGTTGGTCGACCCTTACGCCAGGCAAGTTCATATCTACGAATCCGGCGCCGCGCCGCGCATCGAGACGGGAACTTACGTAATCGGCTCCGGCCCCATCGCCGGATTCGTCCTCGATCTCGAAGAGGTTTGGCGCTGCTATGAGTAGTTGACCTTTGCGGCAAAAACACAGAATGATCAGTCCGAGCGTTCCGTCAAGGGAGCAAGCATGATCAAGGTCACGTTTTTCTACCCCAACAAGCTGGGTAGCCGCTTCAACGCCGATTACTACATCGATGTCCACATGCCGCTGGCGATCAGCCTGCTCGGATCGGCCCTCAAAGGCGTAACCGCCGAAATCGGGCTCAGTTCCGCTATGCCTGGCACGCCGCCGCCCAACGCCGCCATCGCCACTTTCACATTCGAGTCCGTTGAAGCCTTTACGGCAGCCGTCATGCCCCACTACATGGAGCTTCAGAGCGACATCCCCAACTACACAGACATCGAGCCCATCGTCCAGATCAGCGACCTGAGAATCTCCCGGTAGTGTCTGTCGGGAAGCCTCAAGAATCGTCCCGGAGCGTGCCGAAGGCGGCTCGGTGCAACTTCAGACGTTGTGGCGCGCAAGCGCCGGCTGCCCCACCGCAGGTGGTCAGTGCGCCATTTCCACCGGCCCCGGCCGCTGCGTCTCGCCGCTTCTGCCGTTCTCATCCAGCTTGCCGAAGATCATCTTCCCGCTGGCTGTCTGCAGTACGCTGGTCACGGAAATCTCCACCGGCTTGCCGATCAGCTTCCGCGCATGATCGACAACCACCATGGTCCCGTCGTCCAGATACCCGACGCCCTGGTTAAACTCCTTGCCTTCTTTCAGAATCAGCACGTTCATCTTCTCGCCGGGCAATACAACCGGCTTCAGCGCATTGGCCAGGTCGTTGATGTTCAGTACTTCCACGTGGTGCAGGTGCGCCACCTTGTTCAGGTTGAAGTCGTTGGTCACCACCTTGGCCTCCCACTTCTTGGCCAGTTCAAGCAGTTTCAGATCAACTTCCCGGATCGACGGAAAATCGTCCGGTACAATCTGCACCTGGATGTTATTGCTCGACTGCATGCGCTGCAGCATATCCAGCCCGCGCCTCCCGCGTTGCCGCTTTGAACCGTCGGTCGAATCGGCCACCACCTGCAGTTCCCGCAGCACAAACTCCGGCACCACCATCATGCCGTCGATGAACCCTGCCTCGGCAATATCGGCGATCCGCCCATCGATGATCACGCTCGTGTCCAGCACCTTGGCGCTTTTGCGCGTTGGCTTTTCGCCGGAGAAGATGGTGCCCAGAGCCGCCGGATTCAGCAGGTCGCCCTTGCTGGCCCCCACCAGCAGGCCCACGTAGGTCATCAGCAGCAGCACAAAAATCTGCAGCGTGGCGGAACTCGCCGCGCCCAACGGCGCCGACTTCAACACCAGGCAGAAGAGAAACGCCCCAAAAATGCCCAGCACGCTGCCCGCAACCGCGCCGATCAGTCGCCGCAAGGTCAGCGCCCGCACCCGCAGTTCGAAGACGATTACCGCAGCGGCAGCCGCAGCGCCTACGCCCGCACTCACCCATCCATTCAGGCCAAATGGGTGAAGGAAATAGCAAACCCCGGCAAGAAGGGCTACAAAGAGGAATCGAAGCAGCGAATTGCACTTTGAAAGCGTTACTAGTGGCGAAAACCTCGATTACTGCTTGTTCACCTCAATGTAGTAAAGATCTGTAGCCACCTGAAAGTCCTCCTTGCCCACCGCCGTCTGCATCCACTGCCATTTCGTCGTGGGGTGGATGATCTCCCACTTCCCCGGCATCCCCACCTTCACCGGCATCGCGAAGCTGTCCTCGTCCGCGTCCCACTTGTACATCACCATTCTCGGCCCCTCGCCAAACAGCAGTTCCAGCCGAGGGATGTGCGCATGGCGCAGATACTGGTCGAAGACGGGCGTCAGATTCATGCCCGTGTGCTGGTTGAACCACGCCACCACATCCTCCGTCATGATGTTCTGATACTTGAAATGCTGGTAAAACTCGTGCAGCAGCGCCCACCACTTGGCGTCGTCGTTCACTACGCTGCGCAAGGTGTTGATCATTAGCGCGCCCTTGAAGTACATATCCTGGGTCGGCTCGGCATTCACGCCGCGCTCCGCCACAATGGGCCGCATGTTCGTCACCTTCGGCTTCAAGCCGCCCAGGTATTTCAGCGCGTCGTCATGTCCCCAGCGGTACTCCACGTAGAGTGTTTCCAGATAAGTAGTCCATCCTTCGTGAATCCACATATCCGAGGAGTCCTGTGCCGTGATGCTGTTTCCAAACCACTCATGCCCGCTCTCGTGAATGATGATGAAGTCGAAGCGCGTGTTGATGCCCACACCCGTCCAATCGCGGCCCAGGTAGCCGTTCTTGAACAGGTTGCCGTAGGTCACCGCGCTCTGGTGCTCCATGCCCGAGTAGGGCGCCTCCACCAGCTTGTACCCGTCCTTGATAAACGGATACTCCCCAAAGTAGTGCTGATACGCCTCGATCATTCCCCTGGCCTGCGCAAACTGCGCCTTGGCCTTGTCCAGGTCTTCCGGCAGCACGTAGTAATCCATCGCCAGCTTGCCCCCTGAAGGCTCGGGAAGCTCTTCGCCGAAGTGTACATAGTTGCCGATATTCAGCGACACATCGTAATTGTTGATCCCATAGCCCACATGCCAATCCCAGCGCGTGTAGCCATCGCCTAGTTCCGTCTTGCCCACAAACTTCCCGTTTGACACATCCATCAGCCCGTTCGGCACCGCCACGCTGATGTCCATCGACTCCCCTTCGTCCTTCCATTGGTCCTTGTCCGGCCACCACATGCTCGCGCCCGTCTCTTCGCAGGCGGTATTGATCCACACGTGGCCTGACGGGTCCTTCTTGAACGTCATGCCGCCAAACCGCCCCGTTTCCTCCGGATGCCCCGAGTAATAAAAGTCGATGGAGTACACCCGCCCCGCGCTCAGCGTCTCTGGAAAATCGATGAAAACCGTGCCCGTATCGCGCTCGTACTTCAGCGTCGTCGTGCCAAAAAGAATCTTGTCGATGGACAGCGTATCGCGCAGGTCGATCTGAATGCGTGTCCCGTCCTCCAGCATCTTGAAGCGAATCGTATTCTTCCCGCTCACCCATTGCTTCTCCGGATCGACGCGAATGTCCAGGTGGTAATAGAGCAGGTCATTGTTAGCCCGAAACGGCCCGTAAGCGCCGCGCAGCATGTCGTAGCGGGTGGGGAGCGGCGCACCCGCGTCGATCGGCCTCACATGCTGCTGGCGCTGCTGCGCCGCTCCCGGTGCAGCCGCATCGGGCTTGACGGCCACATCGGGCTTCGCGGCCGCCTGTGGCGCGGCCTGCGCCTGCGGAGCAGTTTGCGCCGCCGGAGCCGGAGCGTCCGGTTTGTTCACCGACTGCTGTGCGGCCAATACGGGAAACGCGGTTACCCCCCCCGCACTAAAAACTACAAATCCACATGCAAGAGTTCGGAATCCAAAAAATCGCATGGCGCTATCCTAATTCCCCGGTCCACCAACAGGGCAATTGAAACGGCGGCCTCCCCTCTGGCGCTCGACCGCTGCCGATGGTTGATCACTCCGCCTTCGCCGCCCCTCTCGGAGGGAGAGGTCGAAAATAGCCCGGGGTGCATTCCGCAGCGGCGGACGAAACCCTGGGAATGTATTGCCGCGGAGCCCTTCGCCCCGGAAGGGGCGACGTGAACCGCACTTTGGAATTTTACGCAAATGCAAGAATTCGATTTGCCGCACGCGCACCCGATCATTAAGCGCTCATTCCGGCGTGGCACAATGGTTCATCCCGGAGGAATCGGCTCATGAACACGTCACAATCGACGAGCAATGCTGCCACGGCGTTGCCTTTCGCCATGGCATTGGCAACCGTAATTCTTTTCCTGATCGCGCACCCCACTACCGCGCAGGAAAAACCTTTCACCATTGAGCAGGCCCTCAGCGCGCCCTTCACCTCCGATCTCACCGCCGCTCCCGCCAAAGGCCGCCTCGCGTGGCAGGCCAACATCGACGGCCGCCGCAACCTGTGGGTCGCCGAGCCCGCGCCCGGCGGCAAGGGCTACGTTTCCCGCCAGGTGACCCACTACAACGAAGACGATGGCCAGGAACTCAATGACCTGCAATGGACACCCGATGCCGCATCGCTCATCTACGTCCGCGGCAGCGGCGCGCAGGGCGAGGGCCATCCCGTACCCAATCCCGCGTGGTTTCCCAAAGGTGCGCAGCAGCAACTCTGGATGGTCTCCGCCGACGGCGGCGAGCCGCGCTTGCTCGGCGAAGGTCGCGCACCCCAGGTCTCGCCAGGCGGCAAAATGGTGGCTTACGTCCTCAAGGGCCAGCTCTGGGCCGTCCGTCTTGACGACCCAAACGCCAAGCCGCAGCAACTGCTCGAGACGCGCGGTTCCGCGCAAAGTCTCCGCTGGTCACCTAACGGCTCGCACCTCGCGTTCGTCAGCGATCGCGACGACCACAGTTTCATCGCCGACTACTCCGTCGCCGCCGGCGCCGTCACTTATCTCGATCCCTCCACCGACCTCGATAACAACCCCACCTGGTCCCCTGACTCCACGCGCATCGCCTTTCTCCGCATCCCGCCCGACAAGGACTCGCTGTTCTTCGTAGCCCATCGCACCGCGCTTCCCTGGTCAATTCGCGTTGCAGACGTCGCCAGCGGCAAGGGACACGAAATCTTTCACGCCGCCGAAGGCGTGGGTAGCGCTTACCACGAAACCGATTCCCTGGATCAATTGCACTGGACGCTTGGCGACCGCATCGTCTTTCCCTGGGAGCGCGAGGGCTGGCTGCATCTCTACGCCGTGCCGGTAGCCGGCGGCAGCGCCACGCCGCTCACACAGGGTAATTTCGAGGTCGAGCACGTATCTCTCAGCGCCAACGGGAAGACTCTGGTCTTCGACTCCAACCAGAACGACATCGATCACCGTCACGTTTGGCGCGTCGACTTCGCCGCGGATAGCGCCAACAACGCCGCGAACGCGGTCACCATCGGAGACATGTGGCGCCAAAGGCCAAGGGGCGCACAAGAAAACGAAAACGTCAATGAAGAAAGCATCGAGACCCAGCCCGTGGTGACCAGCGACGGCACTATCGCTGTCCTGCGCTCCGACGTCCGCCTGCCCATCCGCGCCGCAGTCGTCGCCGGCGAAAGCCTCGTCGACCTCGCCCCCCAAGCCATCCCCGCAGATTTTCCCGCCGCAAAATTCGTCGCGCCGCAGCAAGTCATCTTCACCGGAGCCGATGGTCTCGAAATTCACGGCCAGTTGTTCCTGCCTGCCGGAATCGCACCCAGCGAGCGCCGCCCCGCCATGGTCTTTTTCCATGGAGGCTCAATGCGCCAGATGCTTCTCGGCTGGCACTATATGGAGTACTACTCCAACGCCTACGCCATGAACCAGTACCTCTGCTCGCTCGGCTACATCGTGCTCAGCGTCAACTACCGCAGTGGCATCGGCTACGGCCTCAACTTTCGCGAGGCCCTCAACTACGGCGCATCCGGCGCCAGCGAATTCAACGACGTCATGGGCGCAGGCCTCTATTTGAAAAGCCGACCCGATGTCGACGGCGCGCGCATCGGCTCCTGGGGAGGAAGCTATGGCGGCTATCTCACCGCGCTGGCCCTCGCGCGTGCATCGAACCTCTTTGCCGCCGGAGTCGACATGCACGGCGTTCACGACTGGAACTCCGAGCTGCCCACCTTCTCGCGCAACTACGACCCGCGCGAACACGCCGACACAGCGCGCCTTGCTTTCGAGTCCTCGCCGATATCTTCGGTGTCGACATGGCGCTCGCCAGTGTTGCTCATTCACGGCGACGACGACCGCAACGTACCCTTCGCCGAAACGGAATTGCTGGTCGAAGCCCTCCGCCGCCAGAAAGTCGACTTCGAAGAACTCATCTTCCCCGACGAAATTCACGACTTCCTGCTCCGCCGCGACTGGGTCCGCGCCTACACCGCCAGCGCCGAATTTCTAAACCGCAAACTGGCCAAATAATCTCGTCTGCACTAACTCAATGATCTGTCATCATGAGCGCCCATTAACCCTGTCATCCTGAGCGGAGCAGATCGCGCACCTTGCGATCTGCGCAGTCGAAGGATCTGCGGTGGCTCTTCGGATCAACCAGCGATGCCCCTACACATTCCCCATCCGCATCTGCCCAGCCAGGTACTCCGCCGACCGCATCGCCAGCGCCAGAATCGTCATCGTCGGATTCTGCCATCCCGCGCTGGTAAACGCCGCCCCATCCACCACAAAAAGATTCTTGACATCGTGGCTCTGGTTCCACTTGTTCAGCACGCTGGTCTTCGGATCGTCGCCCATGCGGCACGTGCCCAGCTCATGAATGCTGTATCCCGGCGGATTGGGATCGTAATTCTTCACCAGCACTTCAAACCCCGCGTCCTCGGCCAATGCAGCCGCAACATTCACCGCATCGCGAGCCATGTTGAATTCGTTGTCCGTATATTTCGTCTCAATGCGCAGCGCCGGAATGTCCCACGCGTCCACCACGGTCTTGTCGATGCTGACCTGGTTCTCATACCGCGCCAGCACCTCGCCCATGATCCCCGCTGAAAGCGCGCTGCCGTGATAGCTGTCCAGCTTGTTCTGCAATTCCTCCCCATAAGCCGCGAAGTAATGGGGCGCCACCGGCCCGGTATTCGAAAAGATATTCAGCGCATAGCCGCGAATGAAATCCTTGGCCTTGCTGTCGATGTTGCGAAAGCGCGGAATCAGCGCGCCTCCGCCCATCACGTCCAGAGTGCCCTTGCCGTCGCGCGCATCCGGCACGGAACAGATCATCCCCGCGCCATAAATCTGGTCGATCAGGTAATGCCCCATCACCCCGCTGGAGTTGGCGATCTTCGAGTTCAACAGCAGGCGCGTGCTCTCCAGCGTCCCCGCCGCCAGCACCACCACACGCGCCTTCACGCTCATTTCGCGCCGCGAAAGCCGGTCGATAAAGTGCGCCTCGTTCACCAGGCCGGTGTTCTTGTCCACGCTCAGCTCGCGCACCACCACGTTGGGAATCGCGCGCAGCCTGCCCGTCGCAATCGCATCGGGCAGCAGAAGGTTCACTGAGCTCGCCAGCCCATCCACTCCCAAGGAGCTTCGCGCCTTGCACACCGGCACGCCCATCTTCTCCCCGGCCGCCACATACCTCTGCATCGAGCTCGACCAGGGCGAGTTATCTGGAACGAAGTTTCCATCCGGATACTGCGGCAGCCCATAGGCGCGGCCCGTCACGCGAAAAATCTCCTCCACGCGCGAGTAGTACGGCGCAACATCGGAGAGCGAGATCGGCCAGTCGTCTCCGTAGCCGTCGTGCGACTTTCCCTTGAATTCGTAATCGCTCAGCCGGAACGACTGCCGCGACCAGAACAAAGACCGCCCGCCGAACAACCGCACACGCACCCAGTTGTACGGCTTATCTGCGTCATAGGTGTAAGGAACTTCCTTTTCATCCACCCATGTATTCGCATTGAACTCGTTCGATTGAAATACGTGCGGCAGAATCCCCGGCTGCTTGAATCCGCGAAACGGCAGTGTAGATACCGGCTTCACCTCAGTGTCCTTGTGCACGTCCGCCACCGGCCCTGCGTTCAGCATCAGGCACGAGATGCCTTTCTCGGTAAGAATCTTCGCCGCCATCCCGCCCGAATGCCCGGAGCCGATAATTAGTACGTCCACCTTCTCGTCAACCATCACGCCTCTCGTCTTTAATTGTTTTCGACTGGCCGCGTTCCACTCGTCGCCATCGCCAGGTCCCGATGCACATCCGGATCCACCGGATACCAATACAGATCCACGCCCGTCGAATTGCGTCCCTTGGCGCGCGCCGCATCGCTCCACGCTGGTGAGTTGATGGTTGCCGTGCGAATATCCATGTGCGCCGCGTTCACAAATGCAGCGCGTTCTTCTGTAGGCGGATGATCCGTCATCCACGTCCGCAGCCACGGCCGGATCAAACCATCCGCCAGCACGTTGGTCGTCTTCGCAAACGCCGCGGAGAACTTGCGCTGCGATTCTGCATCCAGCCAGTCCAACCCCGACAAATACATCTGCCTGCGTTCACGCGGCGAAACACCAATCAGGAAGTCGAGGAACTCCGGCGTGCCTGCATCCAGCGCGCCCGGATAGCCATTCAAAGGCGGCATCAGCAATTCGCACAGCTTGTGCAGCGTGGCCGTTTGTTGTTCAGTGAAGAAATGCGCATCGGTCTGCGCCACTGAGTCGGGAACCAGTGTCTTCAGGTCCAGCGGCTTCACTTCCATCAGCCCGCGCATCCACGGCACCGGCCCCGGCGCCGGCGCCACCGGCCCCTGTGGCGGCATGGTGTGCGGCGCCGTCAGCGGCGATGCCTGCGCCGCCGCAGTTGCCTGTTGTGCAGCCAGCGCCCTGGCTGAAGCCGATGCCGCCAGAATCCCTTTGACAAAATCACGCCGTCGCATAGTCCTCACCGCTCTCGGATTTTTGCATCAAGCGATGAGGTTAAAGTCCGCAGCATGGATTTGCAAATGATTCTTTTCGCGCGCCGCTCAAATATGCAGTGTAGATGTCGGACTTATCTGAAGGAGCGTGACCCAGGCCTCGTGGTGCGAGGCGCGAGACCGGGCCAGGCGCAACGTCCAAAGTCGCGCCGCTACGACGCAACCGCTAGCTCCGGCGCCAATTCCGGCATCTGCGGAGTCCGCACCGAACCCTTGCGCGGCCCGCGCTTGCGCGCGCTCATCACCTTGATCCGCTCCAGCAGTTCTTGCGGGGTGCAGTTCTTCTTCGCCAACAGCGCGTCTGCTGCGTGAAGATCGCCGCCCATCTTCTGCGGATCGCCGAGCAGAATCATTGGAACATGCGGGGCAATCTGCTTCAGCCGGTCCACCAGCTGGTTCCCGTTCATCTGCGGCATGGCAAAGTCCGATAGCACCAGGTCTACTGCGGTCTCGGCAAACATGCCGATCGCCTCCTGCCCATTCAACGCTGATAAAACCCGGTACCCGTTGGTTGCCAGCATGAACTTGAGTACGGAAAGCTCCTGTTCATTGTCGTCTACGCAGAGAATTACCTTCTTCGGTCGCATGTCCTGGGTGCACTCCTTCACTTTCAATTTCTGAATGAATTCCGTCCAGCAACACTTCTCCGCTGCCCGCTCTTGGGCGGGCTGGCAGACATGGGCTGCGTGGTCCGGTGGCCGGAAACACAGCAGACTCATCTGACTCGATCGGTCGGAATTGCTTGGTGCAGCAGGACGGCAGGCGGGTGCGAGTCGTTCGCGCAATGCGGCATTCGACTTCCGATACACAGAAAGTCAGCTATTGTTCGCGGTCAGTCTACATTTGCTACCTGGAGCGAGACCGGCGAGGCGTCGGTTAAATTGCTTCAATGAGAGCCAAGAGTACGAGTCCCGGAGCCGCATGGGAAGAGAGAATGACAGGCGAAAATCGGCCTGAAAATATCTATGTAACAAATAGAAATTAGCTAGTCTTAATGATTACCGTAACTTGGCTTGAGGAATCCCTGTTGAAAGCATGTGCATCACGGCGTCCTGAGCGAACCTTTTGCTACAAGAACAGTGCTCCCACCCACCCGCACATTGCTCACCTTCGACGATTGCCCATGAGCAAAAAGATACAAGTCGCTGGGCCGGCCCATCTCCACGCCTTGGCGTAAATGCACGCGTGTCCCTGATGCCACTGCTCCGCGCTGCACAAGACAGCTGATCGCGCATCCCGCCGCCGATCCCGTGGCAGGATCTTCACCGCCGTTGAATTGCATGCGCGCCCGCCACGCGGGCTCATCCCCTCCCGTCGGCCCCAGCACATAAAACCATCGCGCGCCGCGCCCTCGCAGCCAATCCGTGGCCTCCTGCTGGCGCACCCTGAATCTCGCCAATGCCTTGTCCGATTTGAGCACTACAATCGCAAATGTGGTTCCCGTCGAAACCAGTTGGGGAGGCAGCGCCGCGTCAAGATCCTCCACGGCCAGCCCCGTCAACCGCGCCACCTCTGTCGCGTCCAGTTCCGCTCCAAATTCCGGGTCGCGCTGCGTCATTTCGCCGAACGACCCATCGTCTGAAAAGCGCACCGGAACCGCGCCCACGTTCTCGGCCAGGGTCACAGTGTTCTGCCGCAACGTCTCCGGCGCATTCATCCGCAGCACGCTTGCCGTGCCCAGCGTTGGATGTCCGGCAAAGTTCAGTTCCTCCTGCGTGGTGAAGATGCGCACGCGCACCCCTTCGCGCTGCTCCACCTCCGCCGCCCGGCGCTCCACAAACGTGGTCTCGCTCAGGTTGAACTCCCGCGCGATCGCCTGCATCCGCTCCGTCGTCAGGCTGGCGGTATTCATCACCACCGCCAGCGAATTGCCTTCAAACGGCGTCTTCGTAAAAACATCCACGATGTAGTAATCGAGTTCCAACGCGCTGCTCCAATCGTCGCTGCCTGGAATCATTATCAAGCTAACCGCCTGTGCATTGCCTGTGTGAAACAGACGCAGGTCCGCAAAAAGCCACACTCCGGGACTTCAACGGAACCCCTCGGCCTTCCTTTTCGTATCCCTCAACCATGGAACAACGCTTCCCATGGTCGTGGGTTGAAACGCAGGTCGCGGAAACGGTGGGTGAATGGAATCGTTGCGCGCTGCCGCCGTCTCTTCCACCTTCCGTCCGCTACACGACAAAAGAACAGCGGACGCACGAGAAAGCCTATGACGACGGGCTGCGCGCCGTCCAACGCGAGGGCCGTCGGATGCCAAGGAATGCCACTGAGCGCATGGTCATGCAACAGCGCATCGTTGCGCTTTTTCCTCGCTTCGCTTCTATCGCCCTCGGCCTCGATGGCGATGAGACCGGGCTCATTACCGATCATTTCCTGCCCATGGGTACAGAACTCGCACGCTGGACACGGCGCTTCGACCGAAGCCTAAGCAACGCCGACACCATCCAGGCCTGCCGCAATGCATGGACCTGTTGCGGCCTGCAAGCTCTCTTAGGCAAGCCGATGGAACTCACGCCATCCATCCTGGCCTACAGCCTGCTCTACCCCTACAGCGATAACTACCTCGACCGTCCCGGCCTCTCCACCGCCGACAAACTAGAATTCAGCGGACGCTTTCGCAAGCGTCTTTGCGGAGACACTCTCGCGCCCCGCAGCCCTCACGAAGCCTCCGTCTGGACCATGGTTCAACTCATCGAAGAGCAGTATCCGCGGCAGCATTATCCGCAGGTCTACGACTGCCTGCTGGCCATCCATCGCGCCCAGGAAGCAAGCATCGCGCAACTCAACACCAGGCACAACATCAAGAACTCGCTGGATAACTCGGAGCTACTGCGCATAAGTTGTGCAAAAGGCGGAACCTCGGTCCTCGCCGACGCCTGTCTCACCCAACCCGTTCTCCATCCGGATGAAATCCGCCTCGCCTTCGAGTGGGGCGTGCTGCTGCAGCTCGGAGACGACCTGCAGGATGTTCGCGAAGATCTGCGCCGCGGCTCTATCACGCTGTTCACGCGAGCCGTTGCGCAAGGCAAACCGCTCGACTCCCTCATTCTGCAACTGCTTCACTTCAGCGACCAGATCGCCGGCCGCATGGATCGCATGCCCCGCGGCGCATCGAGTATGAAAAGCCTGCTGCGCATGAGCTGGCGCTCGCTCATCCTCATGGCTGTAGCCGACGTTCAAAGGTACTGTTCCCCAGCCTTTCTCGCCGCCCTCGAACCCTGCTCGTCCTTCCGTTTCAAGTTTCTCCGCGACCGCAATCAAAGCCTCACCGGCCGCGAAGCCCTCTATGACCTGCTCTTCGATGCATTCGTTGAGGCCGGCCCCGGCGAACGAAGCAGACTTCCGCTGCCCGGTATTGCATTGTCGTCGCCCGATCACCACCCCATTGCAGAAATGCGCGCACTGAGCAACTCTTTCGCCTGAGTTGGAACGCCGGCAAGCGTGCATTTCACGCATGCAAACTGTCTCGCGCATTTCAAAACTCATGCGCTGAGTTTCTCTCTCGCCGCTGTGGTGCTGGATTCACGGCCCAAGGTGCGATATACTTAAAACTTGCCGTCAAGGCTCAGATTTCAGCCAGGAAACAGGAGCGCATTTCCATGCCCAAGCGCACATTTCAACCCAATCGCCGCAAACGCGTGAAGACGCACGGATTTCGCGCGCGTATGAAGACCAAGAGCGGCGCAGCCGTATTGAGCCGGCGTCGCGCCATCGGCCGCAAGCGTGTGTCGGTCAGCGCCGGCTTCCGCGATTAGTCTGCCTGCCGCTTTGTTTGAGCCGGAGAAGGGCGCGATCCGTTTCGGCTTGAACGTGCCGGGGCATTTGCCATGAACAGCCTTCCCCGCACGGCCAAGTCACCCACTCTGCAATCGCCTGACCCCGGGCACGCTTCCCCGATTCAATCCCGCATTCTGTCGCTAACCGGAGCGCGCCTCAAGAAACATGCCGATTATCAGCGCGCCTATGCCGCCAACCGGAAGCGGCATTCTGCGTCGATGAGCTGGTTTCTGGCGCGGCAAACGCCTGCCTACGCGGGCGCCGCCTTGCCTGCGGGGCCGCGCGTGGGCCTTACCGCGGGAAAGGTGCTGGGAAAGGCGCATGAGCGCAACCGCATCAAGCGGCGCATGCGCGAGGCCCTGCGCCGGCATGTCGAGCTGCTGCCGGAAGGCTTTGACCTGATCCTGCATCCGCGGCGCATTGTGCTGGCACTCGAATTCGCGAAACTTGAGGCGGAGATTGTGCGTATTCTTCATCAGGCACGGGCTGAGGCGGCACGCATGCCTCATGAAGTGTCTGCATTATGACGCGCATTTTGCTGGCCACACTCGCCTTTTACCAACGCTGGCTTTCGCCGGCCGTGCATTCGCTCGGTCCCGGAGGGTGCAAGTATCTGCCCACCTGCTCAGAGTACGCGGCGGGAGCTATTGCGACGCACGGCCCGGCGCGCGGCGTGGCCTTGGCCGCATGGAGGTTGCTGCGCTGTCATCCGTTTGCGCGCGGAGGGCTTGACCCGGTGCCTCCCACTTCTGTGGCAAGACCTTTCCCCCACGAACCGTTACCATAGAACAAGCACCGGCCGGACGGCTGGTTCGCTTCGAGTGCCTGGCTACAGGCCCTAAGACGACAGGAAGTATCCTTTGGCAGAAATTCGCAATCCCAATATTCAAGGGCAAGGCCCCGGCGCGGCGGGTGGTGGCGGCGGGGGCGATATGCGCTCCATGATGGGCTTCGCCGCGTTGTTAGTGGTGGTTTTGCTCGGCTACCAGTACTTTTTCAAGCCCAAGCCAACGCCGGAGTCAACGGCTCAGACTCAATCGCAGACACAGGCCGCGGCGCCGGGCCAGGCGGGAACAGGTCAGGCGGGGGCCGATACGGCCCAGGCGAGCGTGGCAACCGCGCCGGGTGCGGCAGCGAGTGCGCCATTGGTGGCTGCAGCTTTGGAGACCGAGACAACGGTCGAGAACGAACTCTACAAGATCGTTTTCACCAATCGCGGTGGCCAAGTGAGGCATTGGATTCTAAAGAAGTACAACGACACGGCCGGCAAGCCGCTGGACATGGTGCAGCCGCAATCCGCGGCGCAGTTTGGATTCCCGCTTTCGCTCTATACCTATGAGCCGGCGCTGGCCACCCAGTTGAACCAGGCGCTTTATCAAGTAACTGTGGCGGGCGCGCAGCCTTCGGCTACAGGCGTGGTTCTGGCGCCGACTACCCTCACTTTCCGCTATGCGGCCAGCGGACTGGATGTTGTGAAGACGTTCCGCTTCGACTCAAGCTATGTGGTCGACGTCGAATCGCATGTGTTGCGCAACGGGACCCCGGTGCGCGCGCTGGTGCAATGGCCGGCTGGTCTAGGCGATATGGAGGAGTTCCTGCCCTCGTCTTTAACCCGGAGCCAGGTGCGGACGCCTTCCTACTTCTCCTGGTCGATTGACGGCAAGCAGGATTACGAAGCAGCAGGCAAGGTGAGCGGCAACGCCACGCTGGAACAGCCTTACGGATACGCGGGCGTAACCGATCTTTACTTTGCTTCCGTGTTTCTGCCCGACGATCCTTCGCGAACCGCGGTAGTGACACTGCACAACAGCATCAACCTGCCCAGCGACCTGAGCGATCCCAACAGCCAGAAGAAGCCTGCCGACGTGCTGGGACTGGCTGTTGGCGATACCAGCGGATATACGAAGGTGCGCCTCTATGCCGGACCCAAGGCGATGGATGTGCTGGCTTCGATCCATGCGATGGGAACGGACGGCAAGCCAACCGGCCCGTCGCTGCAGCCGCTGATCCAGTTTGGCTGGATGACGGTCATTGCTACGCCGCTCTATTGGATTCTCCGCTTCCTGAACGAACACGGCGTGCCCAACTGGGGCTGGGACATCGTCATCGTCACGGTGGTCTTCAACCTGCTCATGCTGCCAACACGCCTGATGATGATGAAGTCGTCGTTGAAGATGATGCGCATTCAGCCCAAGGTGGACGCGCTCAAGAAGAAATATGCCCATCTCAAGGTGAGCGACCCCAAGCGGGCCGAGATGAACACCGAGATGATGGAACTCTACAAGACGGAGAACGTGAACATGTACGGCGGCTGCCTGCCGCTGCTGATTCAAATGCCGCTGTTCTTCGCTTACTACCGGGTGCTGGCTAACGTGATTGAGCTGCGCCAGGCACACTGGTACTGGCTGCACGATCTATCGGTGGCCGACCCGCTGCATATTCTGCCCATTCTGATTATTGCAAGCATGTTCCTGGTTCAGTTCATTACGCCTTCGCCGGGCATGGACCCAAATCAGAGGCGCATGATGGCCATCATGATGCCGGTCATATTCGGCTTTTCCATGTGGCACTTTGCTTCTGGCCTGGCGCTCTACTGGGGTACAGGCAACCTGATCAACCTGGGCATCCAGCTGGCCATCAACAAGTCGGCGATGGGCCAGGAGATGCACGCCATCGCCGCCAAACGGCAAGCAAGAAAACTGGGCGGTGGCGGCGGGCCGAAGACGATTCAGGGGCGTCGATAGGGTTCGATAGCCGGGGGTTATGGACAAGTAAAAAGGGACGGGCTAAGGCTCGTCCCTTTTTACATTTGTGCCTGTAACCGACTCAAGGGACGCTGACGGCCTGCTCCGCCAGGAACTCCAGAGGCTGCTTGATGGAAGGCGCGATGTAGCCTTCCTCGGCAAGGTGACGGCCCATCTGAGCGTACATCTCCGGGTCGGTGGGCTGCCAGGTGCCCAGGCCGTCGACGTAGCGGTTATACATCGAGAAGGCGGCTGCGATCAGCACGGTGTCGTGAATCTCCAGGTCGGTTGCGCCTTGGTTGCGCGCGGCCTCGACATCAGCGGCGGTCACCAGCTTGCCGTCCTGCTGGACTTTGCCGGCGATGACCAGCAGGGCTTTCAGCTTGTCGCTGATGAGAGCCTGAGTAAAGTCGGTCTTGACCTGTTTCACCACGGTCTCGTCGCCCAGGTGGCAGGCGGCCGCGGCTCCGTGGCTCGACTGGCAGAAGTGGCAGTTGTTGCGCGAGGAGACAAAGGTCGCGATAAGCTCGCGCTCACCGGGCGTGAGCGAGCTGGGCTCGTGGAGCAGAATGTGGGCCAACTGGCGCATGGGCTTCGCCGTCTCAGGACGGTAAGTGAATCCGGCGCTGATGCCGGGAAAACCTTCGGGAAGATCGATGTGCGGCATGGGTTGCTCCTTGGTGCAGGGAGAGGGGTGCGGGGTCAGGATCGTCGTTTCCCACCCTTCCGCGATGAAACTGCTGAAGGATGGGGCACCCAAACTTGTTACGCGTGCGCGGCCGCGTGGGCGTGGCTGCCGAGGTACTCTTCGCTGACCGTAACGTAGCCATCGCGGGCGACGCGGCGGCCTCGTTCGCGGTATAGAGCCTCGTCGTCGGGCTGGTCGGTGCCCAGGCCGTCGACGTAGCGGTTGTACATACAGAAGGCGGCGGCAATGAGCACGGTGTCGTGAATCTCGAGATCGGTTGCGCCCTGACTCCGAGCCTCCTGGACGTCTGCGGAGGTCACCAGTTTGCCATCCTGCTGGACTTTGCCGGCGATGGTGAGAAGCGCTTTGAGCTTGAGACTGATGGCGGCCTGGGTGAAGTCGGTCTTGACCTGCTTCACCAGCGCCTCGTCACCGCCGAAGTGGGCTGCCGCGATCGCTCCATGAATACTGTGGCAAAAGTGTGTGCAGTTGCGGCTGGAGACGTAGGTGGCGATCAGCTCGCGCTCGCCTTTGCTGAGAGTACTGGGGCCGGTGAGCAGGATTTCAACCAGGTCGTTCAACGGCCGGGCTGTCTCCGGGCGAAACGCCATGGGGCCGCGTATGCCTGCATGGCCAGGAGGAAGATCGATGTGGGGCATTGGGTTCTCCTTTGGGGTGAAAGCAGGGTGCGGTTTATTCCGTAACTTCGGCCTGGGACTGTGGCGGAAGAGAGCCATCAAGCACGCCTCCGCAGGGATGGTTGCGAGCAGTCTCCGGCGCTGTGTGCGCCGGCCTCCGCAGCAGCCAGCGAACGGGCAGGCCGGCGAGGACTACGGCTGCTCCCAGCAGCGAGGGCCACAGGCTGTGCATCAGCAACATGACGGCCAGGATTCCGCTGCCGGCAAGGAACACAATCGGGGCGACCGGGAACCACCAACGTTTCACCGGAGCGGCGGTGCGGAAAAGCGTGGCCACGGTGAGCGCCAGAAAGACGACTGCGGAAAAAATGATGAATGCCAGGATTCGGTCGAATGCGCCGAGGACGAGCACTGCAAGCGCCATGCCAGTCTGGAGCAGGACGGCGTTGGCCGGCGAACCGAAGCGCGGATGAAGGCGGGCGAAAAAGGCCAGCGGGCCGGATTGCTCCGAATTGCCGAGGCTGCCGGCTTCTTCGCGGGCCAGTGCATAGGTGACGCGCGGCACCGCCATGCTGAGGACCATGAGGCCGCCGAGCACACAAAGCAGCACGCAGGCTGAGAGCACGCGGCCGCCCTCTGCTCCGAATAGCGCCTGGCCGAATTGCGCTACAAAGGCTGTGTTGTTCTGGATCTGCTCCACAGGGACGACGGCCACAAAGGCAAAGCTGACCAGCAGGTAGACCGCAGTGACGATGAGCACCCCGGCAGTGAAGGCGATGGGCAGGGTCCGTCTGGGGTTGCGCACGTCACCGGCAATCTTCCCGGCCTCCCACCATCCGCCGAAGCAGAAGAAGGCGCTGATGGCGGCTCCGGCGATGGCGCCTGCGATGGGGTCGGAACCGGCGCGGCGCAGGGTGAGCGGCGCGAGGTTGGCCAGAGTTGCATGGCCCGACACAAGCGCCCAGCCAACCAACGCGGCAAGCACAGGAACCTTGAGCCAGTTGAGGCCGGTCATGAATCCGCTTGAGAGGCGGGTTCCAGCGTAGTTGATTGCGCCAAGAGTGAGTAGGATGAGGGCGGGAAGCGCAGCGGCCAGCCAGCCGGGAAGCGGAACCAGCGATTGAACATAGGGCACCGAGCCGACGCAGAGCGCGGCTGCAACTCCGGGATACATGACGACGGCGGCCATCCATCCATAAAGGAATGCGACCCGGCGTCCAAAGCCGTGGCGCAGGTAGACGTACTCGCCACCGGCCTGGGGAAAGCGCACCGCCAACTCAGTGAAGCAAAGGGCGCCGGCCAGAGTAATGAGCGCCATGCCGCACCAGACGCCGCCGAGCAGCGCAGGAGAACCGAGGGAACGCGCCATGCCGGCTGGCGTCAGGAAGATGCCGAGGGAGATGGCCTCGCCTGTGACAACAGCCGTAGCAGCCCACACACCCATCTGCCGGCCGGTCTCGCCAGTGTTACTCATCGTTCCGGTATGGTACGCATTTCAATTGGGCAGGCGCATCGTCCATTGGATTGAGACGGCGGCGGTTGCGCGATGTTCTCTTGGCGCACAGGTCGATGCATCCCCGCCCCGTGGTGTATCGTCCAATTCGTATGGCTACCGCGAGCAACGCCCCGCGTCCCGCGCCTGAGGCGGAAGAGCTTTTCCGCCGCTGGCTCCAGTTTCTTGACGATGAATTTGTCCGCCACAGCTCTCCCGAACGGCGGGCGGAGATCGTGCGCGACCAGCTCTATCAGCTCTACCTGGGCCGCCCGCACGGGGGCAAGCTCAACCTGACGCTGACCAGCGAGCTGCCGGGTAACATCCTGGGGCTGAGCTTGGACTCGGCCAATGTGACTCTCGAAGCCGAGTACTACCAGGATGTGGACCGCGAGCGCTACGCCCAGCGCAAGCCGCTTCTTTGGTTCTGGCAGATGTTTGACAGGTCTCCAATCGGGCTGAATCTCTGGCTCGGGGTCCGCTTCCGCTGCATGCTGGGGCGCCACATCTTTGAGCACATGGGCACCAGCGTGAAAATCTTCCACGGCGTGGACCTGACCTATGGCTACAACCTCAAGATCGGCGACGGGGTGACCATCCGGCAGGGCGCGCTGCTGAACGACCGCGGTGGAATCACCATCGGCAACAATGTGGTGATCGGCTCGTTCGCGCGCATTTACTCGTTTACCCACGCCGCGGATAACTACGAGAAAGTGACGCCGGTGCCCACGGTGATTGGCGACGGCGCGCGGATTGCCAGCCACGCGATTGTGCTGGGTGGGCAGAAGGTGGCTGCGGGCGAGGCGGTAGGGAGCTTTCCGGCAGACCGGAATTGAGGAGTTCCCTCCTATCAATATTGTGGCACTGAGTGCTATACTTAGCGAGTGTTCTCAGCGGTTCGAAATCGATTGGCCGTCTACTTGACGAAGCCGTTCGCACGTTTCGCCCGCAAAGCTCGCATTCGTGAAGTTGAATTGTGGGAGACTGCCCGTCTTGCGAATGCGGGCGCAATTGACGCCGATCTTGGTGGCGGAGTCATAAAGCAGCGCATTGCCCGCGCCGGCGAAGGAAAGTCTGGCGGTGCGCGAGCGATTTTCTCTTCCGGTTCAAGGGGCGCGCAGTATTCGTATTTGGGTTTGAGAAGAAGGACCTGGGCAATATCAAGGCGCATGAATTGGAAGCATTCAAGGAGTTGGCGGACGTAATTCTTGGCTAAAGCGATGCTGAGATTGCAAAGCGTGTCGCAGATGGTGCGCTTATTGAGCTTGATCCGCCGGAGGAGGGAGAAGATGCCTAAGAAATATCGAAGCGAGGTCACGGCGGCGATCCACGAGACAGCTGGCGACCTCTACTCCGTCGGCGGCATGGACCACAAGACAATGCGCAGGTTCGATGTGCTTTGTCTCACGCCGATTCCAGAGATGACGCCTACGAAGATTCGCGCACTTCGCGCACGTGAGAAAGCCAGCCAGGCGGTGTTTGCAGCCTATTTGAACGTTACGCCGAGCCTGGTCAGCAAGTGGGAGCGTGGGGAAAAGCATCCGCAGGGGCCGTCTCTCAAGCTTCTCTCGCTGGTTGATAAAAAAGGGCTGGAAACGATTGCCTGACCTTGTTCGCGACACCGGCAGCAAATCTCAGGAACCGACCGCAACGGCACTGGTTGCCATGCGTCCAGTTCGAATCGAATCCGAAGGACCTTCCATGCTAACCTGAGCTTTCCAGCTTGGGGGAGAGTCGTTTGCAATCGGTACGATTTCTTATTGCGGTTTTCGAGTTTGTGCTGCTGATTTTTTCTCTCAGCGTTCATGAGTGCGCGCACGCCTGGACGGCTTCGTACCTGGGCGACCAGACGGCGCGGCTGCAGGGGCGGGTGACGCTCAACCCCATCTATCATGTGGACCCAATCGGGACGCTGCTGTTTCCGGGGCTGGTGATCTTTGGACCATTTATCGGGTTCTCGTTTTTCAGCGGGCTGCTGGTTGGCTGGGCAAAGCCGACGCCGGTCATTACGCGGAACTTCCGCAAGATTGTGCGCGACGACAACCTGACCACGCTGGCCGGGCCGGCTTCGAACCTGCTGATTGCCTTTGTTGCGTTTCTGGCGCTATCAGTGATCTCGATTGCCGTTCCCGGAGGCCACGCGCTGGTGATGGCAACTTTCGATGGCGGCATCGCCATGGGAGTGCCGACGGCGTTGCCGGCTTTTGTGCTGCTGGCAATCCTGGCGATTCAGATTAACCTGAGCCTGTTCTTCTTCAACCTGCTGCCGATTCCTCCGCTCGACGGCAGCCGCCTGATCCGCAACGTCCTACCCTACAACGCGGTGCAGGTGTACGACCGCATTCCGATCTGGGTGAGCTACTTGTTCATGATCTTCATTGGGGGGACATTGATACGGCTTTTCCTGGGCCCAGCCATCGGGGTCATCTATGTTCTGTTGCGGGTGATCTAAGCTGCAGCTGCAAATTCAGAACATCGGAGGGAGCAGGGGGGCAACCCCCTGAAATGAGAGCAATTAAGCAGGGCCTTCAGGCCAGGGCCTCTATCACTCTTCCGAGTTTCCGGGGAAATACAACAGCACTACTACCGGCAGCCAGGGCAGGCCGCACGGCGGCCCGTACAATAGAACGAGCTTGTTTGAGCCTTCCGGCAAACAGAATCGGCACCTCGGCACAGCGCTCTGAATTTGAAAAGAAACAACTGCTGGAAATTGAAAAGAAACAATGCCTGAAAACCAAAATCTATCGTCACGGCCGCGTGTATTGAGCGGCATGCGCCCCACGGGCAAGCTGCACCTGGGCAACTACATGGGCGCGCTCGCCAACTGGGTCAAGCTGCAGGACGAGTATGAGTGCTACTTCTTCATCGCCGACCTGCATGCGTTGACCACTGATTACGCTGACACATCAGGCATTGCGCCCAACACGCTGGAGGTGGCCTTCGATTTCCTCGCGGCCGGACTCGATCCGGAGAAAAGCACAATATTCGTGCAGAGTCAGGTCAAACCGCACTTCGAGCTTCCCCTCTATCTTGGGATGATTGCCCCACTCGGTTGGCTCGAGCGCGTGCCTTCGTACAAGGAGCAACAGGAGAATCTCTCGCAAAAGGACCTGACGACCTACGGATTTCTCGGCTACCCGCTTCTGATGGCCTCTGACATTCTGCTTTACCAGGCGGAGTTTGTGCCGGTAGGGCAGGACCAGCAGGCCCATGTTGAGTTCACGCGTGAGCTGGCGCGGCGGTTTAACCATTTCTATCCGAAGGCGAGCATTGCCGAAATCCCCGGAGTCGGACAGGTGGAACACCTCGATGTCCTACCGGAGCCAAAGGTTTTGCTGACCCCATCGCCCAAGCTGCCCGGCACCGATGGGCGCAAAATGTCAAAGAGCTACGGCAACACCATCCTGATGACCGATCCGGAGCAGGTAGTGCGGCAGAAGCTGAAGACCATGGTCACCGACCCGGCGAGGGTGCGGCGCACCGATCCCGGCAACCCGGACGTTTGCCCAGTGGGCGACTTGCACAAGGTGTTTTCGACGCCGGAGACGCTCGCCAATGTCTACGAGGGTTGCCGGTCGGCGGGGATTGGGTGCATCCAGTGCAAGGGCTGGGCGGCGGATGCGCTGGTGCAGGTGCTGACGCCCATCCAGGAGCGGCGCGCCAGCTTTACCGAAGCGAGGATGATGGAGATTCTCGCGGACGGATCGAATCGCGCCGGGGCTCGCGCCGAGCAGACGATGGTCGAAGTGCGGGCCGCGATGCAACTGGGCCTAAGCACGCAATGACGGGTTCTACCATCGAGCAGCAGGAGATTCCAAAGAGAAACGGCGAAGCATTGACGGACCAGCACAACAATCCGAACGCAGTTTCAGCCGCAGCCCAGCCTGATGGAACGGATCGAGCGTCGTTGAACCGCGGCGAAGCTCCTCCGCTCATGCCGGTGTCGAAGCCGGCTGCGGATGAGAAGGCCCTGGCCAAGGCGGCAGCGGTACAGAAGAAGCGCGACGAGAGCGCCGAGGAATCTCCTTTTTCCGTAAGCGTGGGCCTGGTCTACGATGGCCCGCTGGACCTGCTGCTGGACCTGATTCGCAAGCAGGATATCGATATCTACGACATTCCAATCGCCAAAATCACGGCCCAGTTTCTGGCCTACGTCAACCAGTTGAAGGCGTCGGATGTCGATGTGGCTGGGGAATTTATCTACACTGCTTCCCTGCTCATCCACATCAAGAGCAAGATGCTGCTGCCGCGCGCCGGGGCCGGTCCTGAAGAAACTGCCGAAGATCCGCGGCGCGAACTGGTGGAGCGGCTCCTCGAACATGAGCGCTTCAAGAACGCGGCGCAGATGCTGCAGCAGAAGCAGATGCTCGAGGCGGCCACCTGGACCAATCCCGGCTTCAAGGAGTTCAAGGACGACGCGGCGGCGGAGCCGGAGATTGCCGCCGACACCGTGGACCTGGTGCGCATCTTCCGCGACATTCTGGAGCGCGCCCGCAATCGCCCCGTGCTCGATGTGGAAGAAGACACGGTAACCGTCGGCCAGATGATCCGTTTCCTGGGCCGGCGGCTCAACATGGAAGACAAGCCGGTCTCCCTCAGCCGCTTGCTCAGCCACACCCACTCCCAGCGGGCGCTGATCGCCACGTTTTTGGCGCTGCTGGAGCTGGTCCGGCTGCAGGCGATTCTGCTGCGCCAGGACCGCGCCTTCAGCGACATCTTCATCAAGAAGCACACCGGCTTTGACGCGGTGATGAATGACGGGCTGGCGAACGCGCGGGATGACTGGCGATAGAGCAGCGTTATAACTTATGTTATACTTGGGCCAAGAGGAGTATGGGCCATGGCCACGACAACCAAAATTATTGCAATCGGAAACTCCGCCGGGATCATTCTGCCCAAGGAAACTTTGGCGCGGCTGAATGTAGCAAAGGGCGATTCCATTTGTCTTTCCGAGACCCCTTTCGGGGCGCACCTGACTCCATACGACGACGAATTCATGCGCAAGCTGGAAGCCTCCGAACGGGTAATGCGACGCTATCGCGACGCTCTGCGGAAGCTGGCTGAATAATGCCGGAGCCCCTGTGGATGGAAGTTGTCGATGCAGTCGTTGCGCACGATCTTCAGCTTGCAGCGCACGGCGGTTCCACAGGAATTCGCGATGCGGGATTGCTCGAATCTGCCTTGGCCAAACCCAAGAACATCTTAGCCTATGCGGAATCGACGCCGTCACTGGCCACCCTTGCCGCGGCTTATGCGTTTGGCATTTCCACGAATCATCCCTTCGTGGACGGCAACAAGAGAACGGCCTTGGTGGTTTCCTTTGCGTTCCTGGACGTCAACGGGCTTGAAGTTACTGCAACCCAGGAGGAGGCTTTCCTCACATTCTTGAGCCTAGCCGCTGGCGAACTCACTGAAGCGGAAATGGCTCTCTGGTTCGCCGAGAATACGGTTGCACTGTAGCGTGCGGGAGAAAGCTTTGCCATCGCCACGCCACCTAATTCCCGAATTGGGAGCGGGTTGCATTTCCATTCCCCTCGATGGCGGGTGTAGAATCTATGCAGCAGGACCAGCTCTTGCTGGTTCACCGAGCAAACAACTGCGAATTCATGTGGTTGTTGGGGTTTTATGGAAGCCAATTTATCCGGCACTTGTCTCAACAGCCGCCAGCGGTCCCCCCTGGATTTCCCTTTCAATTCAATTGCTGAAGCGCTCATGAGGAGGCCCATGCGTGTCCGGAATCTTTCCGGCCGCGATGGAGATCTCTAATGGCCGATCTGGCAACTCTCATAGAAGCCATACCCTCACGCCCAACTCTGCTCGAACGCAGACCCAAAAAGCGTTCCAGCAAAGCCGGAATCGCGGTATTCCTGATCGCGCTGCTTGGCGGCATGGGGTACATCGGCGTTCATGTTGCGCGAGACCTGAATACTGTAACCATCACCAGCGTTTGGCCGTATCTGCTGCTGGCGCTGGCGTTGTTGATCGCCCTCGGTTTCGAGTTTGTGAACGGCTTTCACGATACCGCCAATGCGGTTGCTACGGTGATTTACACCAACTCGCTGGAGCCGAATGTGGCGGTGGTGTGGTCGGGGATTTGCAACCTGGCCGGGGTGCTGGCATCGAGCGGCACAGTAGCATTTGCGGTGATTACACTCCTGCCCGTCGAGTTGATTCTGCAGGTGAGTTCCGGGGCCGGATTCGCAATGGTGTTTGCATTGCTGATTGCAGCCATCCTGTGGAACCTGGGAACCTGGTGGTTTGGCCTGCCGGCCTCGAGTTCGCACACCATGGTGGGCTCAATCATCGGCGTGGGTGTCGCCAATCAACTGCTCAATGTCCACAGCGGCACTTCCGGCGTGGACTGGGAGCAGGCCATCAAAGTCCTCAAAGTCCTGCTGATTTCGCCGGTGGTGGGTTTTGGCGCGGCGGCTCTGCTCATGCTGCTTTCCAAGTGGCTGGTGCGCTACCCCTCGCTCTACGAGGCACCCAAGGATAACCGGCCGCCGCCGTTCCCCATCCGCGCGTTGATGGTATTGACCTGCACCGGGGTGAGCTTCTTCCACGGCTCCAATGACGGACAAAAGGGCATGGGGCTGATCATGCTGATTCTGATCGGCACAGTGCCCACGGCGTATGCGCTAAACCATGCGGTGACGGCGCAGGATATTCAGGAGTTCATTGCGGCGAGCGAGCAGGCGGGTCACATTCTTGACCGCCATGTGGACAAGAGCGGAATCCTTGGCGCGGATGCGCGGGCCGAAGTTACGGATTACATTCGCACCAAGCAACTACAGCCGGACACGATTCTGGCGCTGCGCGAACTGGTCGAGGATCTGAACCACGAAGTTGCGCTCTATAAAGTGTTCAAGTCGGTTCCGGCGCAGGACCAGACCAACGTGCGCAACGACATGTATGTGGCCAGCGAGGCGATCCGGCTGATGCAGAAGAGCCACAACCCGGCCTTTACGCGACCCGAGAATGCCGCGCTGACCAACTACAAGAGCAAGGTGGACAAGGCGACCAAGTTCATTCCCGACTGGGTGAAGGTGGCGGTGGCGCTGGCGCTGGGCCTCGGCACTATGGTGGGTTGGAAGCGCATTGTTGTGACGGTGGGAGAAAAGATCGGCAAAGACCACCTGACCTATGCGCAAGGCGCGAGCGCCGGGCTGGTGGCGATGGGAACCATCTTTGCCGCGGATACGTTTGGACTGCCGGTGAGCACGACGCACGTGTTGAGCTCCGGAGTGGCGGGTACGATGGTGGCAAACGGCAGCGGCCTGCACTTTTCAACCATTCGCAACATCGCCGCCGGATGGGTATTCACGCTTCCGGCTGCTGGACTGCTGTCGGGGCTCCTTTACTGGCTTTTCCGCACGATTTCCTGAACCTGGTCGCGATAGGGTGGCATTTTCCGCAGCGGCGGACGCACCTTCCTTATGGGAGAACTGGGATTGTGTCGTGGCGCGGAAACTCCCTTCCCGCTCGTTCCGGAACGGCGTGGCCTGCAATTCGGCTCAAGTGACCCGGAGGGTCCGCCGATAAACGCTTCGGGACGGTCCCATGTCAACTCAGACTCCAATGGTTAGAAGCTCAGCGGCTGCGCAGCCAAACTGGGCCGGCGAATTGCGGTACGTTGCCCGCCAGCCGATTATGAACCTGCGCGGGCACACGCATGGATATGAGCTGCTCTTCCGCAACGGCCCGGACGCGGTGGCAAGCCAGGGCGCGGACGTGGCCGCCCGCACTATGCTGGACAACGCGGTGATCTTCGGGCTGGAAGGCCTGACCAATGGTTTACCGGCCTTTGTCAACTGCACTGCCGAGTCGCTGACCGAAGACCTGGTGCTTGTTCTGGCGCCGCAAATGACGGTGCTGGGCATTCCGGCCAGTCTTGAATTGAGCCCGCGCCTGCTGGAGTGCTGCCGCAAGCTGAAGAGCCGCGGCTTCCGTTTCGCGCTTGAAGACTTCAATTGGAAGGCCGATCTGCGTCCGCTGGCGGAGCTGGCCGACTATATCCGCGTGGATTTCAACCGTTTTGGCATGGCGGAGTGGCACTATCTGCGCGGCCTGAGCAGCGCCGCGCTGACCATGGTGGCAAAGAAGGTGGAGACGCAGGAAGACTATGGGAAGGCCTGCGAGGTGGGCTTCACGCTATTCCAGGGCGGCTACTTCTTCCATCCGTTGCTGGTTAAAAAGCGGAAAGTACCCGCCAACCGGCTTTTGCACTTCGAGATTGTGCGGCTGCTGCACCACGACCCGATCGACGTGGCTCAAATCAGCCGGCTGGTGCTGCGCGATGCCTCGCTTACGTATCGCCTGCTGCGGCTGGTGAACTCCCCGGTCTACGCCATTCAGCAGGAGGTGCGCAGCATTCAGGCGGCGATCATTGCGCTGGGTGAGGACACTCTTAGACGCATCGTGAGCCTTGCCGTTCTGAGCGAACTCAACGGCCAGGCGCCGCCGGAGATTCTGCACATGGCCTTGTTGCGGGCGCGCTTCTGCGAGCTTGCCGCCGGTCTATGCCGGCTGGACCCCGCCGAACAATACCTGCTGGGAATGCTCAGCCTGGTGCCGGCCATGCTACGGGTCCCCATGGAAGAGCTCACCCCGTCGCTGCCGCTGCGGGCCGAGATATGCGAAGCGCTGCAAGGAACGACGAATCCCGAGCGCTGCCTGCTTGACTGGCTCGAGAGCCATGAACGAGCCGATTGGGATTTATGCGACATGATTGCTCTATCCAGCGGCTTGAACCGGGAGCGCCTCATGCGGTGCTATGCGGAGAGCGTGGCGTGGGCTGAGACGGCCCTGCGCTCCGCGGTTTAGGTTCCCAATGTCTTTGGCGAGTCTGCCCGATTGCAAGCCAAATTGCCTTTTTTCTTCGCCGGAATTCATCCCCCATTCATCTGATTGCTATATCCATGGATGAGTCCGGTGTCCGCTCCCCCGCGCGTCGCCAGACCGAAATCGATCTCATTCCCTGGAGCAAGACATGCCCGAATTGGCGACAGCCGTTCCCGTCCGTCCCACCGCTGCAGCTCTTCTCGACAAGAAAATGAAGAAGTCCCACGCCATGATCAGCGGCGGCGTTGTATTGGCGGCGCTGGTGATTGGCCTGGGGTTTATTGGCTTCAACATCTCCAAAGACTTCGAAAGTGTGACCCTGGGCAGCATCTGGCCTTATCTGCTGCTGATTCTGGCCCTGGCCATCGCCCTGGGCTTCGAATTCGTGAATGGCTTCCATGACACGGCAAACGCGGTGGCCACGGTCATCTACACCCACTCGCTGGAGCCGAACATCGCCGTTGTCTGGTCCGGAATGTGCAACCTGGCCGGCGTGCTCACCTCCAGCGGCACGGTAGCCTTCACGGTCATTACTCTGCTGCCTGTCGAACTCATCCTGCAGGTCAGCGCGGGCGCCGGCTTCGCCATGGTCTTCGCCCTGCTGATCGCAGCTATCCTCTGGAACCTCAGCACCTGGTGGTTCGGGTTGCCCGCTTCCAGTTCCCACACCATGGTGGGATCCATCATCGGCGTTGGCGTCGCCAACCAGTTGATGAACGTGCACTCCGGGACTTCGGGCGTCGACTGGGAGCAGGCCACCAAGGTCTTCAAGGTGCTGCTCATTTCGCCCATTGTTGGATTCACTGCCGCCGCCCTGCTTTTCCTGCTGTCGAAATGGCTCATCAAGTATCCCGAGCTTTATGAGGCGCCGAAAGGCAATACGCCCCCACCGTGGCCCATCCGCCTGCTGCTGGTGCTCACCTGCACCGGCGTGAGCTACTTCCACGGCTCAAACGACGGCCAGAAGGGCATGGGCCTCATCATGCTCATCCTCATCGGAACCGTTCCCACCGCCTATGCCCTCAACCACGCTGTTTCGCCCACTGGCGTGCAGGACTTCATCGCCGCCTCAGAGCAAGCCGGCCGCATTCTCGACCAGCACGTGGACAAGAACGGGATCCTGGGCGCGGATGCCCGTACGGAAGTTACCGACTACATCCGCACCAAGCAGGTTCAGCCGGATACAGTCCTGGCGCTGCGCGAGCTGGTCGAGGACCTGAACCACGAAGTGGCTCTCTACAAGGAATTCAAGGCGGTCCCCCCCAACCAGCAGACCAACGTCCGCAACGACATGTATGTCGCCAGCGAAGCCATCCGCCTGATGCAGAAGAACCACAATCCGGCCTTCACGGCGGAGGAAAACGCCGCCTTGACGAACTACAAAGGCAAAGTGGACAAGGCAACCAAATTCATCCCCACCTGGGTAAAGGTAGCCGTGGCGCTGGCGCTGGGCATGGGCACCATGGTGGGCTGGAAACGCATTGTCGTGACCGTGGGCGAAAAAATCGGCAAGGAGCACCTGACCTACGCCCAGGGCGCCACCGCCGAACTTGTCGCGATGGCCACCATCTTTGCCGCCGACAATTTTGGGCTGCCGGTGAGTACCACGCATGTGCTGAGTTCGGGCGTGGCGGGAACCATGGCGGCCAATCGCAGCGGCCTTCAGATGTCGACCATTCGGAATATTGCGGCGGCCTGGGTGTTCACGCTGCCGGCGGCGGCGCTGCTGTCGGGGTCGCTGTTCTGGGTCTTCCGCCAGTTCAGCCACTGATGCCTGTAAGCTCTTTGTTTTGGTGGGTGAAATGGGGTTTTATTGACCTAACCTATTTTGTTTCATGCGATTGAAGCAAAACAGGGGGAGGGGTGGGGTCAACGCGTTCACATTGAGCCAGCAAATCCGGCGATGTGGCGCGGGTTTGCGGTTGGATGCGCAACGAGTCTCCTTGGCTTCTGCCTTTCAAACCCATTGTGCGCCATTCGAACTCAATGATCTGCAAAGGCGCAAAGGAAGATTTTAGGCCGCTGTTAACTTGAAGGTGACTCCGGTTAGCCGATGATTCAGGAGTAATGCGAAAGCAGCCGGGAACTCCACTGTAATAGACGGCGTCGGCGGCGTTGAATGAAGTATGCAGAGGGTTTGCGTTATGGGGCGGTCTGTTGTTTTGCATGCGCGCTGGGATAGGCCTTTTCGACTTCGTCTTCCAGCCTTCGAAGGAGCAGGACGTTCGGGCCGTTCAGGCCGCGTTCCTGCTCGCTGCGCCAGATTGGGCCCTTGAGTTTTCCGTCGGAT